>CAYPWB010000151.1:0-13232 GCA_964414315.1 uncultured Planctomycetaceae bacterium | reverse complement strand
CGCCTCGTAGCCGACGTGGCCCGAGATGCCGGGGCCGTCGACCCCGGAACCGTGAACGCGGTAGGCCTCGTTGAAGATGTTCTCGATGCCCAATGCGATGCGGTGATGCTCCCACACGTCCCAGCCGGCGCGCATGTTCAGCGTGGCGTAGCCCGGTGTGCCGCCGGCGGGAATGCGCGAGTCGCGCTCGTCGCGGGCACTCAGGCGGTCCTGGCGCTGGGCGATCCAGGCGTACAGTTCGAACCAGCTTCGATGCCGGGGGCTGCGGCCGCGCAGGCCGACGATGCCCTGTTGCGGCGGAATGCGGCTGAGCGGCTCGTCGTCGGTCAGGTTCTGCCCGTAGGTGGTCCAGAAGTTGCCGTACAAGCTCCACCGCGGGGTGAACAGGTACTCGCCGGCCAGCTCGAACCCTTGGATTTCCGCCCGCCCGACGTTCCGCCGCTGCAACACGGCGATGTTGCTGCCCGGGTTGAGCGGGTCGGGAATGACGCCGATCCGGTCGCGGGTGATCAGGTCTTCCAGGTCGGTCCAGTACACGAACGCCTGCCCGCGTAGCCGCTCGAAGTTCGCCTTCAGGCCCAACTCGTACGTGCGGCTCGTTTCGGGCGAAAGGTCCGGGTTGGGCACGTCGATGCCCTCGTTCACGTTCGTCGAAACGCTGGTCAGTTCGTCCAGCAGCGGCGCCCGGAATCCTTCGCCCATCGAGCCGACCAGTCGCAGCTCGTCGATCAGCGCGTACGAGAAGCCTGCATTGGCCGTCCACTGCGAGAAGACGGGGGTCATTCGCGTCGAGGCAGCCGGAGCCAGCGGGTCGGCCGGATCGAACAGCGGCACCGACGCGCCGGCCTGAATATCGCTGTACCGGATGCCCGACTGCGCGGTGAGCCGCTCCGTAAGCGGCAGTTCCCAAAGCAGGAACGCGCCGCTGTTGCGGTAGTGGCTGTCGGTGGGGTACTGCGGCTGGAGCGTTTCGACGAGTTGGCCGGTGGCGGCGTCGAACCGCGCGCGGTCGGCGTCGACGTCGTCGTGGTACCAGTCGAAGCCCCAGGTGAGCTTGCCCAAACGCCCCGGCTCCCGGAAGAAGACGAAGCTGAGGCCGACCGTGTCGACGTCGAACTCGCCCTGGTCGAACCGCGGCCCGGCGGGCGGGCGGCGCCGGAACTGACCCTCCTTGTTTCGCTGGTACGACGCCGTCACGCTGTACCCGTCCAACAGCACGCCGCACAGGTCGGTGCCTTCCCAGCGGATGTAGCCCAAGTCGCGCTGCTGGGGATCGAACAACTGAATTTCCCCCGGAAACCGGTCGGACCGGGGCACGTCTTTCTGCTCGAAGTGCTGAAGCGAAACGGTCAGCCGGTGCCACGGGTCGGGATGGAAATCGAAGCGGATATCGCCGGAGTACTGGCTGTAGTTCGTAAACGGCTGCCGGCCGAGCGACCCACCGCGTTCGAGGTCGTGAATGTTCGAGTAGCTGCCGCCGCCGAACACGCCGAAGTCGGAATACGTGCCCTGCACGTTCAGCCGGGAGTAGTTGCCGGCGTCGGCCGTCGCGAACCGGTTGATGAACTCGCCGCCGAGCAAGCGGCCGAAGTCGGTGCCCGTGCCGCGCGTCACTACGTTGATCACGCCGCCGATGGCGTCGGCGCCCCACTGGGTCGACATCGGCCCGCGCACCACCTCGATGCGATCGATCATGCCCGGGTCGATCAGCGCGAAATACTGGTTCGGCCCGAACCGGTAGGTCGAGTTGTTCATGCGCACGCCGTCGATCATCAGCAGGGTTTGCGGCCCGGTCAGTCCGCGGATGAACGGCGAGGCCTGCCCCGCGCCGGTGCGTTGCATCAGCACGCCCACCTCCTGCTCGACGGCCTCGATCATGTTGCGAGGCTGGCGCTCCTCGAGCTGGATGCGGTCGATGATGGACGCGGCCCGCGGCGACTCGAAAATCGATCCGTCGCCCCGCAGCGCCGAGTTCAACCCTTCGAATCGGAGTTGCTCGAGGTTCGGGTAACTTTGCGGCAAGTCGAAGGGAGCGGCCGGCTGGGGTGCGGGCGATGCGGGTGGTACCTCAGGGGGCACTGGAGGCACTTCGTCGGGCTGCACGAGCACCTCGGGCAGGGTCGGTTCTTGCTGAAACGGACTGTCGTCGCTCGCCTCGGCCGTACCCGGCGCCGGTTGCGCCGCCTCCGCCCGAGCCCCGCCGGAAAGCCCGGCAGTCAATAACACCGCGATAGCAATGCAAGCAGCGAATTCAGTAATTCGCATAGGAAATCCCTCGAATTGAACGCATAGGCCCCTGGAACCCGGCCGGATCGGCTGTATGGCTTCTATCGGTTATTCGGGTTGCGTAGAATTAGCGGGGCCGAATGAGACCTTCCCAGGTTCACCGCCATCGACCGGCTTGACCCCCCGAGCCCGTCGGTGTATACTTTAGGTGTAACCTTTGGAGGCGAGCAATGACCCCGGTGAATCTGAAAGAGGCGAGGCGGCGGCTGAGCGAATTGGTCAAGGCGGTCGAATCCGGCGAAACCGTGGTCCTCACGCGACGGGGCCGCAAGGTCGCCTGTCTGACACCGTTCGAATCAGGCACGTCGGAGCCGTTTCCCGATCTGGCCGCGTTCCGGGCTTCCATTGACGTCAAAGGAAAACCGCTGTCCGAAGTCGTCATCGAAGCTCGCCAGGAGGCGCGATACTGATGGCGTACATCGACACCAGCGTGTTGGTGGCGTGTTACTGCCCTGAACCTCGCAGTGAAGCGGCGAATGAACTCGTCCGAGAGCAAGGGGAACCGACAATCAGCCGGTTGGTTGAGCTTGAGTTCTGTTCGGCCGTCGCGCTGAAATTCCGCAGGGGCGAGTTCCACGCGACAACCGCGGCGCGCATCGTTGCGCTCCTCCATGAGCATGTCGAAGAGCTGGCTTTTTCGGTCGTGCCCATCGGGCATCAGGAGTACGAGCAAGCACGAGTGTGGATCAGCCGGTTCTCCACCACGCTTCGAACCGCCGACGCGCTGCACCTTGCCGTCGCGTTTCGAAGGCACCTTGTGTTCACGACCGCCGACCAGGGTCTTGCGCGGGCCGCGGCTGAGTTCGGGGTCGAGCATAAGCTGATCCATTAGTCCAATTGCTGTCAATCTTGCTAATTGTCGCGCCGCTCCACGCTGCCTTGCCGAGCGGTTATACTGACCCTTATGAGCACCGACCCCACCGAACTGCAGCGTGAAAGCGAGCGGGAGCACGCCCGGGAAAGGAGCCTCCACCGCACGCAACCCCCGATCCAGGTGCCCGGCTACGAACTCGAACGGCTGCTGGGCGGGGGGGCGTACGGCGAGGTGTGGTTGGCGGTCGAGCGGAATACGGGCAGGCAGGTGGCCATCAAGTTCTACGCCCATCGTGGGGGGCTCGACTGGTCGTTGCTCAGCCGCGAAGTCGAGAAACTCGCCTTCCTGTTCGCCGATCGGTACGTGGTGCAACTGCTGGCCGTCGGCTGGGAGGCCGAGCCGCCGTACTACGTCATGGAGTACATCGAGCGGGGGTCGTTGGCCGAACGCCTCGGCCAGGGCCCGTTGCGCGCGGCCGAGGCCGTCGACCTGGTGCGCGACGTGGCCGTCGGGCTGGTTCACGCCCACGCCAAGGGCGTACTCCACTGCGACCTGAAGCCGGCCAACATCCTGCTGGACCAGGACGGCAAGCCGCGACTGGCCGACTTCGGCCAATCGCGCTTGTCGACCGAGCAGACGCCGGCGCTGGGCACGCTCTTTTACATGGCCCCGGAACAGGCCGACCTCGAGGCCATTCCCGACGCCCGGTGGGACGTGTACGCGCTGGGCGCGCTGCTGTACTGCATGCTCACCGGCGTGCCGCCGCACCGCACTGAAGAGTCGGCCCAGGCGATCGACAACGCGGTGAACCTCACACGGCGGCTTGCCCGGTATCGGAAGACGATCCAAGAGTCGCCTCTGCCGACGGCGCATCGGCAGGTCAAGGGGGTCGACGCCGACCTGGCCGCGGTGGTCGACCGATGCCTCGCGCCCGACCCGGAGCAGCGCTTTCCCACCGTGCAGGCCGTGCTCGACGCGCTCGACGCCCGCCAGCGCCGCCGCGCGCAGCGCCCGCTCATGCTGCTGGGTACCGCAGGTCCGGCGCTGCTGCTGCTGGTCGTGTCGCTGTTCTTCTGGCAAGGGTTCAGTACGGCGCTGCGGCAATCGAACGCGGCGTTGACCGACCGGGCGATTGAGAGCAACCGGTTCGCGGCGCAGTACGTGGCTCGTACGGCCGGCGAAGAACTGCAACGCCGCTGGGCCGCGGTGAACCGTGTGGCGAACTCCGACGAAGTGAAGCAGGGGTTGGCCGAATTGTATGCCGCGCCCGGCACCCTCGAACTGATGCAGCGGCTGAGCGATCCGGATCTTTCGGAAAGTGCGGCCGAGCCGTTGCGCGAGCAGTTCCGCGACCACCCGGTACGGCTGGCCCTGGCCGAGACCCTGGCCGCGGCCATTCCCTCGTTTGTCGAAGCCCCGGACGACGTGGCAAGCTGGTTTTTGTGCGATGCCCGCGGCCTGTCGACCGTTCGCCTTCCGGCGCCGACGACGGTGGGCCGGAACTACGCATGGCGCAGCTTTTTCCACGGCGGCCCGGCCGATCTCGAATCCTCTTGGCGTCCGGGCCCGGACGAGCGGCTTGCCGAGACGGCGCTGTCGGCCGTGTTCCGTTCCCAGGCGACGAACCGGTGGATCGTGGCTGTGTCGACGCCCGTGTTCGACAATTCGCCCGAGCAGCAGTTCCTCGGCGTGGTGGCCCTGACGGTGGAACTGGGCCGGTTCGTCGATTTGGAAGGGAGCCCGAGCCAATTCGCCGTGCTGGTCGATTCGCGCGACGGCCCGCAGAAGGGGGTGATCATCCAGCATCCGCTGTTCGACCGAATGATTGCCGAGCAGGGCAAGCTGCCCGATCGAATGAAGGATTACCGCGTAACACCGGAGCATTTGCCCGATACTCCGGCCCGGCAGCGCACCTACCGCGACCCGCTGGGCAAAGACCCGGAAGGCGCCGCCTACGACCGCCTCTGGCTGGCGCACATGGCGCCCATTCAGGTGCGCGCGGAAGACACCGGCTGGGTGGTGATCGTGCAGGAGGCGTACGACGAGGCCATTGGTCGAACGTTGCAGCAACTTCGTGCGGGGCTGATTCACTACGGGCTGATTGCGCTGGCCCTGGTCGGGCTGGTCATGGTCGTGCTGTGGATCGCCGCGACGAGACTCAGCCGCGCGTAACCGCCCCAGGGGAACTGCAATGGCTCGCCTCCTTCATCCGGCATCCTCAACCCGTCCTTGGAAGCAGCCGATGCCTGCCCTGGCTGCTGCGGGCCTGCTGATGAGTTGGGCCATAGCCGCATTTGCCGAGCAGCCCCGGCCGGCCGAGGCAGAGCAGGCTTCCCCCCCGACCATCCAGGTGCGCCAGGACGAATGGAACGCCCCGCGCAGCAACGTTCAGGCCCTGTTGGAGTCGGCGGCGGAGCAAATACACCGGCACTTCGAGCAGTTGGAATGGCCCGCCGTCGAGGTGTACCGCAGCCGGCCCTTGCCCATCACCATCCACCGCCGCGGGCGGCAAGGGCAGGTGCGCATCGGCCTGACGCCCCAAGGGCTCTATTGGGCCCAGTATGCGTTCCAGTTCGGCCATGAGTTGGGCCACCTGATCGCCGGGCATTTGGAAACCGAGCCGCGGCACGGCAACTCGTGGTTCGAGGAGGCCGTGTGCGAAACGGCGTCGCTTTACGTGTTGCGCGCCATGTACCACGAGTGGGAAACCAACCCGCCCTATGCCAACTGGAAAGACTGGCGCGGCAACCTGCGGGCTTACGCGCAGAAACGACTGGACGCGCCCGACCACCGCCTGCCCGACGGACAGGATTTCCCGGCATGGTACAAGGAGAACGAGGAGAACCTGCTCACGCACACATCGCACCAGGGGGCGCACACGATCATCGTGGCCCGGCAGTTGCTGCCGGTGTTCGAGCGAAATCCGGCCGGTTGGCAGGCGGTGGCGTACCTGCGTTGCGGCGAAGTGAACCCGCACGGTCCGCTCGAAGCGATGCTCCCCGCCTGGCGCGACGCATGTCCGAAGGCGCTGCAACCTTTTGTCGTTCAGTTGGGCGACGCACTGGGCATCGATCTTTCCTCGAATCCGTCCGATGAGGCGCCCGCCGATGAGTAAGATCAAGCAGGTCCCGGTGCGCACCTGGTACCTGGAAATGACGGCGCCGCCGACCGAGCCGGCACCGCCGTGGCTGCCCGAGGAACGCATCGTGCGGGCCATCCGGCCCACCGTTGCCTTCTATCGGTTCCTTTACAACCAGGTTGGGGCAGGCCATGCATGGTACGACCGCGTGCTGATGGCCGACGATGAACTGTCGGACATTCTCCACGACGAGCGGGTGGAGGTGCACGTGCTTTGGGTCGGCGGGGTTCCGGCCGGCTACTGCGAACTCGACGGCCGCAAGGGCGGCGAGGTGGAACTCGCCTATTTCGGCATCCTGCCCGAATACCGTGGCCGCGGCTACGCCCCACGGCTCCTGCAATGGGCCGTCTGCCAGGCCTGGTCGCGGAAGCCCGAGCGCGTTTGGGTGCACACCTGCGAGTTCGACGCGAAGGCCGCGCTTCCGATGTACCTGCGCGCCGGGTTCATCCAGTACGACGATCGGATCGAGAGCCAGCGCGTTCCCACAGCCGGACCCTAACCGCTCCTCTTACCGTAGCCGGTCGAGAACGGCCTGCCACGACTCGGTGAAGCCAAGTTGCCGCACCCAATGCTCGACGTAATCGCGGTCGATCTCGTCGCCGCTTACCTGCAACATGGCTGCCACGTCGCGCAGGTGTTTTTCCGAACCGCCTACTTCGTAATACCAGAGTTTTCCCACAATCACGTCTTCCGGCGCGGCCGTGTAACCGGGGTGCTCTGGCAGGATTTGCTCGCGCCGACGGCGCCGGATTTGGCTTTGCCCCCACGCGTCCTTCCGGGCAATGAGAAAGTCGACTTTGTTGCCTGAGCCGATGTGGATGACGCTGAATTGCCCCCCGGAGGCAACGGCCTCGCGCGCCGCGATTTCACTAGCGTAATACTCCGGGGAAGGGAAGGCTTCACAAAGCTCCCCGACGCGGTTCGGTGGAAGTTCAAGCACCACGTCGATATCGTTGGTGAGCCGGGGCTCCCCATAGACGCCGCTGGCCAAGGAACCGACCAGCATATAAGTGATTCCCATCTCTTCCAGAACGTCTACCACGCGACGCAGCAGGTCATCCTGCTCCATGGCTCATTCTCCGGGCGATTTCGCGCATCAAGGTCGAATCGTCCCAATCCGGGTGGCGCGAACGCAAGTGACCTTCCAACCTCCGACGCATCGTTCGATTCGCGGCGAAAATCATTGCCACTCGCTCGGTGGCGGTCTTCCGTCGCAGGATGTCGACAATCCGCTCGTCGAGGATTTCCACGCAAGGAGGAGTCATGGCCGTTACACGTCCAGGTTCCGGGCTTCCAGGGCATGCTTCTCGATGAACTCGCGGCGCGGCTCCACCTTGTCGCCCATGAGAATGCGGAACAGATCGTCGGCCGCGCTGGCGTCGTCCATCGTTACTTGCAAGAGGGTGCGGTTGCCGGGCGTGAGGGTGGTGTCGCGAAGCTCTTCGGCGTTCATTTCGCCCAATCCTTTGAATCGGGTAATCTGCAAGCCCTTTTCGCCGGCGGCGCGCACGGCGGCCAACAGGCCGCGAAGGTCCTCCAGCGCCTGCTCCTGCTCGCCGCGACGGAGCGTGTAGCGGGGCTCCTCCACGCCGGTGCGATCCTGCGGAATGAGCGACTCGATTTCGAAGCCCATCTTCCGCAGTTCGGCCAGGTGCGAGTTGATCGAGCGGACCTCGTGAAACTCGACAATGCGAATTTTCGGCGCCTCGGCCCCGTTTTCCGCCTGCGTTTCCAACCCGGTCGTTTGCTCGACCTTCAACTCGGCGCCGGCCTCCTTCTCCTGCGTGGCGAGGAAGTCCTCCATTTCGTTGCGCGTGGCGAACCAGTGGTCTTCCGGGCCGAGGAAGACGTGGAACACCGGCAGCCTGCCCGACTCGGGATCCTGCCGCGCGGCGTGCATTTTCAGGCTCACGCCGCGGCGTTCCAGCGCGATGAGCGATTCCTCCAGCGCCGCCAAAATGCGGCACAACTGCTCCAGCGGCCCGCCCTCGATGACGCGGCCGTCGCGCGGATCGAACGCCGTTTCAGACAGGCCGTTCTCCATGAGCTGCTTCTTCATTTCCTCTTCGGTTTGCACGTAATACACTTTTTTTCGCTGTCGCACGCGGAACAAGGGCGGCTGCGCCACGAACACCAGGCCCGCCTTCACCAGGTCGTACATCTGCCGGTAGAAGAACGTGAGCAACAGGGTGCGGATGTGGGAGCCGTCGACGTCGGCGTCGGTCATGATGATGATCTTGCCGTAGCGGCGTTTGGTCAGGTCCAGCTCGTCGCCGATGCCGGATCCCACGGCCGCGATCATGCTGCGCACCTCCTCGTTGGCCAGCACCTTGTCTTCCCGCGACTTATAGGCGTTGATGATCTTGCCGCGCAGGGGGAGGATGGCCTGAAACTCCCGCATGCGCCCGCCTTCGGCGCTGCCGCCGGCCGAATCGCCCTCGACCAGGTACAGTTCGCAACGGTCGACTTCCTTGCTGGTGCAATCGCGCAGTTTGCCGGGCAGGCCGCCGCCGGCCAGCGCGCCCTTGCGTTCGCGCACCAGAGCCCTTGCCTTCCGCGCGCTTTCGCGGGCCTCGGCGGCCACGAGCCCCTTCTGAACGATCGTGCGCGCACTCTTGGGGTTTTCCTCCAGGTAGCTGGCCAGGTGGTCGCCCACCGCCGAGTTGACAATCCCCTCGACCTCGCTGTTGCCCAGCTTCGTTTTGGTTTGGCCTTCGAACTGGGGCTCCGGCACGCGCAGGGCGACGATGGCAGTGAGGCCCTCGCGCAGGTCGTCGCCGCTGGGCACGAGGTCTTTGAACACGCCCGCCTTTTTTCCGTAGGCATTGAGCGTGCGCGTCAGCGCGGTGCGGAAGCCCGACACGTGCGTGCCGCCCTCCGTGGTGCAGATATTGTTCACGTACGAATGCACATTCTCGGTGAACTCCGACGAATACTGCATGGCCACCTCAAGCCCGACGCCCTGGTACATGCCGGTGAGGTAGATGATATCGTCGTGAATGGGCTCGCTGGCCCGGTTAAGATGCTGGACGAACTCGATGATGCCGTTTTCGTAATGGAAGGTTTCGCCTTCGTTCGTTCTCTGATCGTGGAAGACGATGCGGACGCCCTTGTTCAGGAACGCCAGCTCCTGCAGCCGCCGGTACAAAACGCCGTACTGGAAGTTGGTGTTGGGGAAGATCAGCGGATCCGGCCGGAAGGTGATCTTGGTGCCCCGCAAGTCGGTGCGGCCGATGCGGCGGACGTCGGCGGTGGGTATGCCGCGCTCGTATTCCTGCTGGTACACGTGCCCGCCGCGCCGCACCTCGACCTCGCACCATTCGGAAAGGAAGTTCACCACCGTGACGCCCACGCCGTGCAAGCCGCCCGACGTTTGGTACGCCCCCTTCTTGAACTTCCCGCCGAACTTCAGCACGGTCATCACGCCCTGCAGCGTCGAGAAGCCCAGGTCGGAGTGGTGCTCGACCGGAATACCGCGGCCGTCGTCGACCACCTCGACCGAACCGTCGTTGTTGATGGTCACCGAGATCTTCGACGCATAGTCGGCCATCGCCTCGTCGATGGAATTGTCGACCACCTCGTACACCAGGTGATGGAGGCCGCGCAGCGTCGTGTCGGCAATGTACATGCTCGGCCGCTCGCGCACGTGCTCCAGGTCGCTGAGGTGTTCGAGGTCGCGGGCGCTGTAGTCGCCGTCTTCCTCCGGCTTGAACTGGAAGCCTTCCGGAGTGTCGGCCGGAGCGTTGGAATCGTCTTGCGGAATCGGGTTCGTATCGTCTGGCATGTTGTCTTTCTTGGTCTTGGTCCGTGGGATAAGCTTCCGGCTTGTCTTTCCCCGGCAAGCGGAGGTATTCTTGACAAGCGGGAAGCTTGTCCCACGCATGGAAATTCATTCCATGCTGCTATTGCTATTCAATCGGGCCGACACGGAAGCGCAGGTCGCGGATTCGTTCGCCGGGCAGGCGCTCGCCCAGCCGGCGGAGGATGGCCGGCTTCTGGAACGAAAGCTCCTGCACCAGGGTCGAGTTGGCGACGATCACCTCCAGCTTGCCGCGGCGGACTTCGCCCACGCGGGTATAACCGGCCATCAACTCGCCGGCCGCTTCGCGCCAGGCGGCTTCGAACGCTTCGGCCGACCGCACCCGCGCGAACCCGCGACGTGCGATCAACTCGCTAACCACTTCGGCAATCGACACCGGTTTGTGTGCCATCGGTTCCTTTCGCGGGTAGTTCAGCCCCGTTCGCCGCGCGCCAGCGGCATGACGACGTATCCATAGCCGTCGTCGGTTTGGCATACGGCGGCCGTTTTCGAACCGCGCAGTTCCATCGTGAACGTCTTGTCGGGGCTGAGCACTCGCAAAAAATCGCTCAGGTAACGGGGGTCGAGGCTGATGGCCAGCGGCTCGCCTTCGTAGGCAACGGGCAGTTCCACGTGCGATTCGCCATGCTCGGCCCCGTGGGCGGCCAGACTCACGTGGCCGTCGGCGAACGTGAACTCGACGCCCCGTCGTTCGGCCGTGGTCACGATGGCCGCCTGCCGCACCGCGGCATAGAACGGGCCGATCGGCAACTCCAGCCCCACGCAATCGTATTCGCCGTGCTTGGGAAACACTTCGCGCCACCGGGGGAACCGGCCCTCGACCAGCCGGGCGTACACCGTGGCCGAGCCGCTTCTGATGAGTACGTCGTTCTCGCGGGTGGCAAGCTGGGCCGTGCCCGCACTGTCGCTGAGCGCCCGCTCGATCAATTGCAACGCCTTGGTGGGAATGATGACCGTGTTGTCGCCCGTCACGTGCCCGCCGACCGACTTCCCAGGCCCTTCCTGCCGTGCAAGGCGCCGCCCATCGGTAGCGACCGCCGTCACGCCTTCTTCGGTCAAATCGAACATCACGCCGTCCAGAGCGTACCGGCTGCTCTCGTTGTCGGTGGCGAACACCGTGCGGCGAATCAGTTCCCGCAGGAAGGGGACGGTCAACTCGTGGTATCGCTCCTCGTTGAACTCGGGCACCGCGGGAAACTCGTCGGGATTGACCGAGGGGAGCTGAAACTCGCTTTGGATACCGCGCACTTGAATCTGGCGCCCGTCGGTCTCGACGGTGATTTTGTCGTCGGGGCTCTCGCGGAGGATCGAGCCGAACCGGTTGATGGACAGCAGAACGCTCCCCTCGGCCTCCACCTCCAGCCCGGTAACCTCGATGCGGATACCCGTCTCCAGGTCGGTGCCCGAAAGAATCCCGGCTTCGCCGGCCGCATCGAGCTTGAGGTTTTGCAGGACGGGCTTGCTGCTACGAGCGGGTGCAATCGCGGCGGCCGTCTGGAACGCGTGCGCGAGTGTCTCGCGCTGACAAACGATCTTCATCGGGGTCCTCCTGCCGAGGGACTTTGAAAGGCGGCGTGCCCTTCCAAGGCGATCCGGCGCGTGTGTCTATATCTGTTCTGAAACAATCTTTTAGTAGTAGTAGTAATGTCTGCGGTCGTCGTCGTCCCCAACGGTGCCTTCCTGGTCTAACGTCTTTCCAAACCAAGGGTTAGGAACGGTTGATGGGTGCGTATGCCGGTGGAAAACCGGGCGACCGACCGGCGGCGGCGCGTCGACGTCTGGTCGGCGACCGACCGACCGGCGCCGCCTGGCCCCGCGGCTGTCGATGACTGCCCGGAAAGCGACGGTCCGCCGACCGTCGGCCGACAGGTTTTCCACGCACGTGCGAACTACGAAGTTCGGCGGCTTGCGCGGAAAAACAGCGCCGGTTCAATTTACCGGAACGGTCCTCCGGGTGTTTCGTCGGACTTGTTGTGTTCTTCCGCGACACGCCTCTCATCCGGCGTTCCTCCATTTCTCCGACAAACGCTCGATCGCCTGCCGGACCGCCGGGTCGGTTTTCAGCAAGTTCCCCGTCTTGCGGCACCCGTGCAGTACGGTCGTATGGTCCCGGCCGCCAAAATAATGCCCAATTTGCTCCAGGCTGTGGCTGGTCAGCCGCCGGGCGAGGTACATGGCCACGTCGCGGGCGGTCACCACGGCGCGGCGGCGCGACGGTCCGCGCAAGTCGGCCAGCCGGAGCGAAAAATGCCGGGCCGTCTGCACGGCAATCGCCGAGAGTGGTGGTTCGGCGGCGGCGTTGCGCCGCCGAACGTACTGCCGGGCGGAATCGGCGTCGATCACCCCGCCGTCCAGCCGCGCCGCCGGCTCCAACTCGGCAAAGGCGGCGCTCAATTCCGGCACGGAACCGTGCACCTCCTCCGCCAGCACGCGAGCGACCGGCTCGGAAAGTTCGACCCGTCGCAGCCGGGCCCAGTGCCGCAGCAGCATGGTTCGAACTTCGATGCTCGGCGGCGACAGGTTGACCACCAGGCCCGCACCCAGCCGACTAACCAGTGTGGGGTGCAGTTGGTTGAGCCGAGCGGGCGGGTCCGAGGCCGTCAGTAGCACCTGGCTCCCGCGGTCGAGCAACGCGTCGAGGGTGTGGATCAACTCGATTTGGGCGGTCGCGCGGCCCGCCAGCGTCTGGAGATCCTCCAGCGCCAGCAGAGAGCACTCGCGATATTTCGAACGAAACTCGACCACGGCGTTCACCTCGAAAGCGTCGGCCAACTCGCGTGCAAACTCCCGGGCCGTCAGGCACAAGGCCCGGGTTCGGAACATCCGACGCCACTGGGCCGCGATGCCGCACGCCACGTGCGATTTTCCGGTCCCTGCCGGACCGCACAGCATCAGGGGGTTGAACCGGCCGGTCCGGTCGTCCAGGACGCTCCGCACCGCCACCTCAACCAGGGCGTTCTCCGGTCCGGCAAAGAAGCACTCGGCGGCGAGGGGGCGCGGCGGCGCTCCATTGCCTCCTTGGTCGTGCCTTTGTATGCCCGGAAGAGGTATTGTTGCAATCTCGTCCACCATGACGAACCCACCCGATAGACGGCCCGGCACTCCACACGCTTTGCCACTGCGAAACTCAAAGGGCCCATTATAACGAATCGGCGCCGGTTCGGGGAGGGCAT
>CAYPWB010000150.1:2422-13295 GCA_964414315.1 uncultured Planctomycetaceae bacterium | reverse complement strand
TTGCCGGTCCTTCCTCGCCTCGTTGGTCACTCGGCCAACAGGGCGAGAAGCACCGCCATCACCACCGCGTTGTTCACGCCATGGGCGACCATGGAGGGCACCAGCGTGTCGCGCCACTCCCGCAGGAAAGCCAAGGCGAGTGCGATGCCGGTCAAGGCGGGAACGGCCAGGATGCCCTGGGGATGCAGCAAAGCGAACAGCAACCCCGATGCAAGCGCGCTGAGCAGAACGCCGGCGCCGTGGCGCATTCTGCCGGTGGTCTCGCGAAGGTGCCGGTACAAGAGGCCCCGGAAGGCGGTTTCTTCGACAACCGGCGCAACGACGCACGCCAGCAGGAAGAGTTGCGTGCGTTGCCACCATCCCCCCTCGGCCAACCACTGGGCGGCGGGATGGGCGGGCGCGCCGCCGGAGGGCATGCCCTGGTCGGTGAATCCGACGGCAACCGCCGTGAGGGTCAGCGCGAGAACGACCAGCGGCAGTACCATCGCGTAGCCGCCGAGGCCGGCAATCACTTCCACACCCGGACGGCGCCCGAGCGTCCATCCCAGGTCGCGGCGCAGTTGCTGCCACCGAATACCCCGCATCAGCGGCCAGCCCAGCGCCGCAAGGCTCCCCACCATCGACAGGAAGCCGGCCGCCGTGACCGCCTCGGAACTGAACAGCACCCCGCCGGCGACACTTAGTCCGAGAAACAGGACGAGCCAACATGCGAATGTTTCGGCGTACACGCCGCCGCGCCAGCCGACCGGCGAAAGGCCGGGCAGCTTGCCGGCGAAGAGAAACGACGCGTAAACAATCAGGAGAACCGTGCCGAGGAGTCCGATTGCCGCCAGCGCGACCACGGCGGCAAGAACCGCATAGAAGGTCCGCCTCGCATCGGCAACGACTTGCCTGCGCAGCGGGGTGTTGCTATCCGGCGGCGCCAGGGCCAGTTCGCCGAACCAACCCAAACGCTCCCGCAATTGCCGCCGTTCCGCGTCGTCGACCGACGGGCCGTCCATGCGGTCTTCCGCATAGTCGTCGTACAGCCGCAGGAGCATCTCGCGCATGCGTGCGATGCCCGCAGAGGACTCGGCCGACTCCGCCTCGCCGGGAACCGTTCGCAGCCTTTCCAGGGCCGCCTCCGGGCCGATCAACTCGCCGGCCACAACGGCCACCCGCACTTGCTGCCCGGCAGTTTCCGGTTGCCATGCGTCAAGTTGCTGCTGAACCGGCTGGGCGGTTTGATCCTCGAACAGGCTTGCCGCGCCTACCAAATACCGCGACTGAACCCTTAGCGCGGCCCGTTGCAGTTTGCCCCCTTCCACCTCCAGGCGAGGCTGCGTCATTTGTGCCGAAATTGCCAGCACGGTGAGCAGGAGAATGACCGCCCAGGCGCCCAGCGTTCCTCCTACGGCCTGACCGCGTTCTGTTCGGGGGTTTTCTTCCGGCATGCTCATTGTGGCTCCTTTCGGTGGTCGTGTTTCCCGGCTAACCGTTCACAGGTCGCCGGCGCAGACTGTCTTCTCGGCTGCATGCGAGGGGGACAGTCCCGATTTCGCGGCTTCATCAGCAGGGCGATTGGGCAAATCGCCCCTTGGGCCGCGAAACTCGGGACAGTCCCCTGAGAACGGTAACGTTGCCGGGCAATGGGGCAAGTTTCATGCCAAATCGGATGGGCCGCGGGAGGGCGCAACCGGCCCCGGGGAACGGTAAGGGAACGAGTACCCGGCCGCGCGGCGGGAGGCAGGTCGCGTGCATCGCACCAGCCGGGAAGACGCTCCTGCCCTCCAAGATGTGTACGTTGACCGATTGCCTGCTTCTGGTACAGTGAACGGTTGCCTCTGCTCGCCGTCAGGAACCCGATCATGAACGACAATACGCCCAAAGGCAACGAATCTACGGAACCTCGCCAGCCAGGCGCTACGCAGCCCAACGCTGAGGCGTCGGCGGGCGAAGCGCGGCCGGCCACGGAGAATGAAGGCGAGCCGTCCGGTGAACTCGACTTTCCGGTGGTCGGCGTGGGCGCTTCGGCCGGCGGGCTGGAGGCCATGGAGCAACTCCTGCAGCACTTGCCTTCCGACCCGGGGGTGGCGGTGGTGTTCGTCCAGCACCTCTCGCCCGAGCATGCCAGCAGCCTGTCCGATATCCTGCCTCGCTCCACTAAAATGCCGGTGCGCGAGGCCGAGGACGGGATGCGGGTCGAGCGCGACCACGTGTACATCATCCCGCCCAACCGCGACCTGGCCGTCATGCACGGCACCCTCCACCTGATGGCTCGCCCGGAAGCCCGGGCGCGACACATGCCCATCAACTACCTGTTCCGTTCGCTGGCCCGGGACCAGCAGAGCCGGGCCATCGGCGTGGTCCTGTCGGGCACCGGTTCGGACGGTTCGGAAGGGCTTCGGGCGATCAAGGCGGAAGGGGGCGTCACCTTGGCCCAGGACGAGGACAGCGCCCGGTACGCCGGCATGCCGCGCGCGGCCGCCGCCACCGGGCAGGTCGACCTGGTGCTGCCACCCGACGACCTTGGCCGGGAACTTGCACGCATTGCGCACCATCCTCACGTGAGCCGTCCGCCCGCCGGCCGCGAGGAAGAATCTTCGTTGGGCGCGCCGGAAGCGCTTCAGAAGATCTTCATCCTGCTCCGCCAGGTGACCGACGTCGACTTCTCCCAGTACAAGCAAAGCACGGTCGAGCGGAGAATTTCGCGCCGCATGGTGCTCCACCGGCTCGAGTCGCCGCAGCAGTACCTGAAGCTCTTGCAGCGAACCCCCCGCGAGGTCCACGCCCTTTTCGACGACATGCTGATCAGCGTGACGAGCTTCTTTCGGGAGCCCGAGGCGTTCGAGGCGTTGAAGAAGCAGGTGTTCCCGAAGATCGTCGAGGAGAAAGGGCCCGACGCGCCCATTCGCATTTGGGTGCCGGCCTGCTCGACCGGCGAGGAGCCCTACTCGATCGCCATCGCCCTGCTGGAATACCTGGCCGAGTACGAGTTGCACCTGCCCGTCCAGATTTTCGCCACCGACATCAGCGAGGGGTCCATCGAAAAGGCCCGCCGCGGGCAGTATTCCGAGAACATCGCCGGCGACATGTCGGCGGAGCGGTTACGCCGGCACTTTGTCCACGCGGGCGACGGCTACCAGGTGAGCAAGACGGTGCGCGACCTGTGCGTGTTCGCCCGGCAGAACGTGACCAAAGACCCCCCCTTTTCGAACATCGACCTGATAAGCTGCCGCAACCTGCTCATTTACCTCGGTCGCGCGTTGCAGCAGCGGGTCCTCCCGACGTTCCACTACGCCTTGCGGCCGTCGGGCTTCCTGCTATTGGGCCAATCGGAAACGATCGGCGGATTCGCCGACCTTTTCTCGCTGATCGACCGGGAGCACAAAATCTACGTCAGGAAAGGAACTGCCTCGCGTTTGCCGCCTGAACTCGGACCGCCGTCGACCGCCGCCCAATCGCGGCCTGAGGCGAAGCCCCGTCCCATGCGGCCTTCCGCCGAGGGCGCGGAACGTCAAGCCGACCGGCTCCTGCTCGAACGGTACGCCCCGCCGGGGGTCATTATCGACTCGGACATGCAGATTTTGCATTTTCGCGGCCAAACCGGGCGCTTTCTGGAGCCGTCGCCGGGTGCGGCGTCGTTGAATTTGCTGCGGATGGCGCGCCCCGGTTTGGCATTGGATTTGCAATCAGTCATTCACGAGGCCCGTAAGTCGCGGGCACCGGCCCAGAAGGAAGGGCTCAGCGTGCAAATCGACGGGGGGTCGGTTACGGTCAACGTGCGGGTTTACCCGCTCGGAAACACCGACGATGCCCGCTTCCTCGTCCTGTTCGAGGAAGTACCGCCTCCAGCCCATGATGAGGGAAAGGCCCCACGGAGTAAGGCGGCGGAAGATGATGAAGAAAGAGCCGGAACCGGCAACGACGAATCGGAAGCCGACCGGCTCCGCCGGGAACTCCAGCAAACGAAGGCCACCATGCAAAGCATGCTCGAAGATCACGAAACCACCAACGAGGAGCTTCGTGCGGCCAACGAGGAAAT
The DNA here is from genome assembly GCA_964414315.1 of uncultured Planctomycetaceae bacterium. GTDB lineage: Bacteria > Planctomycetota > Planctomycetia > Pirellulales > Thermoguttaceae > PWXP01. Next base: position 9,271 of record CAYPWB010000150.1, on the reverse strand, counting down.
CCAGTCGGCCAATGAGGAACTGCAAAGCACCAATGAAGAGTTGGAAACCGCCAAAGAGGAGCTTCAGAGCACCAACGAGGAACTGAGCACGCTGAACGCCGAACTGGAGAACCAGAACGCCGAGGCCAACCGAGCCATCGACGATTTCAACAATTTGCACCGGGCCGTCGACATTCCCGTGATCCTCTTGGACAAGGAACTGCGAATTCGCAGGTTCACCCCGCCGGCCGAACGGCAGTTGGGCCTGCAACCGTCCGATCAGGGACGGCGCATCGGCCAGTTGCGATTGGGGCTCCGCCTCGACGATTTGGAATCGAAAATCTCCCAGGTGCTCCAGTCGCTCAATACCTTTCGCGACGAAGTGCGCTCCGAGCAGGACCGCTGGTACTCGATGCAAATCCGTCCGTTCCGCACCCAGGACGACCGAATCACGGGCGCCGTGCTGACGTTGGTCGACGTCACCGATATCCGCCGGGCCGAGCATGCGAATTACGCCCGCGTACTGGCCGAAGGAATCGTGGACGCGGTGCGCGAGCCCCTTCTGGTGCTCGACGAGCAATTGTGCGTGGTCACGGCGAATCGGGCGTTCTATCGTACCTTTCAGACCTCGGCCGGCAAGACCGAGGGGTGTGTGGTGTACGAGCTGGGCCAGGGGCAGTGGGATCACGACGACTTGCGACGCCTGTTGGAGGACATCGTCCCGGAAGACACCGCCTTCGACGGGTTCGAGATCGTTCACGAGTTCCCCGGCCTCGGTCGCAAGCGGGCCGTGCTCGACGCCCGCCGCATCGAGCCGGAAGGCGGCCTGCCCAATCTTATCCTCCTTACCGTACGCGAGCTGACCGATGCCTGAGAATATTCCCAACCCGCCGTACGACCCAGACGCCCTGCGCCGCCGGGCCGAGGAGGCGGCCACTCGGCGATTTGCGGGCGCCGACCCCCCCTCGCCCAACCACCTGCCGCACCTTGTCCACGAGCTGCGCGTTCATCAAATTGAACTGCAAATGCAGAACCGTGCTTTGCGCGACGCGCAAGCCGAGCTGGAGACCTCGCGCGATCGTTACGCCGATCTTTTCGACTTTGCACCGGTCGGCTACGTCACGGTGGACGAGGCCGGCAGCATCGAGGAAATCAACCTCACGGCCTGTGAAATGCTGGGCGTCGAACGAGATCGCGCGCTGGGGCAGCGGCTGGCCCGCTACATCCAGCCGGCAGCCAAGGACCGTTTCAAGGAGTTCCTTCGGACCTGCCGCCGCCAAGAGCCCGGCGAGGAGTCGACGGCCGAGTTCACCCTGGGCAACGTTCCCGAAGCCGGGTTGCCCGTGCTTGTGCGCAGCGGTGTGGGCGCCGATCCGCACACCGACCGGCGCCAATATCGTCTGACACTCACCGACATTCGCGCCCAAAAGCAGGCGGAAGACGACCTGCGGTCGCTCAACGCCACACTGGAGCAGCGCGTGGCCGAGCGCACCGGGGCGATGCAACTGCTGCGCGACGTCGCCTCGAAAGCCAATCGGGCGCAGACGTTGGAAGAGGCGTTGGAGTATTGCCTGCGTCGGGTTGCGGAGCACACCGGCTGGCGATTCGGCCATGCCTGGCTGCCGGCCGACACCGACGCCGAGTTGCTCGTGCCCGCCTATGCCCGGTATGCGGCCGGCGAGCAAGGCCTGGGCGCCTTTCGCGAATGGACGCTTCAACGGCCGCTGCGCCGCGGCGAATGTCTGCCGGGGCTGGTCTACGCGTCGGCCGAGGCCCACTGGATCACCGACGTGGCCGGCGGACTGGAGCCGGCACGCGCGGAGCGGGCAAAGCAGTTGGGCCTCGTCGGGGCGGCCGCCTTTCCCGTGATGGCCGAAAACCGCGTTGCCGGAGTGCTGGAGTTCTTCGCCGAAACGCCCATCGAACCCGAACCCGACGTCCTCGAACTCATGACCGGCGTCGGCGCCCAACTGGGCCGGGTGATCGAACGCAAGGCGTTTGAGGACCGGCTGCTCACGCTTTCCGAAGACGAGCAACGGCGGATCGGCCAGGAACTGCACGACGACGTGGGCCAGGAACTGACCGGTTTGGCCCTGCATGTGGAAACGCTCGAAGAGACGTTGCCCGAGCCGGCCGGTCCACTGCGCCAACGGGCAGAGAAGATCAGCGCGGCGATTGCCCGCATTCGCCGCAAGATCCGGAATCTCTCGCGGGGCCTTGTGCCGATGGAAATCGACGCTCCCGCCTTGGAAACCGCGCTCGAAGGATTGTCGCTCCAGGCGACCGAAGACACGAAGATCCAGTGCGCCGTTCACACGGCGGGCGAAGCGCGCGTCGCCGACCGCCGAACGGCGACCCAACTCTATCGCATCGCCCAGGAAGCCGTGTGCAATGCGATGCAACACAGTCAGGCCGGGCACGTGACCATCGAACTGCGTAGCGACCCGTCCGCCACCGTTCTGGAAATTTGCGACGACGGCCGGGGCCTGCCGGAAGCGCCGGACTCGACCGGCGGGAGGGGGCTGCAGATCATGCGTCACCGGGCCGGCTTGCTCGGCGGGGCGCTCACCGTCGAGTCGTCGCCTGCCGGCGGTACCCGAGTGCAATGCTACGTGCCACGGAAACCTCGGCCGACGACGGCCGAGCGGTAGCCCTTGGAGCGCGCCGACGAGGGAACGGTCCCCTCCGCATGCGCTTACTCCCACTGCAAGTGCAACATGCCGTCCGGCGTCCGGCGAACGCCCGTGCCGAACCTTCGGCCTTCGCGGTCGAGGGTGGCTGCCATCCACGCGATGTCGTCGTCGGAGGGGCGGCAGAGTTGCAAACGCCGCATTTGGGTCGGCTGCATTCGCAACGCTTTCAGCCGGCCGTCGGCCCGGTCGATCTCGGGAAAGTACATCAATCCCAGGTCGCCGCGGAACGACTCTCGCCCGCCGATGCCTTCGTAGTCGGTAATCAGGTCGCCGCAGCCGTACAGAATCAGCCGGCCACGATAGACCTCGACAGCCTTGACGTGATGCGACGAATGGCCGTGGACCACATCGACACCGGCCTCGTCGACGAGCCGATGCGCGAACGCGCGATGGTCGGCCGCGATGTCGTACCCCCAATTCCCGCCCCAGTGGATCGAGACGACCACTCGGTCGTCGTGGTAGCGTCGAGCATCGGCGATGCGCGAAGCGGTGGCACGGAACGACGTGTCGGACAGATCGGGCAGGAAGCCGACGCCCGGCCGGTCGTCGGCTGCGGCCCACCGACTCGGGACGCCGCTGTCGGCCGTAGCCAGGCTGAACACCAGAAGCCGCTTGCTCGACCCGCCCGAAAGCACGGCCGCCGCCGCGGCGCGCGTGGCGTCGCGGCCCGCGCCGGCCGTTTTCAGCCCCCGAGCGTGCAACACGGACAGCGTCTCCTGCAACCCCGGATATCCCCAGTCGAGCACATGGTTGTTCGCCATCGTGCAGCAGTGCACCCCCGCGGCGGTAATGCAGCCGACATTGTGGGGCGACATGCGGTAATGGATGCCCTTGCCCTGCCAGAAGGCGTCGCTGGTCGTCACGGCGGTTTCCAGATTGACGATCCGAGCCGCCGGTTCCACCTTGTCGAGCACCTCCAGCGCAAAGCCCCAAATGTAGGCGTCGTCGACCGGCCGCCGGATCGGGCCGTATTTCCCTTCCGACAATTCGACGTACTGCCGCGCATCTTTGACGTAGGGCTCGTGCAGGGTCGGATCGGCCGGGCGGGCGAGAATCTGATCGACGCCCCGCCCGGTCATGACGTCGCCGCATAGAAATAGCACACTCATGGAAGCCTGCGGGGTGTTGTGTCCGATGCGATCTCGGCCGTGCAGTCCGTCCACGTCTCCTCTCCCGCCGGGAGAGGCGAGTTTTCAGGCACCCTTTGAGGGGATTCCCCGGCACATGCCGCTCAATGCCGAACTTTCGGTTCGAGGCGGATCAGACTCGATCTTGCAAGCCGGTCACTCCGGCCGTCTCAGCGCAATTGTGGCAGCAGAAGAATCGGCCGCCCGCCTCCAGGCCGTGACCGATGATCTTCACGCCGCACTCCTCGCACTCGGGCGCCAGCGAAGCGATAGCGCACTCGAAGCAATCGAAGGTATGCGTTGCGCCGGATTGGTTTACCTCGAACGTCTTATCGTACTTGTTGCCGCAACGTTCGCATTGGGGCATGACAGGCTCCTTTCCAGTCGGGGGGATCAAACAGACGAAGGAATTACGAGTCGACGATCAACCGCCCATCCGAGCAAACGATGTGCCACCCCCGGGGAAACGTGGGGGCTCCGGCCTGAACCTGGCGGGGTCTGCCATTCCGGATAGGGCCGGCACGGGTTACTTCGCGGATGCCGACCGTGCAGCCGCCGAGCCGCCTGGGTAGTTTTCTCTGTCGATTGCGCAGCGCGGCCGCTGCGGCGGAATCGGTTCCAGACGTACGGAACCGTACCCGGCTCGTTCCCCGCTGCATGCGAGGGAACCGGGAACGCTATGCGAGAGAACGGCGCGCAAGTTGCACCAACCTTTACTCGTGGCCTGAAGTCGCCGACCGATGGCGACGGAACCATTCGCCATTCACAACGCACATACTTCAACGGGAGGACCCCATGAATTGGACCGACATCTCCGCATTTCAAAACACCCTGCAAGTGACCACCGACTGGCTGAAAGAACTGAATGCACAGTTGAACCGCGACGACCCGCAGCAGCTTTATCGCATGTTGCGTGCGGTGCTCATCGCCCTTCGCGATCGGATGACGGTGGAAGAAGCGACCGACCTAGGGGCCCAGTTGCCCTTGCTTGTTCGCGGTTTCTACTACGAGGGATGGAACCCGAGCAAGACGCCCACCAGCGAACGCGACATGCAGTCGTTCCTCAATCGGGTATCGGAAAACCTGGTTCCGGCGGTCGACGGCGACCCCGAGGAAGTAACCCGGGCCGTGTTCAAGGTACTGCAAAACCACGTGACCGGCGGAGAAATCGACGACGTCAAGAGCAACATGCCGAAAGACCTCCAGCCGCTCTGGGCGTGAGGCGACGGCGCGAGGTCCGACAAACCGGCGGGCATGCGTCATGGTGTCGCGGTTCGCCTTTGCTGTCTCTCCACGGAGGAGCCCTGCTATGCAAGTCCACTGTGCCTACATCGGCTGCACGAAAGAGGAGCAAGAGGAACTACAACGCTGCTGGGAGGAAAGGCAGCAGCGCTTCTACGCACGCGCGGAAGCCATGCAGGACGAGCCGGCATCGCTGCAAGGGGTCGCCTCGCAGCATGAAGAGCCGCCTCGGTGGCGCTTGCATTCGGCCCTCTATTTGCCGGGCCGAACGCTCGTCGTGGAAGAAAGCCGGGACGATCCGTGCGAAGCGATAGACGCGGTCATTAGCCGGTTGGTCGAGGAGGCCGATCGGCTGGAAGATCGGCCGGAGAAGGCCACGCTTCGACGCGAGGGGCTGCACGGCATCGTCCCGTTGCTCGAGCGATGCCGGCGCGAAGGTCGCTCCGACATCTTTTTCGCCTGGCTGACGCCCTTGATGGGTTCGCTTGCGGCGCACATCCGCCGCGAACTGCGGCTTCGCGAGCAGGAAGGCGATATCCCTCCCGGCCGGACCGATCCGTCCGATATCCTCGACGAGACGCTGCTGCGGGCACACCAGGAGTTCGACCGACGGCCCGCAAAGCGTCCGCTCGATCTTTGGCTGCTGCAATTGGCCGACGAAGCGATCGATCGTTCGTCCCAAGAGCTCGCTGAAGTATCGCTCGACGATCGGGTCGCCCGGCCGACGGAAGAGCCTCGCGAGTCGCAGCGCGACAGTTGGGTCGAGTGGGCGACCGTATCGGACACGGTCGAACTGGCCGACTTGCTGCCCGACATACCCAGCGCCGACCGCTGGGATTCGCTCGACATGGAGGCCCGGCAAGCCGAAACCGAGAAGCTTCTTGCCCGGCTGCCGAGGATCCAGCGGCAGGCGCTGGTGCTGCACACGGTGTACGGCTTCTCGTCGTCGGAGGTGGCCGACTTCCAGAACCGTCCCGAAAGCGAAGTGCTTTACGAAATCAACGAAGCCCGACGCACGCTGGAGCAAGCCTTTCGCGAAGAATATCTGGCTGTTGCCGAGGAGCAATTGGAAAGGAGATAGGTTATGTCGCCCCATCAAACCATCGAACATTCGGAAACCGGAGTCCAGTCGGCGGGAGTGACCTTGCCCGGCGATCTCGCCATGCCGCCGCAAACCCGCAAGCTGGTAGTCTTTGCGCACGGCAGCGGCAGCAGCCGGAAAAGCCCGCGGAACCGCTTCGTGGCCGAGCGGCTGAACGAATCGGGCCTCGCAACGCTGTTGTTCGATTTGCTCACGCCCGAGGAGCATGCGATCGACCAGCAAACGCGCGATGTGCGTTTCAATATTCCTTTGTTGTCGGAACGGTTGACCGGCGCCGTCGACTGGTTGTCGCAATACTATCCGACGGAAGAGCTTTCGTACGGCCTGTTCGGCGCCAGCACGGGCGCGGCGGCCGCGCTCATTACCGCGAGCGAGCGTCCGGCGCTGGTGCAAGCGGTCGTTTCGCGAGGCGGGCGCCCCGATATGGCGGCCGAGGCGCTGCCGAAGGTGAAGGCGCCCACGCTGCTGATTGTGGGCGGGGACGACGTTCCCGTGATCGGCATGAACCGGGAAGCGGCCGGGGCGATGCAATGTGAGCAAGCGTTGGAAATCGTTCCCGGCGCCACGCACCTGTTCGAAGAGCCCGGGAAACTTGAGCAGTGCGCGCACCTCGCAGCCGACTGGTTCGAGAAGCATCTGAAGGACGAAGGGCGGACGTAAAGGAGCCAGCCAAAGATCGGCCGCGTGCGTTCGAGCCGGAGCAAGA
>CAYPWB010000150.1:0-2322 GCA_964414315.1 uncultured Planctomycetaceae bacterium | reverse complement strand
GTGGCACACGGCCGAGCCGGAGCAAGACGGCAACAAGAGGCACTGGCCGAGCCAGTGGCACACGGCCGAGCCGGAGCAAGAAGGCAACAAGAGGCACTGGCCGAGCCAGTGGCACACGTTTGGGGCGCACGGTACGATTCTGCCGTGGGTCAGGGACCGGATGTGTGCCACTGGCTCGGCCAGTGCCTGACAAAGCATGAAGCGTGTGCCGCACGTGCGCCACCAAGGAAAGCGGCATCCGGACGAACGGCGTTTTGAGCCGGCAGCGAGAACGACTTGCCGCGCAAGTGCCCCGCCATCGTGTCGCAGGAGCCCGTCAGCCCGTCGCGGATGCCGCGCCCCTTCACCCTCAGGTTTCGAACGTCGCACACATGGGATTGTCGCCCGACAGCGCCACTTGAATGCCATCGGTCTGGCACTCCAGGTCGACGTTATGACGGCAGTCTGCAACCTTGCACGCTCCCACGCCGGCGGTCATTTCGGCACGCGTATGCATGCCCGTATTGTAGGCGGTGTCGCACATCGGCTGAGTTCCATCGCCGACAGTGATCGCTCGGGCCCGACAGGTACTCTCGCGGTTGTACGCGCACTCGGCGGCCTCACAGCGAATGACCTCCGGCATTTCAAGAGTTTTCGTCTTCATCGATACGTCCTCCCGTTAGCATGGGGCGGCCGGGTCGGTGGAAAGCTTCCTCCTCGCCGCACAAAGTGCTGCCCGACCTTCAAGACGCGCCGCCACAATCGTTCCAACATGCCGACGGAACCGTTCCGTCGGCTATGCCCACCGCAGGTGCAAATGACGCGCCACTTGCAACGGCACGCTCGGTTCGAACGCTCTCCGCGCCAAGCCCTGGAATGGTTACGGGGAATCGGCCCCCTCGCACACGGCGGTCATGAGTTCCTCTTCCCACCGCGCGTCGGCCGTGTCGAGGGATACCGAAGCCCCGGCTTCGCCGTCGCTGAGCGGCTCGCGCGCCTGCACCTGATAGCGCAGAACCTCGAGGCCGGCCTCGGAGGCGTCAGTCCCTTCGGTTTCCCGGCGGGTCACTCGGCGGCGCAGGGTGGCTTCGTCGGCGTCGCAGTGGACGATTTGGAACGGGACCGCCAAACGCTCCGCCGTGTTCGCCAGGAGGGCGCGTTGCTCGCGTTTCAGGAACGTGGCGTCGACAATCGCCGTGAAGCCCGCATGCACGACCGCCTCGGCCAGTTCCGCCAGGCGTGCGTAGCACCGGCGGGTGGTTTCCTGCGAGTAGAGGGCCGCGTTGAGTTCCGAGCCGGTCCGGGCGAATCGGTCGAGTTCGAACAGACGTTTCCGCTCGACGTCCGACCGAAGGCGGATGCCCCCCAGCGCCTCGACGAGCCGCCCCGACGCCACCGTCTTTCCGCTCCCGGCAACCCCGTGCATGACGATCAGTTTGGGGGCCGGGGGCGAGGTGTAGCGTTCGGCCAGGTCCAGATAACCGCGTCGCTGTCGCCCGAGGCGTTCGCGCTCCGACTCGCCGAGCCCCTTCTGCTCCAGGCGGATGCCGGCCACCTTCGCCCGGACCATCGCCCGGTACGTCAGGTAATACGGCAGGACGTTCAATCCCGGGTAATCGCCGGTGATTTCGAGATACCCGTTGACCACCCGGCGTGCGAAATCGGGCCGGCCGCGGTCCTCGAGGTCCATCGCCAGGAAGGCGAGTTCGCTGAGTACGTCGATCCACCGCAGGTTCTCGTTGAATTCGATGGCGTCGAAGGGGACGACCGAATCGCCCCGCAGGAACATGTTGCCCAGGTGCAAGTCGCCGTGGCATTCACGGACGAAGCCTTCTCGTTTGCGACGGAGGAAGTCTTCGTGCAGGGCCTGGAACTGCCGCACACTCCACTGGCGCAGGCGTTCGAGTTGCCCCGCGTTGCCGGCTTCGTCGGGGTCGCCGGCCAAGTGCTCGAAGTTCGCCTCCATGGGCTTGCGCACCGCGTCGGGAGTGCCGAACCCCCGGCCGTCTGTGTCCACGTCGACCCGGCTGTGAAAACCTGCGATTTGCCGCACCAGGCCGTCGAGATGCGCGGGCGCAAGTTCGTCGCGCCGGAGGAGCCGGTCGAGACGGGCCTCCTGGGGGAATCGCAACATTTTCACCGCGTACTCGATCGGCCGGCCGTTGTCGCCGAGCGTCGGCGCCTCGGGCGAGCCGCAAATCGGCACCACCTCCAAGTACCACTCCGCCGCCAGCCGCCGGTTCACTCGCAACTCCTCTCGGCAGAAGTGCCGCCGTTTCTCAAGGGTTGAGAAGTCGGCAAAGCCCAGGTCGACCGGCCTCTTGATTTTGTAGGCGTGCGGAC
>CAYPWB010000149.1:0-13315 GCA_964414315.1 uncultured Planctomycetaceae bacterium | reverse complement strand
CGGCGGTGCTGATGACGCTCTGGTTGTCCTGGTTCACTTCGAACGGGCCGGCGTCCATGCGGACGGTGATGGTGTACTGCTCGGCCGGGTCGGATGGTACTCGCCACGAGTACCCGCAGGTGAAGCCTCATCCATAGGAGAATTTGCCGCTGGCCACCTCCTCGCCGTCCTTGGTGTGGATGGTGAACTCCGGCTGCGGCGGTCGCCGGCCGTTGATGATCATGCTGCTGCACCGCTCGCCGCCGGCGCCCACCAGGCTCATCTGCAGCGACAGCGCACCCGGCGCCCGCCGCGAAACGGAAGCGGTCACCTGCGGCGTGAACGGGGCCCCGAAGACCATCCGCGTGTTCTTGCCGTCGGCAATGCGGAACGGCTTCACGTCGTTTCCCGCCCGGGCGGAAACGACCGTCGGCCGTGCGGCCGCGCGTCCCGGTTGCGGCTTGTCGGCATCGTCTTGGGCTTCGGGCTCGGGTTCGGGGTGCAGGATCGTATACGACAGCAGCCGCCACGTACCTTCCGGCAGCACGGCCTTCCCGTCCTCGTCGAAGGCGATTTCCAGCGTGCTCTGCTCGCCGTACACGATGGCTCGCGCCCCGCGGTTCGCGTTGGCCGCGTAGCCGGTCGGCAGCGAGGAAGGCGCCAGCGACAGCGTTGCGCCGCTGGGATGGACGTTCAACTCGTGAAACCGGTTGTCCAGCGAGATGAGTTTGCCCACCTGGAACTGGTCGTCGCTGGTGGTCGAATCGTAGGGGCTGCGATGGCGTGCGGCCGGCTTCGGGTCGATGTACAGCATATCGCCGACGACCGACCGGACGGCGCCCCCTCGCGCATCTTGCTCGACCTCGAACATGTCGCCGAACCGGCCGTTGCTGTTGAAGTCGACCAGCACGACGCGCCGCTTGCGGCCGTCGAGTTCGATTTCACCCTCGCGGTACGCGGCCGCGTTGAAGGAGGCGTAGGCGTACGCGAAATCGTCCGCTGCGTTGACCTGCACGGACATCGTGAAGGCGTATTCGGCCTTCTCGCCCTCGACCTCGAGCGTGAGTTCCACAATGGGAAACATCGCGCGGCTGCCCGTGGCCGAGAAGGCCCGGGCCGATTGGGCCTCGATGACGTCGTCGTCGGTCAGGTCGCCGTTGCGGTTCCGGTCGAAGTAGAGCCGCGTGAACACGGGGGCCTGGATCTCGGCTTCCGGTTTTCCGGCCAGGGGAGCGGTGAGAGCCCTGCCTAGCGTGGAAAGCAGGCCGCCCTTTTCTTCCTCTTTCTCGGCCGGCGGTTCCTCCGCGTCGTCCTCCTTTTCGGGCGCTGCCGCATCGAGCACGAACGGGTAATAGTGCGAGCCGAACTGCACGACGCCGCGGAAGGGCGTTTCCGACGCATACTCGGCCGGCTCCTTCTTCACCAGATCGGTAAAGGCGGGCGCGTCGGCGTCGTCGGACCCTCGGAACATCCCTTCCCGACCCCCAAGCTGCTGGAAGACGGTTTGGGGCCGCGTCATGCGGAACAGGTAGTCGGCCGGCGGTCCCTCGGGGCCGGCCCGAGCCGACGGGTCGACCTGCTTCATCTGAAGCGTGGCCGTTTCGGCGCCGGCACGGACCGCGGGCAGGAGCAAACCTGCAACCACGGCAAGGCCGGTCAGACAGTACGTCGATCCTCTCATAAGCATTTCCTCCTGAACCAGGTGAAGGAGTGGTTTACGCAAACCCTACACGCGAGCGCGGGGCTGTGAGGCCCCTGTTTCCTCTCCGAACTTCCACACGGCCGTCGTCGCCGAGGCCGGCGAAGCGATGAACTACGCAATGCTTCGCAGAAACAGGGGGCTTACAGCCCCGCTCGCTGTCACTCTAACGCACCTACGAAAAATGGCGGAGGTGAATGGGAATCGAACCCACCCAGGACCCTTGCGGGCCCCACACTGATTTTGAAGACCAGGGGCACCACCAGGCACCAATCACCTCCAGGAATTCAGTTGCTGGTTGTGCATGCAAAGGGGACAGTTCCCCGTGAACGGCTATCCGGTACGTCGCAACGGTTTGTAAAACATCATCAGCGGAGCGCCGCCGAAGGCGATGGCCATCCAGGCGGCCTCGTCGATCTCGTCCTGCGAGAAGCCCATCGCTCGCGCCTTCTTGATGTGGCTCTTCACGCACGGCTCGCACTTGCCCAGCACCGACAGGGCGATGGCCATGGCCTGCTTCGTTTTCGCGCCCAACGCGCCGGGCGCGTTGGCGGCCTTGAGGAACTCGTGGAATCGGGCCTCGGTTTCCCCGGCGCCGGCCGCGGGCGCCTCCGCGCCGGAGCAATCTTCCGGCAGGTCGCTTTGGGGGCAGCAGCAGGAACCGGCATTGGATTCGTGCGGTGGCATAGCTTCCTTCTGCTGCGCGGCCGGAGCCGCCCGCGTGCCGGACTTTTCCAATGGGCCATTATGCGGTATTGAGCGGCGGGAGGGAAGCGGTCGGCGGCCGTCCGACGTGAGAAGGACCCGACCCTCGCCCGAGCCGGAAACCCCGCCGATGCACGCCGCCTGACTATCGCCGGCGTCGCGCAGAGCTTCCAGCAGAGGGGTGAAGTTTTCCTCGGCAACGGCAATGAGCAGGCCGCCGGAGGTTTGCGGGTCGAAGCACAGGTCGGCCATGGCCGGGTCTACCCCGTCGCCGGCCACGAGCACCGCGCCCGACGCCTCGCGGTTGCGCTCGACGGCCCCGGGCACGATGCCGTCGGCCAGGCACTGGAGCACGCCGGGCAGCACGGGCAGGTCGTCCCAGACGATCTCCACGTCCACCCCTCCGGCCGCGGCCATCGCCCCGAGGTGCCCCATCAGCCCGAACCCGGTCACGTCGGTGCAGGCGTGCGCGCCGAACTCGACCATGAGACGGGCGGCGTCGCGGTTGAGCCGGGCCATGCTTTGGGCGGCGGCCTCCAGCGAGCCGGCCGGCGCGCGGCCGATTTGCCCGGCGAACGCCAGCAGACCCGTGCCCAGCGGCTTCGTGAGCACAAGCCGGTCGCCCGGTTGCAGGCCCGCGTTCGAGACGATCGCGGCGGGATCGATCAGCCCGGTGACGGCGAACCCGGCCTTGATTTCCCGGTCGTTGATGCTGTGCCCGCCAATCACCGCCACGCCCGCCTCGTTCATCTTATCGATGCCGCCGCGCAGGATTTCCCGCAGCACTTCGTCGGGCACGGTGCCGATGGGGAACCCGACGATCGACAGCGCCGTCAGGGGTCGGCCGCCCATGGCGTACACGTCGCTTACTGAGTTGGCTGCGGCAATCTGGCCGAATATGTACGGATCGTCGACCGAGGGCGAGAAGACGTCGACCGTTTGCACCAACGCCTCGCGGTCGTTGAGCAGGTACACGCCGGCGTCGTCGGCCGCGGGCATGCCGATGAGCACGCGCGGATCGTCGAGGCTCGGCAAGCCGGCCAGCGCGCGGCGGAGCGACTCAGCGTCGATCTTCGACGCGCAGCCGGGCCGGTCGACCAATTCGGTCAGCCGCACCGGGCCCGCCGGGGGCTCGGGCTTCTCGCCGGCGCAGGGGCAAAGGTCCTGCTCGCGGAAGATATCGCATGGGCAGCCCTTTTTCGGGTCACAAATGCAGTGCCCCAACTGCATCGACCGCGCCATGATTCTGCGGCGCTTGGCCAGGTCTTTCATGGTTGCTCCAAGGTCCTCGCTTGTGCTCTTCACGCTCGGCGTGAATTCTGGGTTTGGTTGGTCGTCCGCCCGCCGGCTGCCGTGCCGCGGCCGGATGGTCCGGGAACGGCGCGTGTGCCGAACATTCGGGGACGGTGTGCATGCGCGCCCTGGCGAGCAGCGCGTTATGGTGATCTCACGGGGAGCGTGAGGAATACATCGATACCCTTGGTTTTACCCGAACGCAGGGGTTTCCGAAAGCTACGGCCGGCACTGCACGCCATGCGGCGGGTACTTGCCCCCCTGCGTATTCTGGAGCCGGGCGACGGTGAGGGTCCCCTGGCGGCTGCCGCGGGCGGGTCGTAAAATACCAAGTTGGGGTGGTTTCCGGCGGAACGAGGCAACCTGGCGTGGGCATTCGGCGTCCGAGTGGTCGGGCGATACGGCACATGGAAGTCTTCGACGTAGTACTGCTCGTCACCGCGGCCTATGTGGCCGTTCTGGCCTTGGTTCGCCTCATGACGAAACGGCGCGACCAGATGATCGAGCGGTTCCGCGAGGAGGTCGAGCGCGAGAAGAAGGCCCAGGAAGCGGAACGTCAGCGGAAGGCTTTTGAGGAGTTCGGCAAGCGATCGGCGTAAACGGAGAGCCCCGCACAAGACCTCGCCGTACGGTCCGATTTCCCTCGGAAACCGCTCGGTTGCACCGGTAATGTTAGGCCCGCCTAAATGCTTCGTCGCGTGTATATCGAAACGCTCGGCTGCCAGATGAACGTGCTCGACAGCGAGCTTCTGACCGCCGCTCTGGAAGAGGCCGGGTTCCAGCGGGTCGGAACCAGCCGGCAAGCCGACGTCGTGCTGTTCAACACGTGCAGTGTGCGCCAGCACGCCGAAGACAAGGTTTATAGCGCCCTGGGGCGGCTGAAGCATCTGAAGGGCCGCCGGCCGGGAACGATTATCGGCGTGTTGGGCTGCATGGCCCAGAAGGACCGGCAGCTCATCCTCCGCCGCGCCCCGCACGTCGATCTGGTCGTCGGGCCGGGGCAGCTCGAACGAGTAGCCGAATTGATCGACCGCGTGGCGGCGGGCGCGGGCCCGCAAATCGCCGTGGGCCTGGACCGCCGGTCGGGCAGCCGGGCCGAGGTGGCCGAGAGCTTCGCCCGCCTCGACTTCGACGCCCCCCCGCGACGCCCCGCCGCCGCCCGGGCGATGGTCCGGGCCATGTTCGGGTGCGACAACTTCTGCACCTACTGCATCGTCCCCAGCGTGCGCGGACCGGAGCAGTGCCGTCCGGTCGGCGAAATCGTCGCGGAAGTGCAACAACTTGCCGAGGGCGGCTGCCTCGAAGTGACCCTGTTGGGCCAGACGGTCAACGCCTACGTTGACACCAGCGGCGGAACCACCGCGCGGCTGAGCGACCTGCTCGACCGGCTCAACGAGGTGGGCGGTTTGCGGCGCATCCGGTTCGTCACAAACCATCCGAAGCACATGACCGACGATCTGCTGGCCGCCGTCCGCGACCTCGACAAAGTTTGCCCCTACCTGCACGTGCCGGCGCAGAGCGGGTCCGACGCAATGCTAACGCGCATGAAACGCGGCTACACGGCCGAGTTCTACCGCGACATGCTCCATCGCATCTACGAGACCATCTCCGGCGCGGCGGTGACGAGCGACTTCATCGTCGGCTTCTGCGGTGAAACGGAGGCCGACTTCGAACAAACGGTCGGCCTGGTGCGCGAAGGGCGGTTCAAGAACAGCTTCATCTTCAAGTACAGCCCCCGGCCCGGCACCAAGGCCGCCGAACTGTACGCCGACGACGTCCCCGACGAAGTGAAACGCCGCCGCAACAACGAACTGCTGGCCGTGCAGGACGCCGTCAGTCTGGAGGACAACCAGCGGTTTGTAGGCAGGCGGGTTGAGGTGCTCGTCGAGGGGCCGAGCAAGACGGCGCAGAAGGGCGGGCAGCCGGGTCGAGCTCAGCAAGTCGTCGGCCGCACGGCCTGCGACCGTATCGTCGTGTTCGACGGTCCCGCCACCCTGACCGGGCGGTTCGCCGAGGTCGACATCGACCGGGCCGAGCCCGTCACGCTGTTCGGGCACTTGCCCTGACGCCCAGCCGCCGGCCCAGCGTTTGCGGCTGCCGTACTGCGATGCTATACTCGCAACCTGGAGTTGCGTCAGTTTTCGCAGGACGTCCTGGAGATCATCCCATGCTCAAGCGAACCAGCGTGCGGCGCATCGCTATCGTCGTCGGCATGATTCTCGCCACGGAAGCCGCGGCCCATGCCCAGCACGACGCGCACCGGAACACCGTGCGGGAGATTGCACGGGGAGAATACAGTCGGGCGCAAGCCACTTTGGAGCGCGTGGCGAAGAACCCCGCTTCCATCTGGTCGGGTCTTCGCGGCGCGTATGCCCGGGCGGGAAAAACCGTCGAGCGCAAGGGCGACGAGTACGCGCAGCTCGTCCTGCCAGAAAACGACTTCGTGCTGGCCATGCTGGCCGGAAGCCGCGGCGAGGCGGAAAAGGCGCATCGGTATGCGCGGCGCGCGGTCGAAGCCGGCCTGCCCTTCGAACGCCTGCTGGCCGGCCCCCGCAGTGCGCTGGCCCCGCTGCACCAGTCGCACGCGTTTCAGATGTGGGCCGAGGCGGAAGCGCGGGTGCTGGTCCACGGGCCGATGGTCGGGCAGGTGACCGCCGGCGCGGCGTCGTTCTGGGTGCGCACCGCAGACGAGGCCGACGTGGCCGTTGAGGTGGTGACGGAACACGGCGATGCGGTGGCGTCGGCTGAAGGTCGGACCCGCGCCGGGCGCGACTTCACCGCCGTGGTGCGCGTCGAAGGGCTCCGGCCCGACACCCGGTACGTCTATCGGCTGCTGATTGACGGGACCCGAATTCCGGTCGAAGGGGCCACGTTCCGCACGCATCCGGACGATTCCGGCGGCCGGTTTCGCGTCGCTTTCGGCGGCGGCGCCGGCTACGTGCCCGAACACGAGCGGGTGTGGACGACCATCGAACATCGCGACCCGCTGGCCCTGCTGCTTCTGGGCGACAACGTGTACATCGACGACCCGCAGCACGTGATGACGCAGCACTACTGCTACTACCGCCGGCACGCTCGGCCGGAATGGCGGCGGCTGGTTGCGGGCCGGGGCGTGTACGCCATTTGGGACGATCACGACTTCGGCACGGACGATAGCTGGGGCGGGCCGGCCACCGACGATCCGCCCTGGAAGCGGCCCGTCTGGGAAGTGTTCACGCAGAACTGGAACAACCCGGCCTACGGCGGCGGCAAAGAACAGCCCGGCTGCTGGTTCGACTTCTACATCGCCGACGTCCACTTCGTCATGCTCGACTGCCGGTACTATCGCGACAAGGCCGGTCGACAGGGCGTTAAGGTCGAGAACCCAACCATGCTCGGGCCGGCCCAACTGGCCTGGCTGAAGGAAACGCTGAAAGACTCGCGCGGGACCTTCAAGGTGCTTGTCTCGTCCGTGCCCTGGGCGCCGGGCACCAAAGGCGGCCCGCCCGGCGGACTCGATACATGGGACGGCTTCTCCGGCGAACGCGCGGCGATTTACGATTTCCTTGATGAACAAGGCGTTTCCGGAGTCGTGCTCCTTTCGGCCGACCGGCATCGGACCGATGCCCGCCGCATCACGCGCGAAAAAGGCTACGACCTGTACGACTTCATGAGTTCCATCCTGACCAACTACCACACCCACCCCGTGGTATCGACGCCCGGGCTGCTGTTCGGCTACAACGACAAGAACTCGTTTGGGTTGCTCCATTTCGATACGTTGGCTAGTGATCCGAAGCTGACGTTTGAAATCGTCAACATCGACAACGAATCGATCTGGTCGCACGAGTTGACGTTAAGCCAGCTTTCCGATTGACCCGGGCGGCAAAAACGGGACAGGTCCGATTTTGGAAAACTAGGCAAAACATAAAGTTCCCTAAACCTCCAAAATCGGACCTGTCCCGTTTTTATTCTACGGCCCGCTCCCACACGGCCGGTAGCCGGCGGGCTTCGGCGCCGTAGGTTTGCGAAACGATGAATCCGCTGGCCTGCGAAACGTAGAACATTCGCCCGTTGGAGATGATGGCCCCGAGGCACTCGCGGGAATCGATGGCCGGACCGGTGGAAACGAGCTTCCCGCCTGCTGAGAGGTCGATCATGTCCATGTTGGCCCCCAGCACGTACGGGCCGGACATCGTGAACCGGCAACAGGCGTAGTTGTGGTCGACCCCGCCGACCACCTTGCCCGTTTTGCGGTCGAACACGTTCCCTCGGCCTCGAAGCGCGTTGGAAAAGATGAATCGCTTGCCGACGGTGATGACGTTCAGCGCCGAAGTGACCGGGTCGGACTGCCAGAGGAGGGAGCCGTCGCGGGCGTCGAGGCACCAGACGAAGCGGTCGTTGGTATCCTCCGTCGCCCGGTTGTTGCCGCCGAGGTAGATGCGTCCGTCGCGCGCCGTGACGGTGCACTTGCCGGTGACGAAGTAGTCGGTCGTAAGCCAAATCACCTCGCCGGTGGCCGGATCGAGGCAGGCGGTCAGCCCGTTGTTCTCCGGCGGCAGCCCCCGCCGCGCCCGCTGCTCGGCCGAATACCCGAAAAACGTCGAGTAGTACAGCTTGCCGTCGTCCAGGCAGAGTCCGCATTCGTTGCCGCCGCGGCCGTACTCGGAGAAGTCGCGCTGCCAGCGGAGTTCACCCGTTTCGAGGTCCCACGCCCACAGCAGCGGACGGTTGTCGCGCGGGTAGTAGGGGTTGTCGTTCGAGTAGATGAAGCTCATTACCTCGCGGCCGTCGGGCGCCGGTTTGGGGTCGCCGCGGAAGGTGAACGGCTTCTCGCTTCCCTGCGCGGCGTACTCGCCCGAGCCCGAGGCGTAAATGGCCAGGTTGCCGTGGACGATCGGCGGGAACTGCCGGCTCCAGCTTGGCGAGCCGGTGAACGGGGCCTCCCACAGCAGTTCGCCCGTGGCGGCGTTGAGGCAACGCACCATCGACCGCCGCAGGCCTGCCTGCGGAATGAGCAGCTTGCCGTCGACGTACAGTGGCGAGGTGAACGAAAGGAAGACGTCTGGCGAATACCGGCGCCAGAGCAGGCGGCCGGTGTCCTGCTCCAGGGCGACGATTTGCCCTTCGGCGGTGTGCAGGTACATCCGCCCGCCGCCGCACACGGGAATGTGCTTGATCGTACCGGCCAGCCGCCGCACCCAGCGCATGCGCAGCGGCAGGGCGAGTCCCTGGTTGTTGGCGTTGGTCGAGGCGAAGTCGCCATAGTTGGTGTACCAGTCGTACTCCGGCCCGGCCATCGGCCCGGCAAGCGGGCTGCGAATTTCCTCGAGCCCGAGCGGCTTCGTCGGCAGCGCGGCCCGGCCGCCGGCGCCGAAAACGTACAGGTAGCCGTCCTCGCCGCCCACGTACACCCGGCCGTCCGCCACGGCCAGCGGGGCCGAGATGGGCGTGCCGAACGCTGTCGGATACGACCGCACCTCGCCGCCGGCAAGCGGCACGACGTGCAGTTGTCCGTCCAGCCCGCCGTACACGGCATGCTCGCGAGTGAGCACGGGCGGCGAGATGGACGCGGCGGCCGCCAGCACCTCGGGCTGCTCGGCGCCGGCGGCGTGCCGGCACAGCCCGTGGCCTTGCTGGGGGCGCACGCGGTAGACGTCGCCATTGCGAATGCTCACCGAGGCGAAGGAGAGCAGGTCGGGCAGGTTGATGTAGGTTTCCGTTCCGGGCACGGGCCGGGTCTCGACGCCGTCGTCGGTCAGGCGCAGCACGTCGAGCCGGCCGGCGTTGTCGCGCCGATGCCACTGCACGTAGACGTTTCCGTTCTCGTCGGCACTTTGGCCGAAGGTGGCCGGGTACTCGCGGCCGTGGTAGGAGGGAATCTCGCCGACGGCCCGCAGTTTGGGCGCGGTGCCCCAGCAGTCGAGGAAGACGGTCCGCCCGCCGGCCGGAACGACGACCGTATTGCCGATCAGGCAGATGTCGCGCGAGCAGACGAAGTGGTCGCGCCAAGTGACGCGGTCGCCTCGGGCTTCGAGCCAGCTTTCGCCGCTCCAGCGGTCGCCGTGGAAATCGACCACTTCCTTGACGAAATCCCAGGTCCACGCCACGGTGCCATTCGGCTCGACGGCGTAAACCCGGGCACCGACGGTCGCGAAATACACGCCAGCGAAGCCGGCCGCCGGCGCCGAGAAGATTGGCTCGCCGCAATCCAGTTCGGCCACAACATCGCCGTTTTCCCGATCGAGCACGTAATAGTAGCCGGCCATTGTCCCTAAATGCAGATATGGCCCGATGATGGCGGGAGAGGATACATTATTGACGTTTCCCGGCCCGCCGCGAGTGGCGAAGGTCCATCGCACTTCGAGGGTTTCCTCGCAAATCGCATGCACCACGCCCGAGCCGTCGACGGCGTACACCGTCCCATCGGCCACGGCCGGCGCGGCGTAGATGCCGTCCGTGAGCGGCACCGCGCCCAGCAGGCCGAGGTCAAAGGGAATCTCCGCCTCCGGCGCGTTGCCCGAGCGCAGCGCGTCGCCCTGAAGTTGCGGCCAGTCGGTGCCGGCGGCGGCGAGCGTCGTACCCAACAGAAGCGGCAGGAACCACGCAAGGCGTTTCATGGTCGGTCCTCCATGGCGGCCGGGGGCCGGGCGGGGGAGTGGGGAAGCGGTGATCGACGGAAATCGTATTCTAGCCACAAGTGGCTGGGGAGGCCAATACGCGGGCGTTCATGAACCGGCAAAGGGACCGCCCGTTGTTCGCGAACGCTGCGGTGGGGCGATTGGACAAGTCGTTACTTTGCCCCCGGCGCAGTTGGCTTGGCGGCGACTCTGAGTTACACTGAGGGGAAGATGTTGCTGAGAGTCCGCTAGACGGGCTTGCCTCGGCGTATTCGCCCGGCATGCGCTGGGGCGTCACTTCAGGAGGTGTTTCGTGACACGCGAAGAGTTGCTCGATCGGATTTCCATCAATTCCAACGTGTGTTTTGGCAAACCTTGCGTCCGGGGCCGGCGAATCTGGGTGTCGCTCGTGCTCGATTTCCTGGCGAGCGGGATGTCGGTGGAACAGGTGATGACGGAATACGACCTTGATCGCGAGGACGTGCTGGCCTGCATCGCCTACGGCGCCGAGATGAGCCGCGAGCGGTACGTCGATATCCCCGTGGAGGCCGGGTCGTGAAGTTGAAGCTCGACGAGAATCTCGGCCGCGCTGCCGCCGATCTGTTTCGTCAGGCCGGGCACGACATCGAGACGGTCCGTAGCGAGGGGTTGTGCGGCTCGCCCGATGAAGAAGTGATCGCCACGTGCCAACGGGAACAGCGCGGACTGGTCACGCTCGATTTGGATTTCAGTAATCCCCTGGTGTTTCGGCCTGCGCGATATTCCGGGATCATGGTGCTTCGTTTACCGGCCACACCGTCGCACGAGGCCTTGTTGACCGTCTGCCGGACCCTGCTTCGAGCGCTCGAGAAGGACTCTGTCGTTGGGAAACTTTGGAGCGTGGAGCGCAGCCGCATTCGCGAGTACCGGGCAGACGAATGAGCTGCATGTTGAACTGAGGCGGTATGTCCCTCGGAACAAGGCAAGCACCATCGAGCTTCGCGGACTTCACCTCGTCGCGCCCCACGGGCGAGCCGAGCATCCGGGGCTGTAAGCCGTTCGGAGGCAAGCACTTGTTGTGCCACCACCTGACGCTTGTTTCGCCGCCCCCAAACGGGTAAACTAAAGTAGCCTGGATCATCAAATGAGACGTACTTGGCGAGTGATTCATGCCTACCGTTTTGCGGGTTGGCCCATATCGATCCTTCTATGCCGGCGATGGTGATGAACCGCCACACGTGCATGTTGAACGTGACGATAACATGGATTACTGGAATGACTTCTTCAACGGTTGACACACAGCACGTTCAAGTGATGGCAGTCGTGATTACGGACGACCTTCTGACCGTGAGGCTTTCGGACGGTCGAACGATTTCGGTCCCGCTGTCGTGGTATCCACGTCTCGTTCACGCAACTCCCGACGAACGAGCGGAATGGCGGCTTATTGGCGGTGGACGAGGAATACACTGGCCTCGATTGGATGAAGACATCAGCGCGGAGAACCTGATATTCGGCAAACCATCGGCCGAAAGCCAGGCATCCCTGAAACGATGGCTCGAGAGTAGATGCAGCGGACAGAACAATGCGGTGAACCCGAGCGGCGGACCGGGGTAAGTCGGTTACCGACCATCATGCTGGCAATGCGTCGTAGAACGTACACCTGGCTGACGACAGCCCTCATGGGGGCGAGTGCGATTCTCTTCTTCGGCTCGATCCTGGCTCTCCAGACGGATTGGCTCCGAGATGCCGACTTCTTGGTCCGGTTCGCTGTCTTCCCAGGGGGGCTCATCGCTGGAGGCCTCGTCTTTCTGATCAACGGTTGCGTTGAGTACTACGCCGACGTCCTGCCGTCGAAATATCGAGCACGTCGAAGCACTCGTCCTGAGTGGGCAGCCGTCTACGACGAAGAACAGATGCGTGTTGTCGAATCGATCCTGAAGTGGTTCGCCCGTTCCCACGGATTTCGCACGACCGACGCTTTCCAGTTCGGGCCGCAGGATCGAATTGAGGATCTCATGACGGATTTCTATTCAGGCCGTTCCGATGCCGACGCTTTGCTCCGAAGAGCGGACCTGACCAATAGCGCGACCGGTACGCCCGCTCGGCTCTCTTTGCAGGAATATGTGAACGCCAGAATGGGTCCGAACGCGGGAAGAACACGTGAGATAAGCCTGAAGCCGGGCTCCGACCGGACCGACCGTCAGGCCCGAAACCGGCTGGCGAACGCAATCCGTCGCTACATGGATGAGGCGTTGAGAGCGTTTGCGTTCGACGAGGAGATCAATGAAATCCGCACGGAAACTGCCGATAGCACAGTCCACTTCGTCGTTGATTCTCTCTGGCTTCACTACGATGACTGCAAGGATCACCTGGCAGGTCTGTCAAAGCCGGAGTGGGATTATTTTCAACGGCTCACCCTGCTGCTCGAATCGGATGCTCAAATCGAGCGTGTTCGCCGGCGCCGTTGGTCGGTTCGGCAGGTTATTGCAGCCGCCGGTGTGATCACGTTTGGCCTTTGCGCCATCCGATTTGGCGTCGGATGGCACTTGTTCGGGTTTGCAGTTCTCTTTGGTCCGCTCTCGATTCTGTTGGCGCGTTGGCGGAACCGCGCGGAGGGCCGATTGGCCGAGGAACAGCTTCGTCTTGCACCGTTTTCGTCGTTCGCCGAACTGCGGGCGGCCCGAAAGGCAGTTCCGTACTTTTCCAAGAAGAAGTACCCGGCCGGTGCCACGACCAGAATCGTTCACGGCCGCCTGATGACGATGGCCGTTTGGCTTCAGACCGCCGTCCTCTGGTCATTCGCATCGCCACTGATTCTTCTGTTTCAGACGTTGCCCGAAAAGGAAGTCCACACTCGAATCCGACAAGAGGCAGGATAATCTGGATGGGCAAGCAGATGCGCTAACGCGCGACGGTCTCGTCGGCATTCGCTCCACGGAGGAGTTGTCGGAATCGTTCGAGGTCGATGTTCCGCTGCCGGCGCGTTGCCCGAACGCAGCGGGTCACCCTGAAGTTGCGGCCATTCGGCGCCGGCCGAAGTGATCGTCGCAAACCCAGCAATAGC
>CAYPWB010000148.1:0-13328 GCA_964414315.1 uncultured Planctomycetaceae bacterium | reverse complement strand
GACCTCTGTTGATCCTTTTGACGGCGACGGCCGCGTTTACCGTCGTCGATGATCGTGCGTTGGGGGCCGCTGAGTATCATTCGCCCTACGACGTCACCTTTTCGCACGACGGCCATGTACTGGCCGTCTCGGATCGCACGGCCGGCGCGGTCGTGTTCATCGACCCGGTCGCGGGCCAGGTAACACGTAAGGTTTCTCTGGAAGGACCGATCACCGGCATCGCCTTTTCGGCCGACAGCAAACGGCTCTATGCCGCCGAGTTCGGCCTGCGCCGCATCGCAGAGATTGATCCGGCTTCGGGCAGCGTGACGCGCCGCCTCGAAGCCGGCCCTTACCCTGAGAACCTCGCTGTCGCGCCGGGCAAGGACCTGCTGTTAGTAGCCGGTTGGGGGACAAAATCGCTGCGCTTGATCGATCTGGCGTCGGGCGACACGAAGGCGGAAGTCGCGCTTGCGAACCAACCATTCGATCTGGCCGTGACGCCGGACGCATCACTGGCCGTGATCGGCAATTTGCTGCCGGTTGGCCGGGCCACGGACTCCGAGTTCGGCGCCGTGGTCAGTCTGGTTGACCTCGCCGGGATACACCAGCGAACCGACGTCGCTCTGCCCAACGGCTCGTCGGCCGTACGCGGCATGGCGGTCGGTCCTGAGGGCCGCTGGGCCTACGTGGTTCATACCGTCGGGCGTTACAACGTGCCGACGACGCAGGTTGCACGGGGCTGGGTGAACACGAACTCGCTGAGCGTGATCGACCTGGCCAACAGGACCTACCATGCGACGGTGTTGCTCGACCATCCCACCCACGGTGCGGCCGATCCCTGGGGGCTGGCCGTCAGCGACGACGGCCGGTGGCTTTGTGTCACGCTCAGCGGCACACACGAGCTAGGACGCATCGATTTAGCCGCTCTGTGGGAATTGTTGGAAACGGGGGATCGAGCGGCTTTGCTGAACGACCTGTCCGGGCTCCACCGCACCAGCGTCATCCGCCGCATCCCGATCGATGGCAAAGGCCCGCGCGGCGTGGCCCTCTCGCCTGATGGAGAGGTGACGGCCGTGGCTGTCTATTTCTCCGGACAGGTGGCCCTGATCGATACAGCCACCGGCAAAACCACCATGGTCTCTCTGGGCAAGCAGCCCGCAGTCGACCCGGTTCGCATGGGCGAGCGGGTATTCCACGACGGCACGCGATCCTTTCAGGACTGGCTCAGTTGCGCCACCTGCCACCCGGACGGCCGCGTGGACGGGCTGAACTGGGATCTGCTCAACGACGGCCTCGGCAATCCGAAGAATGCCAAGTCGATGGTCTGGTCGCACCGCACGCCGCCGGTCATGTCGCGCGGCGTGCGCGACAAGATGGAGACGGCCGCGAAGTCGGGCTTTACGCACATCCAGTTTACGACGCCCAGCGACGAAGAACTGGCAGCCACCATAGCTTACATCAAATCGCTTCAGCCGCTGGCAAGCCCGTTCCGCAACCCCGACGGATCGCTCACCGAGGCGGCGGAGCGGGGCGCAGCGATTTTCCGTCGGCCGGCGACCCGCTGCGCCTATTGCCACCCCCCCCCACTGTACACCGATTTGAAACTGCACAATGTGGCCACGCGCTCGGAGATGGATCAGTCCGACCTGTTCGACACGCCCAGCCTGATCGAGCTTTGGCGGACGGCGCCTTACCTGCACGACGGCGGTGCGGCCGACCTGCGCGAAGTGCTGATCGACCGTAACCCGAAGAACCGCCACGGCCGCACGTCGCACCTTTCGTCGCAGGAGATCGATGATTTGATCGCGTATTTATTTTCGTTGTGAGAGATGAGTGGCCCGGTCGAGAGACGCGGTCCACAACCGGAAATGACCGTAGCCGGGGCACCGACCGCAGGTTGGTCCGTGAGAGTTGGGGGCCGGAAGTCTCACGACTTCTGCTACCGACATACGACATCAGGGACAGCATACCCTTGGAGAACCAAACGCAATGAAGGACTCAGCCAGACTCATGAAACATGTCACTTGCACCGTGTTGGCATCTTGCGCGCTCTTAAGTGTGGCCACGGCCGCTCCCGTGGAAGGGAAGTACGTGACCATCTATCTACTCGGAGACAATCGCACACTCTCCCTGGCCGAGGTGCAGGTCTTCAGCGCTGGAAAGAACATCGCGCAGGGGAAGACCACCATTCAGACCTCAACGGCGCACGGCGGTGATTCTTCCCGCGCGGTGGACGGCAATACCGATGGCGATTGGGGCCGGGGCAGCATCACCCATACCGTCCAGGGCGTATCGAACCCGAGTTGGGAAGTCGATCTCGGCAAGGCGGCCAAGATCGAGAAGATCTCGATCTGGAATCGCGACGGCTACGAAGAGCGGTTGAACGATGTCCAGGTCTTGGTGCTCGATGCCGAACGCAAGGTCGTCTGGGGCGGGGCGGTCGCCCGACCTGGATCGGGCGAGACGGTATTCGACGTCGCCGGTTCCAAGAGTGCGGTGAACGTGGGCGAGAAGGTCGCCAAACTCGATGGCCCCATCCAACCGGGAATTTTGGTGTCCGTTGTGAAGTCCGAATTGCCCAACCGCGGCGTGCTCAACGGGCCGCTTACACGGGGCGGGCACCAAGCCAAAGGCGAGGGCAACCGCGAGTCGCTGAGGTTGGCGATCGAAGATCTTATCGCCACCTACGGCAACAAGTACCCCAAGGGGAAGCAGTTCCTCGAGCGGCTGGAGGCGATCGACTCCGAGCGCAGCGATGAGTTCGCCGAGTTGAAGAAGGAGGCGCTGCTGGCCAATCCTCTGCTCGACTTCGACCACCTGCTCATGGTTCGCAGCAGCAAGGGCAAACGCTTTTCGGCCAACTGGCAGACGCGGATTGATTGCGACGCCGCGGGGAAGTATGACGATGAGCTGGTCGTCATGTCTCCCATTTGTGAGGGCGAGGTCAAGACCGTGTATCGGCCCAGCGGCGGGAAGTTCGTCGGCGACGTGGATCTCCATTTCGACGCCGACCGGCTGCTGTTCTCCTCGCACCGTGACATGAAAGAGCTCAGCGAAGCACCGGGCCGCGGGAAGGGCTATGCGGTATTCGAACTGAGGATCGATCCCCGCAGCGGCCAGTTGATCGGTGGTCCGCGCGCGGTCTCTCCCGACATGGGACGTGACGTCGACTGCTACGACGCCTGCTACCTGCCGGACGACCGCATCATCTTCGCCTCGACCGCCAACTATGAGGGCGTGCCGTGTGTGGGCGGCGGATCGTACGTCGCGAACCTCTACCGAATGAACGACGACGGCAGCGACGTCCGCCGCATCACCTACGACCAGGATGCCAGTTGGCACCCCGCCGTGATGGAGAACGGGCGCGTGTTGTACACTCGCTGGGAGTACACCGATTCGGCCCACTACTACGCCCGCGTGCTGATGAGCATGAACCCGGACGGTACGGACCAGAAAGCCTTCTACGGCAGCAATTCCTACTGGCCCAACAGCATGTTTTTTGCCCGTCAGATCCCGGGCAAACCCGACATGTTCATCTCGACGATCACCGGTCACCACAGCAACGCCAAGGGCGGCGCGCTCTGCCTGTTCGACGTTTCCAAAGGCCGTCACGAGGCCGACGGAGCGGTGCAGCTGATCACCGGCCGCGGCAAACCGGTCCAGCCGCTGGTGATCGACGGCCTGCACCGCGCCTACAGCCCGATGTTCTATCACCCCTATCCGCTGAGCGACAAGTATTTCCTCGCCGTTACCGGCAGCTCCGTGTATCTGCTCGACGTGTTCGACAACATGCTGTGCCTGAAGAAGAGAGACAGCGACGGCGGGTACTACGAGCCCATCCCGCTGCGAAAGACGAAACGGCCGGCCATCATGCCCGACCGCATCGACCTGAGCAGCAAGGAAGCCACCGTGCTGGTCAACGACATCTACGTAGGACCGGGGCTTCAGGGCGTGCCGCGCGGCACGGTCAAGCGGCTCCGCCTCTACCGTTATGAATACGGCCCGCGACACAAGGGCGGCCACTACTCGATGGGGATGGAGGCCGGCTGGGATTCCAAGCAGATGCTGGGCACGGTGCCGGTCGAGAAAGACGGCTCGGCCAGCTTCATCGTGCCGGCGAATCAGCCCTTCTCGATGCAACCACTCGACGAGGAAGGCAAGGCGCTGCAACTGATGCGGAGCTGGACAGTGGCCATGCCCGGCGAGCGGCTCTCGTGCGTCGGTTGCCACGAAAGCCAGGATACGCCTCCTCTGAACCGACGGGTCGCCGCCATGTCCCGGGCGCCGAGCGAAATCGAACCGTTCTACGGCCCCACGCGAGGATTCAGCTTCCAACGCGAAGTCCAGCCGGTTCTCGACCGGTATTGCGTGGCCTGCCATGACGGATCCCGCGACTTGACGGCTGACGGACGCGACAAGGCGGACCGTTATCAAGTGGCCGATCGGATCATCGGCACGGGCCCGAACACGGGTAAGAAGTTCGCCGAATGCGGCATCCCCGATCTCTCGAATCCGCGATCCGCCCACGCGATGCTGCACCCCTACGTGCGCCGCAACGGCCCCGAGGGCGATTACCATCTGCTCACCCCGCTCGAGTTCCATGCCGATACGAGTGAACTCGTGCAGATGCTCGAAAAGGGTCACCATAATGTGCAGCTCGACGACGAAGCGTGGGAGCGGCTGATTACCTGGATCGATCTGAACGCGCCTCTCCACGGGACGTGGACCGAGGCGGGAGCGAATAAGCAAATCCTCGCTCGCCGAATGGAATTGCGTTTGCTTTACGACGGTGTCGACTACGATCCCGAGGAGATCGTGAATCCCTATGAGAAGACGGACGAAATCATCCTGCCGGAGCCCCGCGAGCGCACCATCGTCGACCCGAAACCAGCGAAGATCGAACGTCGAACGAACGAGACGCTGGAGTTTGACCTGGGCGACGAAGTGACGATGACCCTGGTGAGCGTCCCCGCCGGCGAGTTCTCCATGGGCAGCAACGACGAGACGCCGGTCGAGCAGCCGGTCTCAAGGGTAAGCATCGGCAAGCCCTTCTTCATGGGCGCGACCGAGGTCACCCTGGAGCAGTTCCGGCAGTTCGATCCGGATTATCTCAACGGCGTCTACGACATGCACTACAAGGATCAGGTCAAGCGCGGGTACTACATGAACGACATGGACTACCCGGTGATTCGCGTTTCGTGGAACAGGGCGATGGAGTTCTGCGACTGGCTGTCCAAGAAGACGGGTAAGAGGGTGACTTTGCCGACGGAGGCGCAATGGGAATGGGCCTGCCGCGCGGGGACCACCACGCCCCTGTCGTTCGGCAATTTGGATACGGATTTCTCGAAGCACGCCAACCTGGCCGACATCACGGTCAAACTAATGGCCGTCAGCGGCGTGAATCCCAAACCCATCAAGAACCCCAACCCCAACGTAGACTTCGAGCTGAAGGACCCGCGCTTCGACGACGGCGTCCTGCACCTGGCCGAAGTCGGCAGTTACCAGCCGAATGCGTGGGGACTGCACGACATGCACGGCAACGCGGCCGAGTGGACCCGTTCGGACTACAAAGCCTACCCCTACAAGGATTCCGACGGCCGAAACCGGGACGGCGGGGGAGAGAAGGTCCTGCGAGGCGGCTCGTGGCACGACCGGCCGTTCCGTTCGACGTCAAGCTACCGCCTCGGCTACCCCGCCTGGCAACAGGTCTACCACGCCGGCTTCCGAGTGATCGTCGAGTAGACTTCGAACGCGGCGCGATGGTGTCGACGATCTGCCTCAGTTCAGCGGCTTGAGGGTGAAATGCTTGATGGCCACGCCCTGATTCCACGCGCGTAAGTTGCGGTGTGGCAAGTACTTGCGATTGCTAAGTGTCGAAGATGCGTTAGGGTCTACTGTCACCTTCAAGGGGGCGCAAGCTTCGCGTTTTCGTGGCGTGCGAACCGTAAGCTGGAAGCGTACGCCAACGATGTGCTGGCTGAGTCCGAAAGGATGAGAGAGAAGAGATGAGAATGAGAAGGGAGAAGATGGTGGCCGATACTCCCTTCTTTTCCTTTCTCTTGCTTTGCGACTTTGCGGCTTGGCGCCTTGGCGTGTGATCCGGGGCCCACTGAAGTTACACGCAAAGCCGCCAAGCCGCTAAGGGCTCCCAAGTGAATGAGTGTCGGAGATTATGGAGGATTGTGGCAGCATATCTGGACAGTTATTGATTCGCCAGTCCTTACCGCCTGCGAAGACCTTGTCGTTGCGAATTTCGCCGTCCGATCGGATTCGGCCCATTTTCCTTTGACTTCGCGCGCCGGTCGGGTATATCGAAGTATCGGACGAACGCAACTTCACCCTGGTAAAGGAGTCGGTTTACCCGAGTCGTTGTCGCCCGTTTCTCCAAACCCCGTAGTCAGGAGTCCTTTCTCGTCACTCCTTTTGAACAGCTTGCCGGCGGCGCGTCGGCCGGTTCGGAACGGATGGCTTTACGCGGGTCGCGGCGCCCCCGGCGGGCGCGGACTCAAAAGCGTGCAGTGGCACGTTGCCCCGTTCGAAGCGATGGACGCGCCCGGCAAGCCGTTTTTTCCCGCACACTTCCCCCCGTGGGATAGGCTTCCAGCCTGTCTTTTCCCTTCCGGCGACATCCTCCCCCGTGGGATAGGCTTTCAGCCTGTCTTTTCCGCCGGCCCTGATTCTTTTCGGCTCTCGACGTTTCCGGTTCTATCCTCTACCATAATGCATTATGCGATTGGTCATGATGGGAACGGGCCCGTTCGCGGTGCCGACATTCCGGGCTCTGTACGAAACGCACCACGTGGTTGCCGCGCTGGTGACCGCGCCGCTGCGCCGGCATCGGGGAAAACTCGTCGAGCCGGTCAGCCCGATCCGCGACATCGCCCACGAGCACGGCACGCCCATCTTCGACCCCGACGACGTCAACACCGACGCCGCGCGTGCCCGGCTGACCGAGTTCCGGCCCGATCTGCTGGTGGTGTGCGATTACGGCCAGATCCTGTCGGCGGCCACCTTGGCCACGGCTCGGCTGGGGGGCGTGAACCTGCACGCGTCGCTGCTGCCGAAGTATCGCGGAGCGGCGCCGATCAATTGGGCCATTTACCAAGGTGAGCGCGAGACGGGCGTCAGCGTCATTCACATGACTCCCCGGGTCGACGCCGGGCCGGTCATTGCCCAGGCCCAAACCGACATCGGGCCCGACGAAACGGCCGAGCAGCTCGAAGTGCGTCTGGCCGAACTGGGCGGGTGGCTGATGCGCCGGGCGATCGACGCGGTCGAGGCCGGGCGGCTGGAGGCCATGCCGCAGGATCCCAACCTGGCAAGCCGCGCGCCGCGGCTAAAGAAATCGGACGGCGCGATCGACTGGTCGCGCCCCGCCCAGGCCTTGAAGAACCAGGTGCGGGCTTTGGCGCCGTGGCCGAAGTGCTATACCCACTGGCTCCGCAGTGACCCTCCCCCCGTGCGGCTGATCGTGGGGCCCTGCGACGTGACCGGATCCGCGGCTTGCGATGCCCCCCCCGGCGTCGTGCTGGAAGCCGCAGGCGATCGGCTGGTGGTCGCCGCGGGCGAGGGGGCGCTTGCGCTCCGCGCCGTGCAGCCGGCCGGCAAACGCATGATGCCCATCGCCGAGTTTCTCCGCGGCCACCGCCTGAAGCCGGGCGACCGGCTCGGCGAGCCCGACACCCCCGCGAGCGATTAGGCCCGCGAATAGATAACCGGCCGCTTCATTGGGCAGAACTCCGTCGTTCGGCCGACTGATTTGCGCCCAGAAGCGGAAGAGCCCGAGCGGTTTCCCTTGCATGCACTGCTTGCAGAATCGGGCGGAATCGCCGTTGGCTTGTTCGCGGGGCCCGACTATCTGGTGGAACCTCTTCGGCCGAACGGCGGCCGCAGCATCGCCCAGGACCGAGATTCTGCATTCTTGAGGGCGAATTCGGACCCGACATACGTATTGTCCCGGTTCCGTCCATATCGTATACTTCCGCACCCTCTCCACGTTCTCCACTTTGGGAGTCCTGTACCCCGACCCTTCGGCAAGGAGGCAGAAGCATGTCGGCTCGAATACTGCTCGTCGTATCGTTGTTCGGTTGGCTCCCGGTGTGCCCGGTGTGGGCGCAACAGCCGGGAGAGCCCTCGGGCGGGACGGCGTTGGACTGGCGTCCGGTCGACGAGTCGGCCCGAGGACCCGTTCGTCCCGAAATCACGCATGCGGCCGATACGCGTCTGAGTGCGGCACCGGCCCGCTCCGGCGAAGCGGCCGCGCCGGCGGCGCAATCGCCCCGGTCGACACCGCCGGCCGCCGAGGCCGGTCGCGGCAACGGCACGCTGCCTAAC
The DNA here is from genome assembly GCA_964414315.1 of uncultured Planctomycetaceae bacterium. Classification (GTDB taxonomy): domain Bacteria; phylum Planctomycetota; class Planctomycetia; order Pirellulales; family Thermoguttaceae; genus PWXP01. The sequence goes on along the minus strand of CAYPWB010000148.1, from coordinate 5,012 downwards.
GAGCACGGTCAGGTATGGCGCGAGTACGATATCGCGCCCTACACGGTGCGGGTCACCAGCACCCAGAAGCCGGAACAGGCGTTGGTCGACTGGATCCTTCGCGAAACGGGCTACGAGGCATGGCATGGCGAGCCCCTGGGCATCCTGAGCGCCACGCCGCGCACGCTCCGTGTGTACCATACGCCGGAAATGCAGAAGGTCGTGGCCGATCTGGTGGACCGATTCGTCAGCAGCCAGGCCGAAACATGGCAATTCTCGCTACGCATCATTACGCTCGACCAGCCCGGCTGGCGGATGCGGGTGCAGCGCCTCCTGCGGCCGGTGACCGTGCAAACGCCGGGCGTCGGCGCTTGGCTGTTGCGGCGCGAGGACGCCGCCGTGCTGCTTACCGAACTGCAGCGCCGGAGCGATTATCGGGAACATACCTCGCCGCTTCTGCACGTGAACAACGGTCAATCGACCGTCGTTTCCGCAATGCGCACGCGCCCGTACATTCGCGATGTTCTCCTTCGGCCCGACCTGTGGCAAGGCTTTGAACCGCAAGCGGGTGCGGTCGACGAGGGATTCTCGCTCGAGTTCAGTCCCCTGTTGACGAGTGACCAGCAGTTGATCGACGCGGTAATCAAGTGCAACATCGACCAAGTGGAGAAGATGATTCCGGTCGAGTTGGAGGCCCCGACGTCGACGGCCCCGCGCCAGCGGACGCCCGTCGAGGTTCCCCAGACGGCCCAATTCCGATTCCACGAGCGGTTCCGCTGGCCGGTGGACCAGGCGCTTCTGGTAGGCATGGGCATGGTCCCGCTGCCGGTGCCCGTCGACGCGAAGGCGATGCAGCTTGTGCCGGGCATCCCGCTCCCGCTGCCGAAGAGTCCGCCGCGGGCTGAGTTGCTCGTTCTCATCGAAGCCAAGGGGCCGGCGACCGGCGGCCGCGCGGCCTCGCTTGCCCCAACCGGAGGCGTCCGTCGGTAGCGAAACGGTCGGCCCGGCTCGGCAATTCCCGTCGGCGAGAGGATCGGCGCGCGGCGCCGCCGTTTCACAACGATGGAATCTATGGATGCGAGGGGGGCTGTCCCCCGCGAACGCTTCCTTCGCCGTTTCCGACCGTTTGACGGTCCGAAGGGGGCCAACTACAATAGGTGCCGATCGGTCGCGAGCGAAGCATACCGGGGCACGCCGGCGGCCGGCTGCCACGGAGTTCTTTACGCCAGGTGATTTGGAATGAGTTCAACACGACGGGTGGTTATTACGGGCATGGGGCTGATTTCGCCCCTGGGGCACACGAAGGAGGCCCTCTGGGATTCCCTGATCCAAGGACGAAGCGCCGTTACCGAACCGTCGGCGCCCATGCCCGAGGGCGCTACCGTCGAGTGCGCGGCCGAGGCGCGCGAATTCCGCGGCAAGATCGACGATTTCGGACCCTTGCAAAAGCAGCAGACCAAGCAAATTCGCAAGAGCCTGAAGCTGATGTGCCGCGAGACCCAAATGGGAGTTGCGGCCGCCCAATTGGCACTGACCGACGCAGGGCTTCAAGCCGGCCGCTACGATCCGCAACGGCTCGGCGTCGTGTACGGCACCGATTACATGCTCAGCGAGCCCGAGGAGTTCCTTACCGGAATCGTCCATTGCCGCGACAGCTCCGGCCGGTTCGAGTTCGAGCGGTGGGGCAGTGAGGGCCTGGGCAAGATGTCGCCGTTGTGGCTGCTGAACTACCTGCCGAACATGCCGGCCAGCCACATTGCCATCTTCAACGACTTCCGCGGGGCAAACAACTCGCTCACCATGCGCGAGGCGGCCGCCAACCTGGCCGTCTGGGAAGCGGTCGAGGTGATTCGCCGCGGGCACGTCGACGCCATGCTGGCCGGCGCCACGGGCACGCGCATCCACCCCATGAAAATCATCCACACCATGCAGCAGGAAGAGGTCGCCCGCGCCAACGGAAACCCCGCACGCGCCAGCCGGCCGTTCGACCGCGATCGGACGGGCATGGTGCCGGGCGAGGGCGCCGGCGCCGTGCTGCTCGAAGAGGCCGCGGCGGCGGAAGCCCGCGGGGCGACCATCTACGCCGAGGTGGTGGCCGGCGCGTCGAGCCAGGTTGCCGGGCCGGGCCGCGCGGCCGATTGTCGCAAGGCCCTGGCAAAGGTCCTTGCCCGAGCGACGGAAGCCGCGGACGTGAAGCCCGCCGACCTGGGACACATCCACGCTCACGGCCTCGCCACACGCCAGGCCGACGTGGACGAAGCCCGCGCCATTGCCGACGTACTTTCCGATCGCACGGGGACCGTGCCGGTGACCACGACGAAAGGGCATTTCGGGAACCTCGGCGCCGGCGGCGGTGTGGTCGAACTGATCGCCGGCGTGATGGCGCTGGCCAACGACAGTCTGTTCCCCATTCTCAACCTCGAAACAATCGACCCCGAGTGCCCCGTGGCGGCCGTTGCCGATGCCGGCCGTTCGCCGGGCGACTGTTTCGTCAATCTGAGCGTAACCCCCAAAGCTCAGGCCAGCGCCGTATTCGTCCGACGGTACTCCTGAGCCCAACCCAGTGGGAGCCCGCCATGTTACGTCGTGCCTTGCTGCTCGTGGTTTCCCTTCTCGCGCCCAACACTCTCCTCCTGCCGGCCGCCGCGCAGGACGTGAATGCCCCGGCCGACCTGTATGTTTCGCCCGCGGGCAACGATGCCTGGTCGGGCAGGCTGGCCGAACCGAACGCCGAGAAGACCGACGGGCCGTTGGCCACCGTCCACCGGGCACGCGACCTGGTGCGCGACATCAAGGGCCGGGCCGACCGGGCGGCGCCCGTAGTGGTCGCGCTGCGCGGCGGTACGTACTACCTGCCGGAAACCCTTGCGTTCACGCCGGCCGACTCGGGCACCGCCGAGGCCCCGATCGTTTACCGCGCGTTTCCGGGCGAGCGGCCCGTCCTCAGCGGCGGGCGGCCTATTCGCGGCTGGAACGCCGGCCCCGATGGGCGATGGACAGTCCCGCTCGACGACGTGAAGCAGGGGCGATGGAACTTCAGCCAACTGTTCGTCGGCGACCAGCGCCGCATGCGACCCAGGCTGCCGAAGCAAGGCTACCTGACCACCGGCAAGGTGGTGCCCGCTTCTGAAGACAAACGCGGCTTCGACCGGTTGCGGTACCAGGGCGACGCCGTCCGCGACGACTGGGCCAACCGCGACGACGTCGAGGTGGTCGGCTTCCACCAGTGGGGAATCTCCCGCCTGCGCATCGAATCGATCGACACGCAAGCGCGCATCATCCGCTTCACCGGCACGACCTACGGCAAGAGTTGGTGGAACCGCTTTCCGGAGGACGACCGGTTCTTCGTCGCGAACGTCAAAGAGCAGCTTTCCGAGCCGGGCGAGTGGTATCTCGACCGGCCGACCGGCGTGCTCACTTACATTCCCAAACCGGGCGAGAACCCTGAGCAGGCCGTCGTCGTGGCGCCTTTGCTCGATCGCATCGTCGATTTCCAGGGCGACCTCGCAACCTCGGCGTGGGTCGAGCATGTCAAGTTTCAGGGAATCACGTTCGCCCATTCGCAGTGGCTGCTCGCGCCCGAGGGGCAGTCGATCCCGCAGGCCGAAATTGGGCTCGACGCGGCCATTACGGCCGTCGGCGCCCGGAATGTCACGATCGAGAACTGCGCCGTCCGCCACACGGGCGCGTACGCCATCGCCTTCGGCCACGGCTGCCGCGACAATACGGTCGAGGGCTGCGAGCTGGTCGACCTGGGGGCGGGCGGAATCAAGATCGGCCACGCCGGGCCGAGTTCGTGGATCGAAGTGCGCCAGTTGCCGGACGACCGCGAGAAGGTCTGCTCGCACATCGACGTGCGAAATTGCTATATCGCGCACGGCGGACGGCTGCACCCGGCGGCCATCGGCGTGTGGATCGGCCTTTCGGGCCATAACCGCGTGCTGCACAACACCGTGCACGACCTGTACTACTCCAGTTTCTCGATCGGCTGGACCTGGGGCTACCACGACACGCCCGCCAATCACAATGAACTCGGCTACAACCACGCGTACGACATCGGCCAGGGCGTGCTGAGCGACATGGGCGGCGTGTACACGCTGGGCGTTTCGCCCGGCACGCGAGTGCACCACAACAGGTTCCACGACATCACCAGCTACCGCTACGGCGGTTGGGGGCTGTACACCGACGAGGGCTCGACCGGCATCGTCATGGAGAACAACCTCGTGTACCGCACGACCAACGCCGGGTTCCACCAGCACTACGGCCGGGAAAACCGCATCCGGAACAACATCCTCGCGTTCGGCAGCCAGCAGCAGGTACAGCGCAGCCGCACCGAGGACCATGTTTCCTTCTTCTTCGAGCGGAACATCGTGTACTGGGACAACGAGAGCCCGGCGTACGGCTCGAACTGGCGCGACGACAACTTCGAAACCGATTACAACGTGTTCTTCAACGCGGGCGGCCATCCGGTTGTAATGTACCAGGGGATGGACCTGAAAACCTGGCAGGAGAAGCGGAATAAGGACCTGCACTCGATCATTGCCGACCCCGGCTTCGCGGCGCCGAAGGAGGGCGACTTCTCGCTGCCGGCCGACTCGCCCGCCCTCAAGACCGGCTTCGTCCCCTTCGACATCTCCACCGCCGGCCGCCCCAACCCGCCCGTACTGACGGCCGACCTGCCCCCGGTGCCGAAGACGTTTGAGTGAGCGGGTAGGGCGTATTGCTTCGCTCGCTCGTCATGTGTCATTCTCGACGAGCGGTCCGTAGTACCGGAATAGGTTCTGTTGACGGTCGGGCGATTGTCGGGCGTGTAGGCGTACTCGGCAACGATGTTCTGGCCGTCCTCGACCTTGACCATGCGGTTCCAGGCGTCGTCGGTGGCCAGGAAGTATTGCATCGGATCCGAGAGCTGTGGGATGCACATCATGTCACCCGCACGCTGCAAAGTTAACATCTAACCCAAGTTCCACAGTTGGGTCGCCGGGTGCCACTGGCTCTGCCAGTGCCAACGAGGAGTGGAAGTCGGCCTGTCC
>CAYPWB010000147.1:10424-13330 GCA_964414315.1 uncultured Planctomycetaceae bacterium | reverse complement strand
TGCCCTTCGGATCGAAATGCCCGACCCTCCCGGCGGTGTCACCCGATGGAGTCTCAGCGGTGGCTGGGGTGGATCCATACCCGACGGAGAGTAGGGCGGCCAATGCGACGGCAAGATTACGTGTGTGTAGCGTCATAAGATACCGATCCTGTAAATGGGTAGGGTTGAGTGTCTGGAAAGTGAATTCTTTACACAGAAGGCGATCGTGGACTCATTCGGGTGGCGCCGCGGCTTCCTCCGAGGGTTCGGGCAATCGCACCAGCAACCACGTTTGGAATTTGCCGGAGCCGAAGTGGACCATCGCCGTCGAGTTGTCCTGGGTCAGGTTGAAAATGCCGGTCTCCATGACGATCTCCTCATCCACGCCGTCGGCGAATCGCCAGGCCGCCCGCTGACTTGTCTGATCCACGCTTCCGACCAGCGGTCGCAAGGTATCCGTGATCTCGTTGTAGAACGCTCCCGAGATCACGCCCTGTCGACTGACGGCCAATTGGATCATCATTCCCGTGTCGGTGGCCGAGTCTTCGGCGATCGCGAACACGCCCAGTGGCATCCATTCGGCTTCTTCGCCTGCGAAGTCGTCAGGAACGTTCTTCGCGATCGCGGCCGCCTGCTCCTGGAACGCTTCGACCGTCGCCAGTTGCCGATCGTTCACGAATATGTAGTTGTCCCGGTAGACAATGGTCGTTCCGAACTCGTAGGTGAACGGTCGAGCCCAAGTCCAAGTGAACCACCTTCCGAAACTGACCCACGTGGCAGGCCGCCACCACCAGGCTGCGGGAAACCGGTTCCAGCCGGCATGCCAGTGCCAGTGGACGTTGTTCGTCTGACGGACGCCCCACCAGTTGCGGTCGAAGGGACGGTTGGGAACCGGCCGGGCCCAACGGTCGCGGATCGCGTCAAGACGGTCCTCTCGCCCGCCGGGAATCCGGTCGCCCCCCAAGCCGGGTCGATTACCAAGACTCGGACGATCCCCCAGACCGGGACGCTCGATCGGAGCCGGCAACGTGCTGATGCCGGGGCGATCACCGATGCCGGGACGATCGATCGGCGCCGGCAAGGTGCTGATGCCGGGCCGGTCGCCGACCAAGGGCCGATCGGGCACCGCTGGCCGGTTGCTGACACCGGGCCGGCCGGGCAAATCAAGGAAATCCTGAAGCTGCCCGGGCGAAGGCCGCGTCGGCGTTCCGACGCCGGGGCGAGCAACTGGGGCGGCGGGCCGGTCACTCATGCCGGGCCGAGACGCCCCCGGGCCGCTGCCAAGCCCAGGCCGTGACGCCGGAAGCCCGCCGCCCACACTGGGTCGCGAGATCGACGGCAGATCGCCGACGCCCGGCCGCGAGATCGACGGACCGCCGTCGACACCGGGCCGGGAGATGGATGGCCCACCGCCAACGCCGGGCCGGGAAACCGCTGGGGCCGATGCGGGCCGGCTAGGAGTCCGGCTGAGTGACGGCGTTCGCGCTGCTGCTGCGCCGACCGCCGGGCGGCTTGCGCCTGCCGAGGGCAAACGGGCCTCTCCGCCACCGATTCGGCCGCTTCCGCGCGCCCGAGCTTCTCCGACCGGAGCGGCTACCGCGAGTGCCGCTGCCAATGATACGATCCATGCAGGTTTCATGAGGCTCTCTCCGCAAATGGGGAATGCGTGTCTTGTCTATTCTTGTTGGACGCGAACCACGGTGATCGGATCGATGCTCGGCAGGATCTTGCCATCCACTTGGCGTCCGACCGAACGGTAGACGACCGTGTCGTTGTCGACTTGCTGGTAGATGTTGGTAGCCGATCCGGTCCGGCCGTCCGGCAGCACGTACAGCGTCTGGACGGTCCAGCGACCGTCCTCGTTCGACCAGCGTCCGACGCCGAATCCGCCGTCGGAATCGAAGGTCCACGAGCGAATCGCCTTGGCAAGGGGATCCCAGCCGATGATCTGGCTGCCCTCGAAATCGATCTTGTCCTCGATGAACACCCGGAACGTCTGGACGAGGAAACTGCGGTTCGTCGCCCAGCGCGAGGTGGTCGTGATTTCGGCCTGCTCGTCCCGGTCGGTCCACTGGCCGACCATCCAGTCGAGTTGCATCAGTCTGTCCCGTTCCGGCGACTGCGGGATTTCGGTCTCGCGCACGCTGTCGATCTTCCACCCCGCCGCGGTCTTGACGTGAATCGCCTTGTACTCGCTCTCGGCCGACACTTCGCCGGGCGCAACGACCCGGGCGATCCCCGTCTCGACCGCGACGCTGGGCGATTGCATTTCGACGCGCGTGTCGTGCAGTTCCAACGCGACCCCCACCGCCTCGGCAAAATAGGCGGCATAGCGCTCCGCGATCTCCTCACGACCTTGCCACCGCTGGCCCGAGGCCGTGACGAAATCCCCATGCTCGGTCCAGTGGGCCGCCAACGTCTTGGCATCGCCGCGGTTGAAGGCGTCGACGAACGAGTCGATGGCTCGCGCGATCGCCGCCTCGTCCTGGTCCACTTCATCCATCGGTGCCTCGAAAGCGGGCTCCACCGGCTCACCCGGCTCTTCTGGAACTTCGGCACCTTCCGGCTCGTCCGGTCCGGCAGGCGGAAGGTCGCTCGGGGCATCGAGCGTCTGACCCGCCGCGGGCGGCAGCAACCCTTGCTGACCGACCAGCGTCCCGGCGCCGGTAAACAGCAGAAAGACAAGGAGCAATCGAATGGTCATGGTACACCTACTGACGAATGCGTTGTCGTGAAGTCGCCGGTTTCGCAACCGTGTATAACTAATATACATTTGGTGTCGAGTGGACAAGGGGCGAGGAGCACGAATTCAAAAAGCGATGGAAATCATAGCCAATCTCCACAAGCGCAGATGCGTTCCCGGGAAATCGGTAAATATGGTTCGGGCCGGCCTCCGAGCACTCCGGGCTGGCATAGATCGGCGGCGG
>CAYPWB010000147.1:7891-10324 GCA_964414315.1 uncultured Planctomycetaceae bacterium | reverse complement strand
CGGCCGCAGGGGCCGCCGACGACAACGAGGAGCGAGCCGTGATACGGAAGGCCGCATCGACTAGACATCCATGGTCACGCAAGGCCACTCATCCGGGTTCAATCGGCGCCTTGTACCAGTGTCGCTCCCGTCGATCGACACGCGCGGCAGGGATCGACGTGACCATGGAAGCCGGGCCTCGGGTGGTCTAGCGCGCGGGCTTACGATCGTGAATTCGTGGCTTCTTTCAACCGCCATCGGAGGGCGAGGGCCGACTGGCGTAGAGACGATGCACCGCCGTGACAATGATGCCGGTGGAAACGCCGAGCATGAGAACGCCGACCGTCCCCTCGATGGGGCCGAGCAGCCGCCAGGACCTTTCCGGCAAGACGTCGCCGTAACCGACGGTCGGATGGCTCATCAGCGAGTAGTAGAAGCAGGTTTCGAAGTCGGGAAACACGTTGAACAGTCGATACGCGAACGCCCACATAGCCATCGTCACGAGGTGCAACACCAGCAAGCCGCTCACCAAACGAATCAGCGTCGTGACCGGACGTGAATTCCCGACAAAGCCGCCTCCCTTCTTCCACAGGCCGGAAAGCGGCAATACCACGTGCACCGCCCCCTCGATGTGAACGACCACATTCAACGACGTCAGTACCAAAGCCAAAAGGATCTGCTGGATCATCGAATGGCACGCTTCGTATTCGGCGAGGGTCCGCTAAGGCGGTAGAAGGTGGCGTAGAGCACCGGGACCATCACCATGGTCAAGACCGTTCCGAGCGTCAGGCCGAAGATGATCGTCATTGCCAGCGAAACCCAGAACACGTCCTGCAAGAGGGGCATTACGCCGAGCACCGTGGTGGCCGCGGCATTGATGACGGGACGCAGGCGCGAAACGGCCGCCTCGACAACGGCGTCGTAGCGCGAAAGGCCGTCGGCCAGATTGGCGTTGATCTGGTCGAACAGCACTACGGCGTTCTTAATCATCATTCCCGACAGGCTCATGGCCCCCAACAGGGCGACGAAACCGAACGCTGTTTGCGTCACGAGGAAGCCGGCCGTAATGCCGATCATCACGAACGGTATGACCAGGAAGATGATCAGCGGGGGCCGGTAGGCGTTGAAGAGCACGACCAGGATCAATACCATGAGCGTGACCGCCGGAATAATGCCCGGCACAAGATACTGCTGCGACTCGGTTGAACTCTTGTACTCGCCGTCCCAGTCGAGCCGGTAGCCGGGCGGCAGTTGCATCGCCTCGAAGTCGGCCAGGACGCTGTTGCGCAGGGTGGGGGCGGTCACGCCGTTGGGCGAGCACTGCACGGTGACGGCCCGGCGGCGGTCCCAACGCCAAATCATATTGTCTTCCCACTCGACTCCGATCCCGTCGATCACTTGGGAAAGGGGAACGGAACGGGCCGACGCCGCGGCGAACACCTGGACGTTGCTCAACTGGACGGCGGCCTGGCTTCGCTCGTCGGCATTGCTCCGCACGAGAATGGGAATCAGGTCGTCCCCTTCGCGGAATTGCCCCACGGGCACGCCGTCGAACACCCGGCGCGTGGCTTCGGCCAGGTCGTCGCGCGAGATATTGGCCCAGCGCCCGCGCTCCTGGTTGTAGCGAGGCACGAGTTTTCGGACCGGGTTGCGCCAATTGGTGCGCACCTCCATGGCGTTGGGGTTGGCGCGCAGGATGGCCATGGCCTCGTCGGCGATGCGCCGCAGGACTTGCGGGCTGGCGTCAGCCGGGCCGCTGAAGCGGGCCTCCAACTTCCAGTCGTCGAACGCGCCCACAGCGTACTTGCGCACGCGGACCATCGCCTCGGGCACGTTCGCGCCGGCCCAGGAACTCATGTGGGCAATCAGCCCGTCGACGTCGCCGAGCGACTGCACGTTGACGATGACTTGCGCGTAGGACGGGTTGGGGTCCTCGGGACTGACCGGCAGATAGAACCGCGGCGGGCCCTTGCCGACGAACGTGGCCACGGCGGTCACCTCCGGCCGCTGCGACAATTCTTCCTCAAGCTCCAGCAAGTTGCCCGCCGTCTGCTCGATCCGCGTGCCCTCCGGCATCCAGTAGTCGATCATCACCTGCGCCCGGCTGGCGTCGGGAAAGAACATCTGCGGCACGAACCGGAAGCCGAATAGGGAAAGCAGCAGCAGCCCCACGGCGCTACCCAGGAACAGCAGCCGGAATCGCATGGCCTTGGCCAACAGGCCGCGGAACGCCTGAAAGAACGCGCCCCCGAAGGCGTCGCCTTGCGGCGCGCCAGGCTGCGGGCCGGGAAGCCAGTCGTGGCAAAGCAGCGGATTCAGCGTCAAGGCGAACAGCCAGCTCAGCATCAGCGAGATGGCCACCACGGTAAACAATCCCCCGGCGTATTCGCCGGAACTGGCGCTGGAAAGGAAGATGGGAAAGAAGGCCATGCAGGCGACGACGGTCGCGCCCAA
>CAYPWB010000147.1:3940-7791 GCA_964414315.1 uncultured Planctomycetaceae bacterium | reverse complement strand
CGCTGGAAAGGAAGATGGGAAAGAAGGCCATGCAGGCGACGACGGTCGCGCCCAATAGCGCGCCGGCCGGCTGGCTCGCGGCCTCAATGGCCGCCTGCTTCCGGTCCATGCCGCGGGCGAGTTTCACGGTGAACCCGTCGGCCACGACGATCGCGTTGTCGACCATCATGCCCATGGCGATGATCAGGGCCCCCAGGGACACGCGGTGCAAATCGATGCCCACAATGGCCATGACCACGAACGTTCCCAGAATGGGGAACACCAGCCCGCTGATGCCGATGATGACCCCCACGCGCCAACCCATCGTCAGCGCGAGCACCACGAGCACGATGACGACCGCCTGGGTCAGGTTGACCACGAACCCGCGAATGGAATCGTTCACCAGATCGGACTGCCAAGAGATTCGCTCAACTTCGATACCGATGGGCAACTCGGCAGTCAATTCAGCAAGCCGCGCGTCGATGGCGCGGCCGACGGCCACCACGTTCGCTCCGGAGGCCGGGGCCATGGCCAGGGCGATTCCCGGGCGCCCGTTGTACCGCATCCGATGCGTCGGCGGGTCGACGTAGCCGCTAGTAACCGTAGCGAAATCCTTGATGCGGATGATTTCATCACGCCGGCCGGCGCCCGACGGATCGGGGACTCCGGCCCCGGCAATCGACAGTTCGCCGATGGCCTCGGCCGAGTCGAACTCGCCGGTCGGAGCGATGCGGAATCGCTGCGTCTGAAAGTCGACGCGGCCCGCGTCGATCACCATGTTCTGAGTTTGCAGGGTGCGCACCAACTGCTCGGACGTCAGTCCGAGTTGGGACAACTGCGTTTCCGACACGTCGATGTAAACCCGCTTGTCCTGCGCGCCCCAGAGGTCGGCTCGGGCGACGCCGGGCACGAGGCTCAATTCCTTCCGCAGTGCCTTCACGTGGTTTTCCAGCTCGGTGTACGTGTAGCCGTCGCTGGTCACCGCCAAAAGGAAGCCGAACACGGCGCCGAAGTCGTCGCCCACCTGGGGCGGACCGGCACCGGGCGGCAGCGAGGGCTCAACGTCGCGAATCTTCTTGCGCAGCACGTCCCACACCTGCCCAATACGGTCGGCCCAGTACTCCTCCTTGATATCCACTTTAATGATGGACATGCCCGGACGCGACCGGGAGTACACGTTCTTGACCTCGCCCATCTCCTGGAGCTTGGTCTCGATGCGGTCGGTGACTTCCAACTCCACCTGTTCCGGGCTGGCGCCGGGATAGAGCGTGGTAACGCCGGCCGTCTTGATGGTGAACTCCGGGTCTTCAAGCTGGCCAAGCTGGAAGAAGCTGAACATGCCCCCGACGAAGAACAGCAGGGCGCAGAAGACGGTAATGGCCCTTTTTTCGAGGGCTAAGGCGGGCAGGTTCATGGGCTACGCGCCTCCCTCGGGCATCGGCCGCACTTTCCGTCCCTCCTCGAGCGTCTCGACGCCGGCCGTCACCACCCACTCGCCCGCTTGGAGACCTTCGGCCACGCGAATGCCTCCCGAGGTCAGTTCCGCCGTCGTTATGGGGCGGAGCGTCACGGTCTGGGAGGATTCGTCGACCACCCAGACATGGCTCTGCTTTTCGGCGCCGAAAGCAAAGACCGCACTGACCGGCACGACGATCGCGATCGGACGATCGGCGTCCGGCTCCCGCGGATTACCCCGCACGCGCCCCGCCATGCCGGGATGGATTTTGGCGTCCTCCGGCTGATCGACTTGCACGGTAACGGGGAAGGTGCGCGTCGATTGCGAGGCTTCCGTGCCTACCTCGGTAATCTGCCCGGTGAACTCCTGGCCGGGTAGTGCGTCGAATTGGCAGGTGACGTCTCGGACCAGCGGCACGAGCGCAATGACGCTCTCGGGAAGTTGCACGGTCACCTCGATCCTGGTCGAGTCGATCAATCGCACGACGGGCTGATTTGCCTGGATGGTCTGGAAATTCTCGACGAACCGGGCGGCTATGTTGCCGTCGAAGGGGGCCAGCAGTCGCGTGTACCTTAGCCGGTTTTCCGCATCGGTAACGGTCGCCTGGAGGGCCTGGATTTCCGCCCGTTTTGCCAACAGGTCTTCCTCCCTTGCGCCAACCTGGCCGATTTCCAGATTCGCTTCGGCAATTTTGACCTGAGCCGCGCTGCGGTCGCGTTGGGCCAGGCTCAGGTCGTATTGCGACTTGGAGATCGCCCTGCTCGGCAGGAGTTCGGAGTTGCGATCGAATTCCGCTTGCGCGGCCAAGGCGATCGCCCGGGCCTCGGCAAGGGATGCCCGGAGCTGTTCGATCTCTTCCGGCCGTGCCCCGCGTTCCATGGCCAGCAACTGGGACCTGGCTCGCTCAAGGTTCCCCTTGGCCAGGTCCACGGCCGTCTGGAAATCGGTTGGGTCAATCGTGGCGATCAGGTCGCCCGTCTTCAGCGAATCGCCCACCCTGACCGGCAAGGCCACAAGCGGTCCGGAAACACGAAAGGACAACTCGACGATTCCCGCAGCCTCGGCCCGGCCGGGAAACCATCGACCTTGTATAGTCTCCATGTCGCCAACCTTGACGGCCCGAACCGGCCGGGCAACGGGTGCACCCGGCGGGTCGGCGCACCCGGGGAACGCCCCTGCGAGGAGCGCACACAGAAGAGAGAGTCGCTTCATTCCCCGAGTTCCTATTGGATGGCTTCTAGTGCATCGGCGGCCGCTTCGCGAACGGCCGCCACGTTGTCCTGCGATGCTTTCTCCAGCGATGGAATCGCTTCGCGAGCCAGCGGCCCTAAGGCCGCCAGGCCGTCGGCGGCCGCCTTGCGTGTTTCGGGCAACGGGTCGGACAGCCCGGCCACAAAGACGGAAGTCGCCTTGGCAGCAGTTTCCGGCGAAACAGACGCCTGGATGTCGAGAAGCGTGCGAGCAGCGATGACGGCGAGAGCTTTGTCATCGCTTTCCATCGCCTTGAGCACCAGCGGTTCCGCCTCCGCGGCGCCCGGCCCGATGTTGCCCAGAGCAAGAATGACCGCGTGGGCGTTCTTCTCGTCTTCCGATTCGAGGACGGCGCACAAGGTGGGCACGGCGCCCTCGGCACCCGGCCCGATCTTCCCCAACGCGATCGTTGCCTCGGTTGCAACGTGGAGGTCTTCATCCGCGGCGAGTTGGGCCAACGCGTCCGTAGCGGCGGCGGCTTCCGGGCCCATCTGACCCAAGATGTACACTACCTCGGCGCGCACCTGGTCGTGCGTGTCCAGAAGGTTCACCAGCCTGGGCACCGCGGGCGCACCCAGCGTGGCCATCGCGTCCAACGCATGAAGCGCCGTCGTGGGATCGGCATCCTTCATCGCCTCTTCCCAAATCGGAAGGACGATATCCGGCGCGGGGGGCAGCGCGGCCAGCGCCCTCGCGGCGACCTGACGCACGTAGGGTCGCTCGTCCTTCAACCTGGCGACAAGCTCGGCGGTGGCCTCTCGGCGGAGTTCCATATCATCCAAGTGCACCCTCGCCAACGCCCAGTAGCTCACCGTGCGCAAACCCGGATTCTCACTTTCCGTATTGGCTCGGATCACCGGCTCAGCATCAGCCGGAATGGTGCCAAGCTGCCCGAGAACGAACGTTGCGGTCGGCGCCACGAGTTCGTTTTGCAGGGCCGCGGCAATTTGCGGCACGGCGGGGGCTGCGGCCTCGCCGATGGCGCCCAAGGCAAGAAGGGCCTGCATGCGGATTTCCTCGCGATCATCGTCGAGCTTCGCCGTCAGGGCCGGCACGGCGGCCTTGGCGTCGGGCCCGATTTCCCGGAGCAAAACGCATGCCCAGTGGGCTGCTTGCTCATCGTCGAGTGCCTGGATCAGTCCCGGCACGGCCGCTTCGCCGGCCT
>CAYPWB010000147.1:0-3930 GCA_964414315.1 uncultured Planctomycetaceae bacterium | reverse complement strand
TCAGCGAGCCGGTGCGGGCCGCCTCGGGAAAGTCGCCGGCCTCGGCCAGGGCACTTAGAACGCGCAGTTGGACGCCCGGGTCCGAATCCTGAAGCAACTGGCTAAGCAGCGGGATCATGACCTCCGGCCCCGGTCGAATGGCGCCCAAGGCGCTCACTGCCTGCCTGCGGACGGTCGGGTCGTCATCCGCCAGCAAGGCGGTCAGTTCGCCTGCGGCGGATTTCGCGGGCTCGCCCATCGCTCCCAGCGCCTGCGCCGCACCGGCGCGCACCTCGGCCGATGGATCCGACAGGGAAGCGATCAGCGACGCGACGGCGTCGGGTGTCTCCGCCTGATCCACGGCGTCCGGGGAATCGGCCGGCAGGGCGGCTGCGGGCGTCGGGGGGGTGGGCCCGCCGCCGTCGGCGCATCCAAAAGGGATCGCGCAGGCAAGGACAATCAGCAGGAAGCTTGTTTGCGGACGGATGGTCATCTTTCGTACTCCAGCGAGACGGGGGATTGCATAAACGTAGTTCGTAACGACCTCGAAATAGCCGGTCAGAAACATGTTCCGCCCTCTGCCGGCCGAAAAGCGGAGCATACGCCCAGCGCGGCCGTGGCTACAGCGCCGTGTTGGCGGTGGCATGAATCAGACTGTTCAGGAAGCTCCTGGAAGCCACGTACTGTTGGGGCGGAATCTCCGCGATTTGCGCCTTCAGGTCGGCGAACATGGCTTCGATGCTCCTGCGAGCAGCCATCTGGTCGGAAAGACTGAGCGAGCCGTAAGTGGCCACCTGTGCGGCGAACTCGTCCAACGTGGCTCGCTGACCGGCGAAGCTCTCCTGCTGAAGCGCCGCCGGCCAATGGATTCTTCCGGTGACGGTGTCTACATCGCCTGGAGAAAGCGGCCTGGGCACGCCGGAGCGCGCGATGCGGGCAATCTGTTCCGACGTCGGCCGCGGTCCGGCTTCCGCCGCCCGATACGCCCGATTCGCTGCGCGCATCTGAAAATAGGTGTCCGTGTACATCGCGCTATTCTGGATGGCGTTCCTCCGGGCTTGGGTCATATTGACCGCCGCCGCCGATGTCGACAGGTTGTAGTTCCCCATCGCATTTACGGCATGTGCCATGCCGTTCATGGCTGACCCGGCCGCTGTGCTCGCGCCGGAATTGCCGCCGTAGAATCCGCCAACAAAGTTCATGCTTCCAGCCGGCACGGCGGGCTGATAAGGCGGTGAGCCGCTGCCTGCGGGCTCAGTCTGTGCAGCGGCGATGGCGGTCAGAAACAGGGCGCCGCTTGCCAAAACACAAAAAGCACGGTTTCGAAAGACCATCGTATTCACTCCTTAGTCGAAAAGGTTAAGGATGACTCCATTCGAGACAATTCCAGCCGGTGCCACCGTCGTCAGTCACGGATTCATCGTAATATATCCCTTCGTCAGTGCAGCGACAATAGGCGACCCGGAAGTAGCCCAGGTGGCGATACGGATCCCGTAGCAACGACCTTCCATTCGCCGGCCACAGGCGCCGGGAAACTCTCGTTCCAGGGCATCAGAGCCCCCCGGTTGGCTATGCTCGTTGGCGTCAAGCGGCCACCGGGAATCCACTGGAGCCGATCGGGGATTGGCCCGTAAGGCCTTTCGATGCGCAGCGAGCAAATGGTGCGCCAAACGGCCGACGGAAGCGAGCGGTTACTTGTTCTCGATGCGTCCACGGGCTTCGGCGGCCAATTGATCGAGGAACCTATCGGCGAGTAGGTAGTCTTGGGCCGAAATCTCCGCCGTCATCGCCTCGAGAAGACGCTTCATATGCCCGGCAGCCTCGAGGATGCTCTCGTAGTCGGCCGCCGTTCGGGTTGCCTGGGTTCCGGCTTCGCGGCGATAGGGGGCTTCGACCGCCGCGCGCTGTTCGGCGAAGCGGGAATTCCAAAGGACCGGCGGCCACGGGATGATGTCGGTCGCGACCGGCGGTCCGGACGACGCCGGGGCTGTCGGAACGAACGTCGGATCGGGCCGGGCAACGGCGCCGGCCGACATGGCGCGGCGCTGGGCCGTCTGCTGCTGTTGCACCTGGAACCACCAGTCGCGGTTCGACTGCTGCTGGCTCAGGATGCTTTGCGTCCGCATGTCGGCCTGGGTACTCAGGGTGTTCCGTATCCCGGCTTGCATCGCGGCGCTTTGTTGGGCCGCGATCCTTTCGCTGGCCAGATGTTGCTGTTGTGCGAGGTTGCGCTGGGTGGCATCGGCCCGCGCCGCCACAGCGGACCCCCACGCACCATAACCACCGCCCCAGTAATCGGGCCCCGGCCAGAACTGGGCACCGGCCGAGGCCGGGACAAACAAGAGACAGAACGCGAGTGTTATGGCCGCGCATAGGCGTGTCGGGTATTGCATCGCTCGACTCCTCGGAGGACAGGAAATTATACACCACGACATCGCAAAGAGCGAGAAACTACGGCAGTCGCCCCCCAAGCAGAGGGGCGGCTCCGTGTTTTCTGTAAGCTATAATGGAACACGACGAACGGCCGGGGCCGCTTTCCTTCCAGGTCGCGCCGAGTCGGGTATCGTGCTCGCCGGAGCGGCCCCTCGCGTGACTCGCGGAAACGGAACGACGATGCTGTTTCGCCGGTATAGGACGGTTTGCCGCTCACCGGCTTCTCGGTTGGCGGCGCGATGCCGCCGCATGTGTCACAGGAGAAATCCTTATGAATCGCATATGTGTTGTCCTGTCGCTATCTCTGGTGCTTGTCGCCACGCCCGGCCATTGGGCAGCCGGTCAAACCCCCGAAGCAGCGACCGCGGCGGGAATCCGCCAGCCGGTTGCTGCCCTGCAAGACTGTTTCAACCGGGGCGACGCGAAGAGCTTGGCGGCCCTCTGGGCGCCCGACGGCGAGTTCATCGGTCCTACCGGCCGCCGCATCGTTGGCCGCGAACAGATCGAAGCCGCCTTCGGCGAGTACTTTGCCTCCAACAAGGACCGGCGGCTCCAGCTGGGAATCGCCTCGTGGCGGTTGGTGGACGAGAACGTGGCGCTGGTCGACATGATGACCGAGTTGACGCCGCCTCCCGAGGCGCTTCCCGCCGAACCTGTCTCCACCATGGTGCTCGTGCAACGCGACGGCAGGTGGTACATCAGCAGCATGTACGAGATGCTGACCGCCGTGCCCTCGCACCGACTCCAACTGAAGAGACTGCAATGGCTGCTGGGTGATTGGATGGAACAACGCGAGGATCCACCGGGTATTGTCCTACGCACCACTTGCGACTGGAACAGCAGTGGGCAGTATTTGATTCGGAAGTTCCTGACTGGCGGGGAGGGCGACCCAACGCTGACCGGCACGGAGGTCATCGGTTGGGACCCCCGCAAGCATCGGATACGGTCGTGGACCTTCGAGCCCGACGGCGGATTCGGGGAAAGCACTTGGACCCGTGACAGCGATCGCTGGGTCATCGAGCATCGCGGCACGCGGGCCAACGGGAGCGATCTTTCGGTCACCTACCTCGTTACGCCGATGGATGCCGACACGGTGAAAGTGGAAGCGAAGGACCGGTTCGTCAACGGCGAAAGGCAGCCGCCCCTTCCTGGAATCGTGTTGAAGCGCCGTATCGCAGAAGTCGGCGAGGACGTGCCTCCGCTCAAGCTGCCCGAACGTGTGCTTCCCTAGATGCGCTGCGGCTCTCCTCGTTGCCATCGCGCCACATGGTCAGTACCTGGCCGCCGGCTCATCGTTCGATCAGTCCGGCGAAGCTCGCCCCGCGCAGCCGACCGCGGCGGGGCCATCCCAGACCGCGCACGCGACAGTACCGCTCCGTCTCCAGCCAAACGGCCTGCTTCCGGCACGGCACGACCGGTCCAGGGCGGACCAGCGCCGGCAGCCGCTGTACAAGCTCCGCCCCTTCCTCCCGGGTCCACCCGACGCTCAATTCGCCCACGTAACGGAGGGCGCCTTCG
>CAYPWB010000146.1:0-13375 GCA_964414315.1 uncultured Planctomycetaceae bacterium | reverse complement strand
CGGCCGGGCTCGCTCCAGGGCTGCGCCGGGTCGGCCTGCGGCAGGGCGCGGTGGTCGAGCATCCATCGGCCCAGGTACACGTCGGGCCAAATGGTCCAGTCGGCCAGCGGCATCGCGTTGACGAAAAGGAACACGGCGCTGAAAAAAAGGCACACCGCCCAATGCCGCGGTCCCAGCACCCAACGCTCGCTAAGCAACGGTTGCAGGTCGTCGGCGCTGACCGCTGTCTTCTCGGCTTTGGGAATGACAGACACGCGAAGCGTTCCTCGGAGGTGGCAGTGGAAGATCAACCGGTGCGGCGCATTGCCGCAACCGTAGCACGACTCTCCGAGTCGTAGTAAACCGACTCGGAGAGTCGGGCTACAGACAGGTCCTTTACGGGAAACTGATGTCTTGCTCGTGTTCCTTGACGACCAGCGAACTGGCCCTCAGCGTTCGGCCCGCGAAGGTCACTCCCCAGGCGGCCAGCGCATCGCAGAAGCGGGTGGCTGCCAGATCGACGCACACGTTGACGCGCACCTGTTTCGGGTCGAGTGCGTTCTCGGGAGTTGGGCAGGAGAGGTTGTCGTCGCCGAACTCCATGGTCGCGGCGTCGCCATCTTCCAACACCACCTTGGTGCCTGAACCCGACGCATCGTCGATGTCGATGTCGTGGACGTCGACCACCTTCTGAACGGCAGCGACGACCGTGTTGAAGTCGGCCCCCTTGCCGGCCTCTCGCGCGGCGACGGTCGCGGAATGGACCACGGCGGCCTGGTAAAGCGCGACGATGCCGAACTGGATGGAGAAGACCAGCACGATCAGCAGGATCGGTACGACGAGGATCAACTCCAGCGTGGCGGCTCCCCGCCGGCTTCGCGGATTTCTTCGACGGCGCATCGGGTTACTCCTCGACCGGACGTTGCGTGCGGACAATGTGGGTGGCGTCGACGCCGCGTCGGCTACGAGCACACGATCTGGCCGATGGCCTGGGCCAAGTCTTGTAGTTCGCCAATCAGGGCGTTCTTCAGGGTCGCCAGCCCGGCGATGACGCCGATGCCGACGATCGTACACAGCAACAGGTACTCGATGAACACGCCGCCGCGGGTATCGCGCCGCAGGCGCCAGAAGTTACGCAGGAATCGGATCATGGGATGTTTCTCCAGATACACATGCAGCGTAAGTCTTGCAAAAACGGTTTCGCCAGAGCGATGGAGCAAACGCCATGCCGCAAGCCGCTTTCGCATTGCGGCCGGTGCCGAAGCAGATGCGGTGCGCCGGATGGGAGCACCGTCTGGGCCCAAGCGGCTTCTGCGAAGGCGGCCGGCATGCTTCCGCATGCCGGCCGCCGCAGAGGCCTCGTTCTCACACGGTCGAGCCGTGTTCGCTCCACAACGAACTGGTTTTCCGATCCTGGCTTATGCAAACCGCGTGCCCAAAGGGGCCGGCTCGGCAGAAATCGCCGGTTCCGGTTTCTGCCGGTGCAGCGGACGGCACGGCGGAGCGTGCCTGCTACTAAGGGCGGACGGCACGGCGGAGCGTGCCTGCTACTAAGGGCGGACGGCACGGCGGCGCATGCCTGCTACTAAGGGCGGACGGCAGGACAAACAAACCGGCCCCCGGAGTTTCCGGGCCGCAAAGCGGCGAGAGAAAACAGATGAGGGCGAGGGCTGGGGCGCGGTGGAGCGCTAACTTTCGGCAACGTTGCCTGTTTGCGAAAGGAAACATGCGGGGCGGCCGGTTGCCTCGAACCGGCCGGCCGTGCCGGTAGCCGTTCGCAGGGGACCGTCGCCATGTTCGCGGCACCGAGGCGATTTTCCCCACCGACTACGCGCCGCAGGCCGCGGAAATGGGACGGTCCCCCTCGCATGCAGCGAAGGGGCTGGTTCGCGTTACCTCCCCTGAACGTTCGCGCCATGCGGTTGCGGGAACGTCCGAGGCAAGTTGGCACGGAATATGCTCGCTGAATGGCCCGTGTCTATTCCGGTTCGAGCCGCACGGCGCCGTCGGCCCGGACTGCTCAATATATTGCACCTGACGAGGAACCTAACGTGATGGGCACCAGACACCGAATCCGAACCCTACGCCGGTCCGCGCCGCGCCGCGGGTCCGTCGTGCTCGAACTGATCGTCATGCTGCCGGTATGGCTGATCGTGATGGGCGCGATCGTTCAGTTCGGGTTGCTCATCGGCAATCGGCAGCAACTGGCCCTGGCCGCCCGCGTGGGGGCCGAAGAGGCATCCCGGACGGTGGATCTCGAACTGACCAACACCGGCGACCCGGTGCCCGCCAACGTGGTCCAGGTGGTCCAACAGCAACTTGATAGTTCCGGCATCGACGAGTGCAAGATCACGCTGGAGCATAATCTTGGGGGCGACAAGGTGTTGAGCAGCCCTGTTGCGGCTGCCTGCGATTGCCCCACCTTGAACGCTTCGTTTCCCACCTATCGGGGCTACGTGCGGGTAACCGTGTACGTGCCCTCCACGGAACTCGCCCCGAATGTGCTGAGTTTCTTTGGATTCGACATTTCCGACCAGTACCTTCGTAATGCCACGACATTCCGGTACGAGCTATAATTTGCTGTCGCGAGAGGCCCAAGCCCCCAATTAGGACAATCACCCCCATGGCTTCAAGACCGAGCCCAATTTGCAGCCGGATCCGACGCGAGGCGCATCGCGGAGTGGTCGCGTTGTGGACCCTGCTGATGATCCCCGTGCTTCTGGTGATGTTTGCCGTGGTAGTCGAGGGGGTGCATCTTTGGCTCGCCCGGGTGGAGTTGGAAAATGCCCTGGAAGCCGCCGCGCTGGCTTCGGTGAAGGAGTGGGCCGAGTCGGGCAGCGCTCCCGGCCAGGACTGGACCGACGGCGCCCGAATTGTCGGTGTCGACTACGCCGAGGCAAACCTGATCAACCAGACGCAGGTCGGAATCGACAAGAACCTGAGCCCCGACACCTTCGACATCGCCACCAATCCGAACGAGAACGCATCGTGCGAGGGCGACGTGGTGTTCGGAGCGATCACGGAAGAAGACCCTTATGTGTTCGAGGCCGATGTGGCTCCTAGTTGCAACGAGGGTAGGGTGTTTATTGACGCGTGGAAGCCAGACAGCGGCACGGGCCAGGGCGCCCCGGAAAGTGGCAAGCCACGGCTGTTCGGCGTTTTCTTCGACGAGGGTCGGCCTGAGTTGTCCATCCTATCCGTTTCCTTCTCCATGCCCGACTGCAGCAATCCCAACGCGCCAGCAGCGCAACAAGCCCATTTTGACGGTTCGAAGGCAGTTCTCGTTTCCGTCGCTGACCAAGACCCCGACTTCTTGAACCGCTTCAATCCGGGCTCCCAGCCGAAGGACGTGCGCGGCCTCGATCCTACACCGGTCTCGGTATCGCCGGATAATTGGGTTTGCCCGACTTCACCGCCGCCGTGGGGAACTCTGGCAGGTGACGTCTGCTTCACGTTCTCCGATCCGATCTCCGCCGTGGCCAACGGCTTTCGGACGTTCACGGCTAATTTCAGGCCGGGAGCGTTCACCTCGACCGACGATCCCAACACGACCGATTTCATACGCTTCGGGGCGTCGATAGGCGGCCTGAATCCGCCATGCTTCCCCGGGGCCCAAAATGACGGCGACGCCATCGGCCAAGCTGGTGTGTTCGTGACCGTGGTGTTTTACAACTCGAGGACCGATGAAACGTCCACATGCACTACCCGTTTCGTAGACGATCCGATCGACAAGTACTCCACCGCGATCTGCCGCGGCTCAAGCGCGCTTGGGCACGCCGTCCGCACCCAGGCTACCCACACCGTACCCAGCCTGATTTGCAGTTTCCTCGGGATTAACTTCGGCGGACCGTTTACCGTTTCGGCCTGTACGACGGCCATGTACGACTGTGAGTTGCAGCGGCCGCGCTTGATCCGCGTGGAAGAGGAAAACTTTATCTGCACACCCTAGCATGCCTTGGAGCACTTCGATGAAAGCCCAATGGACCCGATACCTTCTCGTCGCCCTGTTCGCCTGCCTGCTGGGCGCGTTGGCGCATGCGAGTATTTCGCGAGCCGTGCAGGGGCAAGGCCCCGACGCGGGCGATGCCCGCGATGCCCGACGTGTCGCGCAGCAGGACGGCGAACGCCGCGAAGGCGAGAAGCCGGAGAACACGCTGTTGCGGAGGCTTTGGGAACTGATCGACCAGGCCAACGACCTTTCGTCGGACGAGAAGTCGGAGGCCTTCGAAATCCTCGAGGAGGCCGACCCGATTCTCACCCGCATTAAGAAAGAGAACGAAAAGGCCATCGAAATCTTGCGCAATCCGCCGCGGCGCGTGAAGCCGAAACCTCGCGTGAAGCCGGACGCCGACAAACCGGACGTCGAGAAACCGGAGCAGCCGGAAGAAGACTCGGAAGCCGAGGAGACACCCGCGCCGGCCGAACCGAAGCAGGACGAGGAAGTGTAAGCGCCGCCGTTTCCAGGGAGGGTGCTCGAAAAGCTGTGGGGTAAGCTTTTAGCGCCAAGTAAGCTGTTCAGGCAGTCTCAAGCATGGAGAATGTGCAAAGCCGGCGGGCGGAAAGCCTATCCCACGGTAACCGTTCACCGGGGACTGTCCCGATTTTCGCGGCACAAAGGGCGATTTGCCCAATCAGCCACCTGCCGCAGGCCGCGAAAATGGGACTGTCCCCTTCGCATACAGCGGAGAAAACATTCCGCGCCGCCGATCTGTGAACGGTTACATCCCACGGGGGAGATGACAAGCTGGAAGCTTATCCCACGGGGGAACGACAGGCGGGAAGCCTGTCGCACGGGCCGTCAGCGACGCGTTTCTACTCGCGGCGTTCGATCATGCCGTGCTTGCGCATCTTCTTGTAGAGGCCCACGCGGCTGAGGCCGAGCGCTTTGGCCGTGGCGGTCCGGTTGTTGTTGTGCTTGCGGAGGGCCTCTTCGAGCATCGCCTTCTCGCTGGCGGCAATGCGGTCGGTCAGCAGGCCGCCGGTTTCGGTGGCGGGGTGGGGCTGCTCCTCGGACCGCGCGCCCCCCTCGGCTTCGCGCCGGCGGACGGCCGCGGTCAGGTGGGGCGTCAGGTCTTTCGGGGTCAACTCGCCGGTCCGGCAGAACAGCACGGCCCGCCGCACGTAGTTCTTCAGCTCCCGAATGTTGCCCGGCCAGTCGTAGCTTTTCAGGCATCCGAGGAACTCCGGGTGGACCCGCCGGATTTCAACGCCGTGGGTCTGGCACAGTTCCTCGACGAACGCGAGCGCCATGGGAACGATGTCGAGCGGACGCTCCCGCAGCGGGGGGAGGCGGAATTCCATCACGTTCAAGCGGTAGTACAGGTCGGCGCGGAACTCGTTCCGCTCCATGAGCTGCTTTAGGTCGACGTTCGATGCGACGATGAGCCGGGCGTCGAACAAACGCGTTTCGTTGGAGCCCACCGGCTCGAATTCGCCCGTCTCAATCACCCGCAGCAGCTTCACCTGCTGCCCCGGATTGAGCACGTCGATTTCGTCGAGCAGCAGGGTGCCCCGCCGGGCGGCTTCGAACTTGCCGATTTTCGATCGATCGGCGCTGGTGAACGCGCCTTTTACGTGACCGAACAACTCCGTTTCGATCAGATCGGCCGGAATGGCCCCGCACGGCACCGTAAGGAGGTTCTCCTCATGGCGGGGCGATAACTCGTGGATGAGTTTTGCGAGCGTGGTCTTTCCGGTGCCGGTTTCCCCCATAATGAGCAGGGTTACATCGTGGCCGGCCATGAGGACCACGTCTTCGAGCATCTCCGCCATATCGGGCGAATAGGTGCGGCAGGTGACGGTCTGCCCGCGAACGACCTTCGGCACCCGGAGGCCGGTCGGGGCCTCGAACAGGGCCTGGCCGAGTTCCACGTCCATGAGCCGGGCCAACTGGGTGCGATCCAGCGGTAACTGAAGGTGCCCGCTGACGATCAAGTCGGCCACGGCCGCCCAGTCGCAAACGTAGCCCGATTCCGAGATGGCGACCACCGGCACGCGGCCGCCGGTCGCCTCGCTCAACTGCTGGAAGAACCCGGAGGGGTCCTCGCGCGTGGAGGCCCTTCGTAGATCGACGAAAATAGCCTCGGGACGGGCGCGGTCGAGCAGCGTTGCCGCCTCGGAGAACGAGCCGGCACGGTCGATACGGCACTGATAGTCGGTTTCCAGGATTGTCTGCAAATCGTCGGCCAGGGACGCGTCGCGGCTAACGATTAGCGCATTGCCGGAGGGTGCCGGTCGAGGGTGAGTCGCAGGAAAAGTAGTCATAGTCGGTGCAAATTCTTAAGGTGATTCGTCATCGAAGGAGAGAAGCCGCCCCAAGCCTGGCCCGACCGCGACTCGCAAGCGATTCGAGTACCCGCCCGGCGTTGATACGTCGGCGTGCGACTCGATCCACTACGGGTCGAAGCATCGCCCCCCGCGCCGGCGAATAGCCGTCGATTGCGACACGAAGCGATGCCCCGATTCTACGAAACGATGTCGGAAAGATCAAGCTGCGTGAAACGTGAAGCTTGGGGAATCTGCGTAAGGAGCGTGTGTCTTGGGGAGAAAGCCTCACGGAACCACCCCGTCGGGTGGTTTTCGTTACGGCACCACGCATCCCTCCGCCGACTCGGGAGTCGGGGCACGCCGGGCAAGATCGCGGAAACGACATGCTCTCTCTCGCGATTTCGGGCGGTGTTGCCGTGTGGAATCAGTCCGTTGGGCACGTCTCCCGCAAAGCGCTAACTGCCGTTTACAGTTCCGCGCGCAACGGGCTCCTCGGCCCGCCTATTTAGCAAATTCGATACCACCGGCAACAAATGTCAGAATTGCCGGCTCGTATGCACCCGGAGCGGGAAGAATGCCCGGAAGGTAGCGGTCGCGTTTTCGCCGGCCGCTGCTTCCCTACCAACGAGCTTCGATGGTTGCGCGGAAGCCGTGGAAGAGCACGCTACTGACCTCCTGGCCGCCGAGGGCCGAGAATCCCGTTGCCACGCCGTCGACCCACATCACCTGGTAGCCGGTGCCGAGGACGAAGTGTTGGGTCAGTTCGAACCGGCCCATGATGCCTAGTTCCCCGAGAAAGGAGGTTCGTGTCGCGCTGCGCCGGCTGGGGTGGAAGGCGTCGAACGTGCCGGCCACGTCGCGACCGCCGGACAGGTGGTTGGTCAACACGCACGCCTTGGCCATTCCGTCGAGGTAGAAGCGGGCGGAGGGTTTCCACAAGGTGCCCTCAATTCCCACCTGTGCGCCATACATTTCGTTTTTTCCCCAGGCAGTGGCCGCGGCCAGGTCGTCGCCGCCGTCCCAAAGCGTTTGGGAATGGTCCTCCAGCCCAATCCACCGAAAGCCGACGAGCCAATCGAGCGAGCCGAGCCACGGAAATCGCGTGTTGACCTCCAGGTTGTCGACGCGCGAGGTGTATCGGACGTCGACCCGATCGAAGGCAACGGGGCCCGGGTCGAACACGTCGGTCGTAATGGCGCCGGCGTTCTCCACCGACCTTTCCACGCCCCAGTCGTAAACGCCGAAGTACAGGATTTCGCCCTCGACGGCATTGAATACCCGCTTCGACAGGGAGACATAGGGGCCGGTTTCGAAGCCGAATCCCAGGTCCGAGGCGTCCAGCACGTCGCCGGATTCGGGCATGTTGGTTTCGGCAAGCACGGCCGACGCACTGCCGGACCGCTGCAGGATCATTACGCCGGCCTCGACTGCCCAGTCCGGCTCGAACACGGGTTGGGCCTTCTTGGGCATTCCCAGGCCTAACTCCTTGATCGACAGGCTCTTGACCGACCTGGCCTGCGCCATCGCGGCGTCGTCGGTCCACGCCGACAGTACGATCATGCTCAGGAGCAGAATTCGTTTCATTCTTTGTCGGCAGCAACCGTTTCCGGGAGGTTCCGTCGCGTTTCGCGGCAGCGTAAACAAAGCGTACACACCCTACAATCGGTCATCGGCGAAAATCCGGCATATCTTAACTTGAAGGTGGAAGCCGAAAAGCGAGGGGGGGCCGTGAGGTCCCTGTTGCTCCCCGTCTTGTGGTTCGCCGTTCCGTGTCGCCGACGCGTGGTCGATTGCCCCGCCAACCCGCAGGATCGGCAAGGCCGGAGCGATTGCCGGGCCTTCAGACGCGTTCCGAGCGTTAGCGCTTGTTATCCATTGGAAACGAAGGGCAGCGGCAATTAGCCTGAGTAGAAGTGAGTCACCGAGTTCATTCGAGTCGCGAGCCATTCTGCAAGGGGAGATGCAACACGTGACGAACGCACAGGCAACCAGTTATCTTCAAGAGATGACCTCGCTGAAAACCATCCGCAGCCGTTCCGTAACGTACCGGACCGATACGCCCGAAGTGGCCGACCTGCTCGATAACGTGGTCCGAATGGCGGGCCACGATGTGACGCTTCTGCTCGTTGGCGAAACGGGCACCGGCAAGACCACGCTCGCGCGGCTTATCCATGAGCTGTCGCCCCGCCGCGAGGCCCGTTTGCTTACGGTGGCCTGCGGCGCCATGCCGCGAGAACTGATCGAAAGCGAACTATTCGGCCATGTGAAGGGCGCCTTCACCAGCGCCGAGAAATCGAAGGTCGGCAAGTTCGACGCGGCCGAAAACGGCACGCTCCTGCTCGACGAAATCGACGTGCTCGGGCCGGCGCAGCAGGTGAAATTGCTGCGAGTCATTGAAACGGGCGAGTTCGAGCCGGTCGGCTGCAACGACACGCGGCATTCGCGCGCCCGGTTGATCGTCGCCTCGAACGTGAACCTCAAGGGACTCGTCGACCGGAACGAATTCCGGGCCGACCTCTACTACCGACTCAACATGCTGGAGTTTCGCATTCCTCCGCTTCGCGAGAGGGTTCGCGACATCGTGCCGCTGGCCCTCGGGTTCATCGAGGAGCTGAGCCAGTCGCACGAGGTCGACATCCGCCGCATCCACCCGGAGTTCCTCGACTGCCTCAAACGCTACCATTGGCCGGGCAATATTCGCGAGTTGAAGAACTACATCCGCCGCGCGATCCTCTTCTGCCAGTCGGGTGAGCTGACCCCGAATGACCTGGCGCAGCACCTGAGCGAGAGTTCGGCGGGCGATGCGTCTGCAATCGGGCCGGCCGGCGGCGGCAAGCCGGACGAACACGCCCCGCTCACGCAGCGCGTCGCCCACAGCGAACGGAAGATGCTCGAGGAGGCTTTGTGCAAGCACAACAACAACCGCACGGCCACGGCGAGCGCGTTGGGGCTCAGCCGGGTGGGGTTGTACAAGAAGCTGAAGCGGCACGGCATGGTCCAGTGGACCGCGCCGCCCGCCATGCCGGAACTGCTCGGCGGCGCCATGGGCTCGATCGAGTCGGGATGCCGGTAGGCGCCGCGACGTGGAAATTCGCCGAACCCGGCCGGCCAGGCATGTGCTGCCGCTGTTGGAACTCACCCTTCAGCGTGCCGCGCACGTCGCACAAGCTTGTTCGCACGCGAAAGCGTGAACTTCAAGAGGGCGGCGCAATACGACTTCGGCGAATGTTTACGCCGCGACCCCTGGCCCAGCCGTGCGGCGGTAGGTGCGGGCCCGCCGCAGAGTGGGGAGGGCGGGCTGCGAGGCGCGCACGCGGAGGGCTGTCTCGTTGTGCGGCCGACCGTCCCGCGGTGCTCGGTCCCCCTTGCGAACCGGTCGATGCGAGGTCAAGATAGCGCAGAATTGTAGCGCCCCAATCCGATACCGATAGACCTTGGAGACCGTTCCGTGGCAGCTTTCCCCGACATTTCCAAAATCGCGTTTGAAGGCCCCGATTCGAAGAATCCGCTCAGCTTCCGCCACTACGACGAGAACGAGGTGGTCGAAGGCAAGACGATGAAGGAGCAGTTCCGCTTCAGCGTGGCCTATTGGCACACGATGCGGGGTTCGGGAGCCGACCCGTTCGGCCCGGGCACCATGATTCGCCCCTGGGAGGGGCCGGACGATACGGTCGACAACGCCGTGAACCGTGTGCGCGTGGCGTTCGAATTCATCGAGAAGCTCGGCGCGCCGTTCTTTTGCTTTCACGACCGCGACGTCGCCCCTGAGGGCGCCAACCTGGCCGAAACCAACAAGAACCTCGACGTCGTGGTCAAGGCGATCAAGGACGAGATGGACCGGACCGGCATCAAGCTGCTTTGGGGCACGGCCAACCTGTTCAGCAACCCGCGGTACATGCACGGCGCCGCCACAAGCTGCAATGCCGACGCCTTCGCCTACGCCGGCGCCCAGGTGAAGAAAGCCCTCGAGGTGACCAAGGAGTTGGGCGGCGACGGATACGTGTTCTGGGGCGGCCGCGAAGGCTACCAGTGCTGGTGGAACACCGACATGAAGCGCGAGCTGGACCACCTGGCCGCCTTCATGCACATGGCGGTCGACTACGCCAAGGAGATCGGCTTCACCGGTCAGTTCTACTTCGAGCCGAAACCGAAGGAGCCCACCAAGCACCAGTATGACTTCGACGCCGCCGCGTGCATCAACTTCCTTCGCGCGTACGGACTGGCCGACCATGTCAAGCTGAACATCGAAACGAACCACGCCACGCTGGCCGGTCATAGCGTCGAGCACGAACTCGATTACGCCGGCCACCAGGGGTTCCTCGGCTCGGTCGACGCCAACACGGGCGACCTGCTGCTGGGTTGGGACACCGATCAGTTCCCCACCGACGTGTACCTGGCCGCGAAGATCATGCTTACGTTCCTGAAGTACGGCGGAGTGGCCCCGGGCGGGGTGAACTTCGACGCCAAGGTGCGCCGCGAAAGCTTTGAGCCGGTCGACCTGTTCTACGCCCACATCGGCGGCATGGACTGTTTCGCCAAGGGCCTGAAGATCGCCGCACAAATTCGGGCCGAGGGCGAACTCGCCCGCATGGTCGACCAGCGCTACGCCTCGTGGAACGCAGGCGTCGGGGCGGAGGTCGAGGCGGGCAAGCACGATTTCAAATCGCTGGAGCAATACATGCTCGAAAAGGGCGAGGCCGAACCGAACAAGTCGGGCCGACAGGAACTGTTCGAGAACGTCGTCAACCGGTACATCTTCTAGGGAGAACATCCATGGCTGAATCGAATCGCAATTCCGGCGTAAGCCGCAGGCATTTCCTCCAGCAGGGCGGGGCCGTCGCCGCCGGCACGGCCGTTATGGCTGGCGCCCTGCCGGCCGTCCACGCCGCCGAGGACAGCACCATCCGCTTAGCATTGATCGGCTGTGGGAGCCGAGGGAACGGGGCGGTCGGCAATGCCCTGAAAACGAAGAACCAGGGCCCGATCCAACTGTACGCGGCGGCCGACGTTCACGGGCCTTCGATCGAGCGATCGCTGAGGGCCCTCTCCCGGCAGTTCGAGGACCAGGTCGACGTGCCGGAGGATCGCAAGTTCGTCGGATTCGACGCCTACAAGCAGGCGATCGACGTGCTGCGACCCGGCGACGTGGCCATGTGCACCACCCGGTGCTACATCCGTCCGGTACACGTCGAGTACGCCGTGGCGAAGGGCATCAACGTGTTCATGGAGAAGCCTTTTGCACCCGACCCGGCGGGGCTGCACCGCATGCTCCGCGCCGGCGAAGAGGCCGAGAAGAAGGGGTTGAAGGTCGCCGCGGGCCTCCAGTGCCGGCACTCGCCCGCCCGGGCCGCGCTGATCGACAAGATTGGCAGCGGCGAACTGGGAGAACTCCAGTACGTGCGGGCCAACCGGCTGACCGGCCGACGCTGGATGGGCGACCAGGGCGAGAAGTCGAACGACCTGATGGCACAACTCCAGTTCGGCAAGATTCCGCTTCTGTGGGTCGGCTCCGGCCACATGATCGACAACCTCATCCACCAGATCGACGAGTGCTGCTGGCTGATGGACGCGTGGCCCGTTTCCTGCCACGGTATGGGCGGGCGCGAGGTGGGTAGCACCGACCGCGGACAGAATATCGACACCTACTCGATGGAGTTCACCTTCCCCGATGGTCGGAAGGCCTTTTGCGGCTTCCGCCGCGCCCAGGGCGGACATACCGAATTCGCCACGTTCGTTCACGGCACGAAGCGAGCCGGGCAGTTCTCCGGCAATGTCCATAAGGCGACGGTCCACATGTTCAAGGATCAGCGCATCGAAAAGGACAACATCGTCTGGTCGCCCGAACCGGACGCCGCCAGTCCCTGGGACTACCAGTGGATCGACTTCATCGACGCGATCCGCACCGACAAGCCGTTCAACCAGGCGAAGCGGGCCGTGCACTCCGACTACGCCTCGCTGATGGGCCGCGCCGCGGCCCACTACAACCGCATCGTCACTTGGGACGAAGTGGTCAACTCGAAGTTCCAGTTCTGCGATTACCTGGACGAGCTGGGTTACGACAGCCCCCCGCCGGTCCGAGCCGGCGACGACGGCTACTTCCCCGCCCCGGCCGCGGGCCAGTGGAAGGAATTGTAGGCGGCTGACGATCGGCGAGCGGGGGCATTAGCCCCCTGTTGCGCGATTGGCTGCGATCCGAGTGAAGGAGCAACTGGCCGGCGATCCCGTT
Source organism: uncultured Planctomycetaceae bacterium (assembly GCA_964414315.1). Classification (GTDB taxonomy): domain Bacteria; phylum Planctomycetota; class Planctomycetia; order Pirellulales; family Thermoguttaceae; genus PWXP01. Next base: position 903 of record CAYPWB010000146.1, on the reverse strand, counting down.
CGGTTCGCTTGTCAATAGCGCGCCAGGTCGTCGGGCTTGCGATCCGGGTACAGAACCGCCGTGACGCCGCCGAGCGACTGTGACATCATCCACAGGTCGCTGCCGATGGCGATAAACTGCATGCCCTGCTCGGCGCGGCGCAGCGCGTCGTGCGGGTCGAGCGTGTGGATGCCGGTCGGGGTTCCGGCCGCGCGGCCGACGGCGATGACCCGCTGGATCATCGCCTCGTGCTCGTCTGCGCTGGGAAAACTGCCGTTGGGCCGCCGCATGTTGAACCGAAGGTCGACCGGCCCGATGAAAATCGCGTCGCAACCGTGCAGCCGGTAGATCGTTTCGGCGTGTTCGACGCCCCGCGGGCTTTCGGTCTGTAAAATGACGAGGATTTCATCGTTCGCCCGCTCGTGGTATTCGCCCACCGCGGCGTCGAACCCGAGCGAGTGCATGCCGCCGCCGACGCTGCGGTTCCCCTCGGGCGGATACTTGGCGGCCGCGATGGCCGCGCGGGCCTGGTCAACCGTGTCGACCATGGGCACGACGATGCCCCACGCGCCGGCGTCGAGCGATCGTTTGATGCAGTAATGGTCGCCCTCCGGCACCCGGGCCAGCGGCACGCAGCCGGCGTCGGCAATGGCGCCGAACAGCGCGGACGCCTGCGACCAGTCGATGGCCGAGTGTTCCAGGTCGACCGTGAGCCAGTCGAACCCGGACCGCGCCAGCACGCGCGTGGCGTGCAGGTTCCCGAGCGAAAGCCACGTGCCGAACGTCGGCTCGCCGCGGCGGAGTTTCTCTTTGACGGGGTTGGTCTTCATGGTGGTGTGGCCGAAGGGCGGAACAGGGGAGGGCGAGTGTGAACTGAACAGGAGTCAACCGAGATAACAGAGACGATTTCTCCGTTGGCTCTGT
>CAYPWB010000145.1:0-13383 GCA_964414315.1 uncultured Planctomycetaceae bacterium | reverse complement strand
GGAATGGTCGAGAAGCCCGGCTGAAGCCGGCAAAGGCGCTGGCCGGCAAACGGGCCAGATTGCTTTTTCCGGTTCCGTCGCGTACCTTGGAGGGGTAGATGGTAAAACCCTTCGAACGGTTACTCGACGAGGAGTATGACCCATGCCTCGGATGTTTCTGCGTGCCGGATTGCTTTGTATCGCGGCCCTGGTCGCCTCGGAACCAGGCCGCGCCCGCGGGGAGGAGCCTCCGACACCCGCATGGGGGCAGGCACCATCTCCGATGGAGTTCCTCTCCGAGCGACCCTGGTACGGCGCCCTGGTCGATTCGCTGGCGGCCGACGGTCCTGCCGCATCGAAGACGGCCAGAGAACTGGCGAGCGGGCATGCCGCCGACCGCCTGGTGCTCGAAGCGATTGCCGACTGGATCGACCAGGACTTCTCGCCCGAAAACGAAGTTCGCCCGCTGGCCGCTACCTCGCAACGCGATGGGCAAATGTGGCGATACACGCTCCGGGAGCCGGCTGACGACTGGTTTGCCGACGACTTCGACGACGCCGCCTGGCAGGAGGGGCGCGGCGGGTTCGGCACCCGGGGGACGCCCGGTGCGGCCATCGGCACCGACTGGCGCACGGCCGACATCTGGCTCCGCCGAACCTTCGAAGTCGGCCCAAACCAACCGGCCGATCCCCAACTGGTCGTCCACCACGACGAGGACGCCGTGGTCTACCTCAATGGGAAGCAAATCGCGGAGTTCACCGGATACGCTAAGGACTATTCTCGCATTCCGCTCTCGAAGGAAGCCCGCGGGCTGCTCCGCCGGGGCCGCAACACGCTGGCCGTGCACTGTCGTCAGACGGCCGGGGGGCAGTACATCGACGTAGGCATGGTCGACGTCGTTTCCAGCGCTGCCGCCGGCCAAACCGAGGCGGCCGAAGTGCTCCGGCAAATCGACGCGCGCCGGAGCGCGGAAGCACTGAGCGATTTACGGGAGCGGTTCGACCGCCTTGCCTCGGCTCGGCCGTCCTCGGCGCGGGCGTGGGCCGAGTTGTACCTCGACGCCGCCGCGGCGCGGCGCGCGGCCCGGTTGTCGCCGCACCGCGAGGCGCTCCGCCGCGTGGTGTTCGCCAGGCACTTCAACATGGGCGCCTCGCATTACGCCTACACCGAAGGGCAATCCGACGCACAGCATGAGCGCCACTTTCATCCCGGCAGCGCGCTGTGCGTGATGGAACTCGACGGGCCGTTCGCCACGGTCCGCACGCTGATCGACGACCCCGAAGGTGTGATTCGCAACCCCGACGTCTCCTACGACGGCACGCGCATCCTGTTCGCGTGGAAGAAGTCGGATCGCGAGGACGATTACCATCTTTACGACCTGGACTTGGCCACCGGCGAGGTCCGCCAACTCACTTCCGGTCTGGGCTTTGCCGACTACGAGGGCGTGTACTTGCCCAACGGCGACATCGTGTTCAATTCGAGCCGATGCGTCCAGACGGTCGACTGCTGGTGGACCGAAGTAAGCAACCTTTACACCTGCGATGCCGACGGCAAGTACCTGCGCCGCCTGAGTTTCGATCAGGTGCACACCAACTTCCCCACGGTAACCGACGACGGCCGCGTGCTATATACCCGGTGGGATTACAACGACCGGGGACAACTCTTCCCGCAACCCCTCTTTCAGATGTTTCCCGACGGCACCGGCCAAACGGCGTTCTACGGCAACAACTCGTGGTTTCCCACCACGATCAAGCATGCTCGAGGCATTCCGGGCACGCAGAAAGTGCTGGCCGTGGCCACCGGGCACCATGCCTTTCAGGCGGGCAAGCTGTGCGTGATTGACCCCTCGCTAGGCCGGGAGGAGGACGCCGGCGTGCAACTCGTCGCCCCGGTGAGGGAAACGCAGGCCGAACGCGTCGATGCCTACGGGCAAGACGGTGAGTTGTTCCAGTATCCCTATCCGCTCAACGAAACCGAGTTACTGGTGACCTATCATCCTGAAGGATGGTCGGGCAATAAGCATCGCAATCCGCAGTTCGGCATCTACTGGATGGACGTCGACGGGAACCGGGAGCTGTTGGTAAGCGACCCCGACAATTCCTGCAACCAGCCCATCCCGCTCGCGCCCCGCCCCCGGCCGCACCAGCGCCCCAGCACGGTCGATTACCGGAAGAACACCGGCACGTACTACATGCAGGACGTGTACGGCGGCCGGGCGCTGCCTGGAATCGAACGGGGGACGATTCGGCGGCTGCGTGTCGTGGCCCTCGAGTTCCGCGCCGCCGGCGTGGGGCAACTTTTCGGCCGCGGACCGGGCGGGCAGGGCCACCCCAGCACGCCCATTGCCGTGGGCAACGGAAGCTGGGATGTGAAGGTGGTCCTCGGCGAAACGGAAGTGTATGCCGACGGCTCGGCCTATTTCGAAGTGCCCGCTCGCACCCCGGTGTACTTCCAGGCGCTGGACGCGAAGGGACACGCGGTGCAAACCATGCGAAGCTGGTCGACGCTGCAACCGGGCGAGAGCTTCTCCTGCGTCGGCTGCCACGACGACAAGAACACTTCGCCTTCCATGCAGGCCCGACCCACGCTGGCGATGCAGGCCGGTGCCCAGCCGCTCCGGCCGTTCTACGGCCCACCGCGCGGCTTCAGCTTCGCGAACGAAATCCAGCCTATCCTCGACCGCCACTGCGTTTCCTGCCACAACGACCGCTCCCTCGTCGTGCGCAACGCAGCGCCCTCAGCCGTCCAAGACGAGTTGCGGGCATTCAGCCTGCTGGGCACGCTCAACCACGATCGCCAAGCCAAGCGTATGTGGAGCGACGCCTACCTGAACCTCACCCGCTCCGATCGGGGCAATGAGGAAGTCATGACCATCGAGGAAATGCTCTCGCTGCCGTGGCGCGGGTCGGGCGGATACGAGCAACTTTCCGTGCAGGTCTTTCGCCCCCATCCGGTGGTGAACTGGATCAGCGCGCAGTCGGTTCCTTCCCTGCTGTCGCCTTATCATGCCGGCGCCGCCACCAGCCGGCTGATGACCATGCTCGAAGAGGGGCATCACGACGTCAGACTTTCGCGCGAAGAGACGGAAAAACTCGCCTGCTGGATCGACCTGCTCGTGCCGTACTGCGGCGACTACACCGAGGCCCACGCCTGGTCGGACGAAGAGGTGGCGAAGTACGACCACTTCCTCCAGAAACGCCGTCGCATGGAGGCCGTCGAGCGCGAGAACATCCGAGGGATGGTCGACGACCGTGGACGCTGAGGGCAGCAAAACGCAACCGACGTTCCTGCGGCGTTCGGGCTACTTCAACTGCGGCAGCACCGTTGCCAGCCGGCGGACGACGGGTCCGGCGGCGGTGGCGGCGTCGCCGGCGTGCTCCAGGGCGACGACGATCACGTAGCGGGGCCTTTCGGCGGGCAGGTATCCGGCGAACCATGCATGGGCGGGGCTGCCCGGCAGCGTCTCGGCCGTGCCCGTCTTGCCCGCCACCGAGACCGCGTCGGAGTGGATCGTTGCATGGCCCGTGCCCGCCGGATCGGCCACGACGCGGCGCAAGCCCTCGGCCAGATGCCGGAGGATGTCGTCGTGGAACCCCGCCACCGGGCGCGGCGCGGCAATGCGCCGGCCCTCTGCCGGAGCGGACAGCTCGTCGGCCGGATCGTCCTCGGTTTCGCCTGCAAGCTCGGTCAGCCCCACCCGGCTGAGGACGTGCGGCGTGACCAGGCGGCCGCCGTTGGCCACTGCGGCCGTCATCCGCGCCACTTGCAGCGGCGTGGCCGTAAGCGAGCCCTGCCCGATGCAAATCGCCAGCGTATCGGCCTTGCGCCACGAGCGCCCTTCGATCGATTCGAGCGTGGCGGGGGTGGGTAGTACGCCGGGCGCCTCGCCGGGCAGGTCGACGCCCGTCGGTTGCCCGAAGCCGAACCGGCTCGCCCAATCGACCAGCCGTCCCGCCCCCATCCGGTCCGCATGGTGGAAGAAGTACACGTTGCAGCTTACGCAGAGGGCGTCGGCCAGCGCCACCTCACCGTGCCCGATGCCGCGGCGGACGAACAGGGCGCAGCGGTGCGCGTCGGGGTGTTCGAGGTATCCCTGGCAGAAGTGCGTTTCGTCGGGTGCGAACGCCGGTTCGTCGAGCAGCGCGGCCGCCGTGACCACTTTGAACACCGAGCCGGGGGCCAGGGTCATGCGGCACACTCGGTCGACCAGCGGCCCGGCGGGATCGTCGAGCAGGCGGCTGATTTCGCCCTCCGCCCCGCCCAGGAACACCGAAGGCCGGAACCGCGGCGCCGAGGCGGCGGCCAGCAGGGCCCCGGTGTGGGCGTGCATCACCACCACCGCCCCGCCGCCGGGCCGGGCGCCGGGATGCTCCACTGCGCGGCGGCGCAGCGCGGCGTCGAGCAGTTCCTCGGCCGCACGCTGCACGACCGGATCGATGGACAGCACGAGGTCTTTTCCCACCCCCGGCTCCAGTTCACGATGGGCCGATAGGATGCGTCCTCCATGGTCCGTCAATTCCACCAGCCTGCCGCGATGCCCGTAAAGCAGATGGTTGTAGCCGGCCTCCACGCCCGCTCGCCCAACGAGGTCCTCGGGATCCAGCGAGACGTCCGCCGACAAGTCGTCGGGGCCGACCTTTCCCAGGTAGCCGATCACGTGGGCGGCCAGCGGGCCGGCCGGATAGACCCGCCGCGTGCGGGCGACGATCTTCGTGCCGGGGAAACGTTCCGGGTTTCCCTCGATTTGCGCGGCGACGGCCATGGGCAGCGCGTCGGCCATCACATGGTAGTCCAACTGTTCGGCCACGAGCGTTTCGCGCCCGAGCCGTTGCGATACGCTCTGCGCAATCCGCTCGACCCGCGCCTGCACCTGGGCCGCACGGACGCGCCACCGATCGGCACTGAGGCCCGCCAACTCGGCCAACCGTTGGGCCAGCTCCGTCCGCTCGGCCAGCACCTGCTGCATCTCGGCAGCCACGCGGTCGGAGTCGCTGCGCTGGGCCTTGGCGAGCCGGCGGCGGGCCATCCGGCGCAGCCATCCCTCGTCGGCCGGTTGCTCAAGCTGCCGATAGTGCACGGCCAGGGCGAGCACCTGCTCGTCGCGGGCGAGCACGGTTCCATCGCGGGCGAGGATGCGGCCGCGCACGCCCGGCACCGGCCGTTCCCGCCGCAGCGGCCGCAACGCCCGGCGGCGATACTCCGGCCCTTCGGTCCACTCGGTTTGCACCGCGCGGGCGAACACGGCCGTCGCCAGCACGGCGAACCCCATCGCCACGACGCGCATCCGCCGCCGCGGATCGGTCGCCTCGGGCGGCGCCGCTTCGGCGGTTCGCAATTCGTGCCAGTCGATGGGCATGGGGCTCACACTTCCTCGCGAACGGTTGGCCGCACCCAGCCGGCCACCATCAGCACGGGCAGAGCCGCGGCCGTGGTGTAGGCGGCGGCTCCGAACGCTTGCAGGAGTGGGGCGGGGAGGGGTTGGGCCGCCGCCCCCAGCAACACCGAGGTAAGCCCGACGCCGAGGCACCAGGCGGTCAGAGCGGCGGCGGTGAACAGAAGGCGGGCGGGCAGCCCGTCGGCCAGCCGGCGGCGCCGCGCCTGCTCAACAAACCAGCCGAGCCCGAAGCCCACCAACAGCATCCACGCCGCACCGACGCCGACGCGGCCGGGGGCGATCAGGTCGCCCAGCAGGGCGACGGCCCCTGCCGTAAGGAACGCCCAGCGGCTGCGGACCAGCAGCACCCACACCATCGCGGCCAGTGCCACCAGGTCGGGCGTCACGTTGCCCACGCGCAGCACTTCGGCCGCCGCCGTATCGACCACAGCGGCCAGGTAAACCAACGGGATGAGCAGCAAGTAAGGCATCGTTTACGGTTCCACACGCACCACGACGGCCGTTTCGGGCGGAGGGCCGAAAAACGGGACGGGACCAATTGCCGAAACGGCCTTTGGGATGCTTCGCACCAATTGGATCCGTCCCGTTTTCCCCGCGAACCGTATATCGGCAGACATTCCTACTCGCCGGCGGCGACGTTCGGGCATGTCTGACAAACCGCATTGAGGATGCGTTCAGCGGCCAGCCACGCGGCTTCGGCATCGTCAGCCGATACGTGCGTCAGGCCGCCATAGTCTCCCATTTCCCTCAAATCCATCAGGAAGTCATAGTCCTAGCCTAATCCTGGCGCCCATTCACCCCTGTGGACCAAGTTCCGATGCAACGCCGCTCGCAGTGCCGAATGTTTGGAAAATTCCTGGCCCCGCAGGGCGAACAGGGCGGTCACCGCATGGAAGGCTGCATAGTACGCCCTGGAAGCCGCAGAATCGGGGTCCTTCTCCATGAGAACCTTGCTCGATTGCAGTGAGCGCATCGCCCGCTTCCACTCGCTGGCCGCGAACTCGTTCATGCGGCGATTCCTTCTCGGCGGGCGTTGCGATACAGCGGACAAGCGCCCTTGCGGTACTCCTCCTCGGGCACCGGCTTGGCACTGATGCGCCGGCCCAGTTCCACGGCCAAGGGGTAAAGAGTCTCGATATTCGTTCGCAGGTCTTTCCCGTAGTCTGCCACCGTGTCAAGAAGGACCAGCACGTCCACGTCGCTCTCCGCAGCAGCATCGCGCCGCGCGATTGAGCCGTATAGCACGACGCCCTTGAGTCGTTCGCCGTAGGCCTCGGCAAGCAGGCGCCGAATTCTCTTCGCCAGCAGGGTTTCGTTCATGGCCCCATGGATCGGCCGACGCCGTCCCTCCTCTGCTCGCCATTCTTGCCCGCACATAGATCGCTGTCAATCCCCACGCTCGCCTCATGGATGCAACCATCGGTTTTACGGTTCCACACGCACCACGACGACCGTTTCCGGCGGAGGTCCGGCGGCGGTGGGGCGCATCCAGAGGTCCCAGTGGGCGGCGCCGACGGGCTGCTCGACACGCTCGACAACGCCGTACCGCGGCAGCGGCGCGTCCAGCCCGGCAGCCGACGCGGCGAACACCTCGTCGCCCGGAGCCGCCGGCTCGGTAATCGCCACCATACGGATGCGGCACAGCGGCTCGCCGGTGCCTTCGAGGATGCCTTCCGCGCCGCGAGGCGAACGCAACCGGACCACGTCGCGGAAGCCCGGCGCGGTAACGGTGCGGACCACCGCCGTATTCGGGCCGGTGCGCACCACGCGTCCCCATACGCGTCCTCCCTCGACGGCAAGGTGCCCCGCCGCAACGCCCTGTTGCTCGCCGCGGTCCACCACGGCGGCACCGTCGAGCACCAGCGCGCCGGGCTCCACTCCGTCGAGGCTGCCGGCGTCGAGCAACTCGTGCCGGGCAAGGTAGCTCCGGGCCAGCGCCCCCAGGACCCGGGCCTCAACCCCGCCCAGCCGCAGCAGCGCCCGATCGGCGGCGGGCCGCTCGGCCTCGGCGGCCGCGAGACGGCGGCGGAGGCCATCGACCTGCGCGGCCAGACGCCGGTTTGCCGCCGCCAGCCGTTCGGCCTCGTCGCGGGCGGCGGCCAGGCTGGCAGCGGAGGTGAATTGGCTGCCCACGCGCGCATGCACCCGGCGGCCAAGGGCGACCGCGGCCCGCACCAACCGTTGCCCCGGACGCAACCCGGCCAACGCCCAACCCTGCACCGGCGCCAGCCACGCCGGAGGCATCGCGGCCAGCACCGCCGCCAATGCCAGTGCGACAGCCAGGGCCCGCGGCGGCGTGAGTGTTTGGCGAAGGGGCATGGGTCCAGCGTTTCGTGGGGTTGGTCTTGGCGATGTACTGTAGCCCGACTCTCCGAGTCGGAGGTTTACCGTAGCCCGACTCTCCGAGTCGCAGATGTACTGTAGCGCGACTCTTCGAGTCGTGTTTACTGTCGACTCGGAGAGTCGACCTACTGTAAGACGACTCTCCGAGTCGTCGTTCCCCGACTCGGAGAGTCGGGCTACTGTGGCCCGGTTTTCCGTTATTCCTGCTCGCCCGACTCGATCACGCGGCGCCAGCGCTCGCGTTGCCCGAGGGCAATCAGCAGGCCTTTGACCACGGTGGTGCGGGGCTCGGCGCTGCGGCGCACCGGCAGGCCGGTTTGCTCGCGCAGGTAGCGTTCGATGCCGGGCAGGAGGGCGCCCCCGCCGCACAGGACCATGCCGCGGTCGAGCAGGTCGGCGGCCAGGTCGGGCCCGCAACGATCGAGCGTTGTCTTCACCGCCTCGACGATCTCTTCAAGCGGCTCGGCCAGAGCCTGGCGGACCTCCTCGGTGGCCAGGGTGGCCTTGCGCGGTAGTCCGCTCACGGTGTCGAGCCCGCTTACCTCGACGGTGTGTTCCTCCTCCAACGGCGCGGCGCTGCCGGCCTCGGTGCGCAGGCGTTCGGCGGCGGGCAGGCCCACGCGCAGGCTGTAGTGTCGGCGCAGGTAGTCGGCCACGGCCCGGTCCATGCGGTCGCCGCCGGTGCGAATGGATTGCTCGGCCACGGTATCGGCGAGGCTCATCACGGCCACTTCGGTGGTGCCGCCCCCGAGGTCGCACACCATGCTTGCCAGCGGCTCGGCAATGGGCAGCCCGGCGCCGATGGCGGCAGCCTTCGCCTGCGGCATCAGCCACACCTGCCCCGCCCCCGCGCGGAAGAAGCTATTGAACACCGCCCGTTTCTCGACCTGGGTGATGCAGCCGGGCACGCCCACCAGCACGCGAGGGCGGAGCTTGTAGCCGGAGGGCTGCGCCTTGCGCAGAAAGAACCGCAGCATGGCCTCGCACAGCGTGAAGTCGGTAATGACGCCGTCGCGCAGCGGGCAAACGACGCGGATCGAATCGGGCGTGCGGCCTTGCATTTGCCGGGCCAACCGCCCTACGGCGCAACCGCCCGAAAGAACCTGACCGGTCTCCTGCTCGACGGCCACCACCGAGGGCTCGTCCAGGGCGACCCCCTCGCCCAACACACCGATCCGCGTGCCGGCCGTTCCCAGGTCGACCGCCAGGTCGCATCGGAAGTGCTTCAGCAGTCGGTCGAGCATCCGTGCTCCCGGGAGATGGAAAGGGAAGAAGTCCGCCGTTACAGGAAACGCCTCAGTACGCGGCAATCAGTACGCAGTGCTCAGTACCCAGTACTCGACACTCAGCCCGTCGGGTGCCGGCTAGGCGCCGCAGCACGGCACGGGCCGTCGAGGGTCGCATCGGCGCGGCTGAACATGGTCGCCCGCACCGGCGCGGGCGTGCTGCGCATGGCCGGCACCCTCTCGAACTCGAAGTCGTACACCTTCATTTCGAGGTACAGGACCAGGATGCCCAGCAGGATGAATATCCACGCAATCAGCAGGAGCACGGTGTACAGGTCGGCGCGCGGCTTCCGGTATCGCGGCGTCTGCTGCTGCGAATCGCCCAGCGGCGACAGATCAGAGTTGGCTTGCGACACGATCCCCCCTTGCCAGGTTGCCCTGCGCCTCAATGATTTTGCAGACGGAGCGGTCCACGTCGGTGCGGAGCACCTCGACCTTGCCGACGTACGTGCTGCGCCCGCCGCTTACCCGATACACGAAAAGCTGATGGCCCTGCCGAACGCCGTCGTCGGAGCCGATCGAGATTTCCACCAGACCCTCGCCCAGAATGGCCAGCACGAGGCCTTCGACGACGGGCAGGTCCATTTCGGCGTCGGGATCGATCTTCGCGGCGCGCAGCTTATTCTTCATTTCGGTCAATTCGACGAGCAGCTCGCGGTTGGTGTCCTTGAGCTGGTTCAACTCGAACACAGCGGCGTGCAACTCGTCGGTCAGGCGGACCACTTCCTTGAAGTGGGCCTCGCGTTCCTTCTCTGCGGCGAGCTTGCCCGATTCCAGCTTGTCGATCTCGGAACGCAACCGGCCCAGTTCCTGGTGGGCGACGTCGACGGCGGCGATAGCCTCGCGGCGCTCTTGGGTGAGCTTGGCCAGGTCGGCGTCGCGCTGGTCGCGTTCGCGGCGAAGCTCCTCCCGCTCATTCTCCAGTTTTACGCGAACCTGCTCGTAGGCCGTCTGGTCGGCCGTCAACTGCCTTTGCAGCTCGGTGCGCCGATCGGTCAATTCCTTCAACCGTTGCTCGCGCTGGTCCAATTGCTGCTTCAGCCCCAGTTTCTCGCCGGGGCCCGGACTTGGGTTGTCGATCTCCTTGACCCAGTTCTTATGCGTGGCGTACACCGACACGGCGAAGGCGGCAAAAATCACGCTCATCAGCAAGACGAGCACGACGAAGATTTTTCCGACGAGGTTCATGCTTCGACCTCTCCGTTGGCCGCCCCCGAGGGCGGAGATGAATAAGGGCCTGGGAATTTGTTCCGGATTGTCACTTCAGTATAACTTCCCCCACTTCCCCATGTCAAACAGAAACCCCTTTGCAACACCGTAAACCGAGGGTTCGCGGCTCCTGCACGAGTCTCAGAACGGCCGCCGAACAACCAATCGGTCGGCATACGCATGTTATTCCGCCCCGCGCAAGCCACTAAAGAGGTGCGTAGATATACCCTCGCGAGGGGATTCCGTGCGTCGGAACCGCGCGAGGGACGCCCACTCAGCCCGGATATCGTCTCCTCCACAGCCCCACCCCAGCCAGCACCGCGCAGGCTGCCAGGCAAAGCCCGGCGAACCAATCGCCCCATCGAAGGTAGTAGCTGCTGCGTCGGTCCGGCGATACCTCGGCCAGCAGAATATCGGTGTCGCGCCGGCGGCCCTGCCGAAGCAGGCGGCCGTCGCCGTCGATCCACGCCGAGAAACCCGTATTCGCCGCAATGAGCAGGGGCTTGCGGAACTCGACCGCCCGAAAAACCCCGCACGCCAGGTGCATATCCAACTGGCTCGACCCCCAGAACCAGCCGTCGTTGGTCAAGTTCACGAGCACGTCGGGTTCACGGCCCTCGGCGGCGAGCGTCCGAATCTGCCGGCCGATCAGGTGTGGCAGCACGCTCTCGTAGCAGATGTTCGGCGCCAGCAGCAGGCCGTCGAGTTCGAACGCCACCGGCCGATCGCCCGCCGAAAGGCTCACGGCCAAAGGCGTGATACGCTGTAGCCAGGGCAGTCGGTCGGCGAAGGGGATGTATTCGCCGAAGGCCACCGGGTGCATCTTCGCGTACACCGGCCGCGCCATCACCCCCTCAGCGGTTACCATTGCCGCGCAGTTGAAGCGGCGCTGCCCCTCCGGGCCGAAATGGTACTGTTCCAGGCCCAGGATCATCGGTGCGCCAAACCGGGTAGCCAGTCGGGTCATTTCCGGAAGGGTTTCGGGCAATTCGTTGCGCAGCCGGGCCTCGAACTCCGTTTGGCTAACGCCCTCGCGTGCAAGATAGTCGGGAACAGCGGCCCCCGACTCGAAGGTGAACAGCGGGTCGCGAAACACGGTTTCCGGCCACAGGATCAGGTCCGGGGCCGGGTAACGGCGCACGGCCTCCTCGGTCAGTTCGACGTAATGGTCGTGCGTGTCGACCCGCACCTGCGGATCGGCGGTCAGTTCGGTGTCGATCGAGCCCTGAACGATCGCCACGCGGAGGGTCGGCGCGTCGGGAACGGCCGCCGGCTGCGCCATCCGCCGGTACCCGTAGCCGAGCGCCGCGGAGAAGACCGCCACGGCTACTGCCGCCGGCCAAAGGGCCCGCGGCTGCCCAGCCCAGGGCGGCACGCGCGCAATGCACGCCGCCACGAGCATGATGAGAAACGATACGCCGTAGCCGCCCACCAGATCGCTGATTTGCAGGATGGGCGGCCACAGGTACTGGGTGTGGCTCAGGCTGGCCATCGACATGCCGCTCAGCAGGTGCCCTCGCAGCAGCTCCAGCCCGGTCCAAACGACCGGCGCCGCAATGACCACCGACGCGCCCAGCCGGTGCACGGCCACGCGGGAAAGGGCCACGAACGCCGGCAGGTAGAACGCGAAATAGAACGACAAGGCGACCCACCCAAGGCTCGTGGCAGGATGCGGCAACCTGAGCCAGTGCAGCGCGGCCAGCCAGAATGCGAAACCCACCAGCCAGAGTACGATGTAGGGCCGGCGGCCGGGCAAGTCCGCCGAGCGGATGAGCAGCGCCCATCCGACCGGCGCAACCCACGCCAATGGCCATAGCCAATTCCCCAGCGGCGGCAGCGCCGCCCAAAGCAGAACAGCCGAGAGGCCGGCCAGCGCCGGCGTAGAGCGGTACCAAGCCGAGTCGGGGCGCGTCATCGATCTCGTTCCCATGCTTACAAGTCGCCGGAACCGGCCAGCCCGACCCCTCGCAGGTGATGTGTCTCGTTGATTGACAGGATCTTCACGCTGCCGTCGGTCCACGCAACGCGGCTGATCGAGCCGTTCTGAAGGCTGAAGGGATGCCGGTGGGCGGGAATGTCGAGCAACACCTTCAGTGCCGCACTGAGCAGTCCCCCGTGGGTCACCACGACCACGTGCCCGTGCCCCGCCTCGCGAATCGCCCGAAGCGACTCGCCCCCGCGGAGCATCAGGTCGCGGCGCGATTCGCCTCCGGGAATGGCAAAGTCGGGATCGCCGCCCACCCAACGCCGATACTCCTCCGGGAACTCGGCGGGCAGTTCCGTCCGGAGCCGGTTTTCGAATACGCCGGCAGCGATTTCCATCAATCGCGGGTCGGCGGCAATGGGCAGCCCACTTCGAGCGGAAAGCGGCTGGGCCGTTTCCATGGCGCGCCGCAGGGGGCTGGAGTAAATGGCATCGACAGGGGGGCCGGCGGCGGCGTCGGTCAGGGCGGCGGCCGCAGCCTCCCCTTGCCGCCGTCCGAACTCCGAAAGGGGGACGTCCGACTGGCCCTGAATGCGGCCCTCGGCGTTGTACGCGCTCTCTCCGTGGCGAACGAAAGTCAACAGCATAGGCGGTCGTCAGTGAATAGGGGAACACAGGAAAAACGGGACAGGTCCAATTCGTGCAAAGCACCCGAAGGGCCGTTCCGGCAAATTGGACCTGTCCGGTTTTCCCCGCTGGGCTGGCAATCGACGGCTTCCAGCATACACCTATACTACGAAATGCCGTTTGTGGCGAGGGCGGGCAAGCAGATGCAAACGGCCGCCCGGTGCTCCTCGCCGCGGGGTGGTTGTTCGGTGGGCCCCAAAAGGGCAGCCCCAAATCGCCTGGTCATCCTGTCCGAACTTCGGCCATGCCGCCACCCACCCAGCAACCTCGCTTGCTCTTGGGCCTGTTCTCCAACAAGTCCGTGCCCACCCTGTACGACCGCACCGTCGAGGAACCGCTCGCGCACAAGGACGGGCTATGCCGTAGGCGTTGCACAACGAATCCCAGGGCAGCCGCTGCCACCATGACGCATTACCTGCCCGACGGGCCAACGGGAATCACCGACCCGTTGGGCCGGGTGCCCCCGTTCTGTCGCACTGCGCACCCAACCCGTTGGCCTGGGCCAGGAACTACTCTCGAATCACGGCGAAATCCACAATCACCGGCAAATGGTCGGAGCC
>CAYPWB010000144.1:0-13519 GCA_964414315.1 uncultured Planctomycetaceae bacterium | reverse complement strand
GTTGAGTGGGCGCACGAAGATTCGAACTTCGGACCTCATCCTTATCAGGGATGCGCTCTAACCAACTGAGCTATGCGCCCCAACGGGGTCAAGCGAGCAGGCGGGCGCCCGCAAGACTAACCGATTCTACCATGTTCGGTCGCGTTGTCAAACCCCCTGTACCCCAGCGAGCGCCCGGGGTCGAATTTCGGGTGTTCCGTCCGGATAATCGGTACAACCGGGAGAAACGGAACAATCGGATCATGTTACGCACCTTGCCACGCCGAAAATCTATGAGGATTTCCGTCCGATAGAAAGTTGATTAGCGAGTTTAGGTAGCCTGAAAACAATAGGACGTCTTTCAAAAGGAGTGTTGGTGATGCAACGGTTCCATCTTGCCGTGTGTGCTCGTGCAACGATTTGCGTGGCTTTGGCAGGCGCCTTGGCGAGTTCGGCCCTGGCGAACCCAACGGCGGAGCAAGCATTGCGGCTTGCTCCCGTCCAAAAGGGGGTCGAGTACTCGAAACCTTCGGCCGAGGAGGCAGCCCGCTGCCGGATCGAGTCGCAGAAACTCGACGGCGGGGCCTCGGCGTGGATCATTACCGACCCGAGCGGACTGACTTTGCGGATGTTCGTCGACACCAACGGCAACAACACGGTCGACCAGTGGCGGTATTTCAAGGACGGCGTGGAGGTCTACCGCGACATCGATTCGACCTTCGACCAGAAGGCCGATCAATTCCGCTGGTTCCACACCGGCGGCAGCCGCTGGGGCATCGACGAGAACCAGGACGGCAAGATCGATTCCTGGAAACGAATCTCGCCGGAAGAGGTCACCGCCGAGGTCGTGGCTGCTCTCGCCCAGGCCGACGCAGGCCGATTCGGGCAGTTGGTCCTCACCGATGCGGAACTGCAAACGCTCGGCTTGGGGCCGGAACGCACCGAGAAGCTGGCCGAAATGCTCGCGGATATCGATCAGCGGTTCCAGGAGGTCGCCTCCGAGCAGCAGGCGATTTCCGAAAAGACAAAATGGCTTCAGTTCAGCAGCACTCAGCCTGGCATTGTTCCAGCCGGCACCGACGGCTCGACGAAAGACGTCGAGGTGTACGAAAACGTGGTGGCGGTGGTGGAAACCGAGGGTCAGCACGGCCAGGTGCATGTGGGAACGCTCGTGCGGGTCGGACCGGTATGGCGGGTGATCGACACGCCGCAAACCGCCACCGACGCCGAAACCATCGCCGGCCGGGGCTTCTTCTTCCAGCCGGCCGGCGCGCCTCGCGAAGTCCGCGCGGGCGGGCCGAGTGAAGCCGTTCAGGAATTGCTTGGGCAACTGGAGAAGCTCGACGAGGAAGCCGGCAATGCGACGACCGAAGAGGCCCAGGCCGAATACACCATTCGCCGGGCAGAACTGATTGAGCGAATCGCCAAGAATGCCGATTCGCCTCAGGATCGGACCATGTGGCTCCGACAGCTTGCGGACATGATCAGCGCCGCGGTTCAGTTGGGCCACTTTCCCGACGGCCCCCAGCGTCTTGAAGAACTCTATGACCGCCTTTCCGAACAGGATACCGACAAGGACATTCTGGCCTATATCCGATTCCGACAGCACGCAGCCGAGTACGGTCGGGCGCTTCAGCAGCCGCGGGCGAACTTTCAGTCGATCCAGGAGCAGTGGCTGGAGAACCTGAGGCAGTTCGTCGACGACTATCCTGAAGCCGCCGACGCGGCCGAGGCAATGCTTCAACTCGGGATGGCGCACGAGTTTGCCGGGGAAGAGGAGAAGGCGAAGGAGTGGTTCGGCCGGGTAGTAAGCGAGTTCCCGAACTCGCCCGGCGCGGCCAAGGCGGCCGGTGCCCGGCGCAGGCTCGATTCCGTGGGCAAGGTGCTGGAGTTCCGCGGCCGGAGCCCCGCCGGCGACGTGGTCGACCTGGCAAAGCAGCGGGGCAAAGTCGTACTCATCCAGTATTGGGCGACCTGGTGCGAACCGTGCAAGGCCGATATGGCCACGATCAAGGAATTGGTCGACCGATATGGCCAACACCTCGCGGTGATTGGGGTCAGCCTCGATCATAACGTGAAAGAACTGGCCGCTTTCGTGCGTGAGAAGGGATTGAACTGGCCGCAAATTCATGAGGAAGGCGGGTTGGACAGCCGTCCGGCCAACCAGCTCGGAATCCTCACGGTGCCGACGATGATTCTGGTGGATCAGCAGGGCCGGGTGGTCCATCGGAACATCCAAGCTGCAGACTTGGACCGCGAGGTCCGGAAACTGCTTACCAGCAACGCCGCCGGCCAGCCGCCGGCGCCGCGTAGGTAACCTCAGGCCGAGCCACCGGCAAATCGCGCCGGACAATTCAAAACAGCCCGAAGACCCCGCTCGAAAGAGCGGGGTTTTTTCGTGTCGCCCTGGGAGCCATGGGAATTGGCCCCTCTTTGGCATTGGCTCAATCGGTCAGGTCTTGTAATATCTTCAAACTGGCTCCAGGGCTGCGGCCGAGAATTGGGCGAATCTTGCAGCCGGTCGTCGCGAACCAATGTGGTAACCCTTTGTCGCAAGGTAGGTTGCGACACAGCGTTTGGTATGTGGCAAACAAGCGTTGGGTTCTGGCACGGGAATCGCTCCGGGATGAGTCGTTTCCGTCACTCGCCCTGGTACGAGCAACACGTTTCCCCTCTCCACGGATGGTCAGCACGATGAATACCTTTACCGAATCTCCTCTAATCTGGTTGGTGCTGGGTATCCTGGTGCTGGGTCTTCTGAGTGCATGGTTCGCCCGCGTGGGCGCCGGCTCCCGCCGACAGGCGCTCTCCCACGTGCTATTTCTCGGGTGTCTTCCGATGGTGGCCGGCGCAACGATCGTTTCGTTTGGAGTGGGACCGGGCTGTTGGTTGGCCTCGGCGGCGACCTTCGCCGTCATGGTGCTGGGTGCGACGGCCGACACGCGTCGATCGCGCGGCGTGAGCGTTCTTTGAACCTGGCTCGCGCCGCCACACCGTAGCCCGGTGCGGTTCCTTCGCATCAACCAGGCAAGCGCCCCTTTTCTAGGGTGGCTCAGACTAGCTCGAACAAGCTACTTTTGCCGGAATAGTGCGTGGCATGCGAATACGCGTCACGACCGCGAGCATCCGCAAAATCCGAAAAAAACTTCCGGCCGGTGCAATCAGGAACCGAAACCTACTATCAGGCAGCATTCATGGACACCGGCGTTGCTCTGAGGGGGGCAATCCCGCGAATGTGGCCGCAGCTTGTGTAAGCTGCGGGTCCTCTCGACACAGTTCGGTGGATTCCATTGCTGGACCTGCGAGCGTAACCAAGATCTCGCAACGATAGGACTGCAAGCATACCCACCACCCGCACTGGTGGTTGACGTGCCCCGGAGAAGCCCTGGACCAAAGGGCCTCGTGCAGGCGGCTTGCGGCCGGTCGTTCCGAGGGGACCCCAGGAGGAGGGAAGACATGCGACGTTTTGTGAGTGGATGGTTGGCCGTCGTGGTCGTTACGGCCTTAGCCTCGGTGGCGTGGGCTGGAAATCAGGAGGTGGCAGAGCAGATCGCCCAAAGCCTCCGGCAAAGCGGCAAGATGCAGGATTACAAGATCGGGGTGAAGTATCAGGAGGGGACAGTGTGGTTGGTTGGTCGCGTGGCCAGCGAACAGCAGTTGACCACCGCCTTGCACCTGGTCATGCAGTCGCCCGGTGTGGACAAGGTTGTGAATAGCCTTTCGGTAGCGAACCCGGAGTCGGACGAGGCGGAAACCTCCCGCTCGGTCGCGGCGACAACGCAATCGCACGGTCCGGTCCTGCGGATTGGCGGCATGCAGGATGCAGGGGCCGAGCCGACGCCCGCCGCCCGCCCCGCTCGGTCGAACAGCGGCCATCCCAGCGGCCTCAGTGCAGCCCAGCGGCTCCAGCGCGCCGTCGACAGCCGGGCTCGCGACACCCAGTCGCGTTCGGCGCCCGAAGCCGAGGCGTCCAACGACATGAACCGGGCCGAGCGAGTACCGTCGTCGTTCGAGCCGGTTCCGGCCCAACCGACCTCGGCGTCGCAGGCTCCGCTGATGCTGCCGAATCCGGCGCAGCCGATGCCGGCGCCTCAGCAGGCGCCCCAAGGGCGGAGGCGTTCAGCGGGCAGGCCGGTTCCGGTGGGCTACACGCAAGCGCAGCCGCCGGCGATGGGAGCGCCCGGCATGGCCCCCGGCGGCCCGCGTCCGATGTACACCGCGGCGGCGGGTGGGAATGTTGCGCCTGCCCGGTACGACCACCCGCGTATGCCCGACTACGCCTGGCCAAGCTACGCGCCGTATCCGAACTATGCGGCCGTCACGTATCCGAAGCAGTACTCGCCGACCGCCTGGCCGTACATCGGCCCGTTCTATCCCTATCCTCAAGTCCCGCTTGGTTGGCGGAAAGTGACCCTGGAATGGGACAACGGTTGGTGGATGCTCGACTTCAAAGACCGCTAAACCTGCTAAAGAGCACTAGGCTCCCGCTCGCGAAGCCCTTGCCCGAGACATTCGGGCAAGGGCTCTTTTCATTGCCTCGGGCCTCGGACTTTTCGGAATTACCGTCAGAAGCCAGAAAACCCGCAAGTTCTTCCCAGGTTCACACGATATTAAAGAGGAATCATGGTTCGGACGGTCACGATCGTTTGCCGGAACCGTGCATTTTTTTGGGGGGGGACAGCGCTGGGCCATGCGGGCACAGCCCCCTGGGGTCCGCCAACTACCGATTCAAGCGAGGATTCACGGATGTCGAGAAACGCCAATGCCATCGTCGGCCTTCTTTTGCTGGCGGGTCTTCTGTCTGCCAGTGGATGCAGCACCAGCCAAGGATTCAACGTCGGGTTGATCGGATATCCGATTCCCATGTCGCCGTACTTCCAGGATCGGGCGGAGGATAACTTCCACGACCACCTGCGTTACGATCGCGTACCCATCATGGGGCCAATCACCTCCGGGCCGCACCGGGCACTGGACCCGCCGTCGGAGGACCAGATAATGCGAGCGTTGGAGGAGGCTCGACCGGTCGAGGGTGGCTTGCCGCTGCTGCACGAAGTGCAGCGGAACAATGTGCGGATCATTGTGGAGCCGATTGCCGACTACGTCGATCCGCCGCGGGTCTATCCGCTGATCGGTCCGGCTCAGTTGCACCACGCCCACTATAAGTGCATCATCTACTTCAACGAAGTCACCCGGGTCGGATGGCCGGTTCCGCACACCACGGAGGAAGAGGTCCAGGAAGTGATCTACATCGACCACAACCATTTGCACATGGTTGGGAACGTCGACGGCGGTCCGGGCAGCAACTACTGAAGCAGCCCGGCTTCCTGACCTCGCACCCTACAACCCCAGCGCCGCATCCGACCGCCGGCGCTGGGGTTTTTGGCTTTGCCCGCTTGGCGGCCGAGCGTTCTTGTTCGGGGGCCGCGTCCCCACAATCCGACCGGGCTCCTTGCCAGGTCGGTGGCGGTAGCGGTAGAATCATAAGGGTGGAGCATCGAACTGCGGAACCGGGCTAGCGCTTTCCGGGCGCTCGAGCAGAGGAAGAGGCATGGCATCCTGCGGTACACGGGTCAAGGAGCGGCGAACGGTATTCCGGGCGATTGCCGTCTTGGCTCTTTGGAGCGTCGGAGGCTGGGCCCTTGCCAATCCCGCCGACGATCAGTATGCCGTCGCCGCCGGCCATTATGCCCGGAAACTCTGGAAGCTCGCCGCCGAGGAGTTCGAAACGTTTCTCGAACAGTATCCCGAGCACCCGAGGGCCGGGCAAAGCGTCTTCTTCCTGGCCGAGGCCTTGATGCAATCGGGCGCCACCGAGCAGGCCGAGGCGAGGTTCCGCCAGTATCTGCAACGAGAGCCCGACGGGCAATATGCCGGCCCGGCTCTGTTCCGCGCCGGCGAATCGGCCTATGTGCAGGGTAAGGCGGCGGCCGCCCGGTCCGATCTGCAACGATTCGTTGCGCGGCATCCCGACGACAAGCTCAACGCGTTCGCTCTGCACTACTTGGGCGATCTTGCCATGGCGGAGGGCGAGTTCCAAACCGCCGCGAGCTTCTTCCGCGACGGGCTGAAGCGGTTCCCGGAAGGGCCCCTAGCCGTCGATTGCCGGTTCGGACTTGCCCGCGCTCTGGAGCAACTCGACCGGCCCGAGGAAGCCGAGCAACTCTACTCGACCGTGGCAGCCGACCCCGACAGTTCCTTGGCCGACGATGCGCAGTTTCGCCTGGGGGTCCTGCAATTCCTCGGCGGCCGGCACGAAGAGGCCCTCGCCACGCTTGAGGCACTCGAGCAAAAGTTCACCGAAAGTCCGAGGAAGCCGAAGGCCCGGTTGGCACGGGGTTGGGCTCTGATGAAGTTGAAACGGCCCGAGGATGCCCTTCCGCTGTTCCAGAGCGTTGCCGACGACAACGAAATAGGGGTCGAAGCCCGCTATTGGATCGGCCTCGCCCAGCGCGAGCAACGGCAGTGGCAGGCGGCCGCCGACACCCTCCTTGCGGCGGCAGCCGTGGCCCCGAAGCATCCGCTTTTGGCGGCCATCCACTTCTACGCAGGTGAATCGCTCATGCAAGCCGGCGACGCAGCCGGCGCGGCACAGCAGTTCGACCGCGTCCTCGCGCCCACCGACGACAACGAGTGGCGCGACGACGCCGTTTGCGGAAAAATCCGGCTGGCCCTCCAGGCGGGCAATCACGCGGTGGTCGAGCAGGAAGCGCGCCGTTTCCACGACACATTCCCGGAAAGCCCCCTGCACGACCAGGTGAACCGGATGCTTGCCCGGGCGCTGGTCGAGCAGCGGAAGTTCGAGGAAGCCGCCGAATTGCTGGAGCCGAGGGTGGCGGCCCCCGCCGGCGATTCGGCGGCCCTGGAGGACCGCTACCTGTTGGCTGCGGCGCAGGAGGGACTGGGCCGCTTTGAGGATGCGATCCAAACACTCGGTCCCGTGCTCGAACGGGCCGAGGGGCGGCTGAAGTCCGACGCGCAGCTTGTCGCGGGCGCATCGCTCTTGGCCCTGAAACGCTACGCCGAGGCGGTCCCGCCGCTTGAGGCCTTCTTGGCGGCGAATCCGGAAGGCGACGCGGCCCTGCGCGCCCGCGGGGCGTTGGCCATCGCCTATGCCCGAACCGACAAACTGGAGGAGAGCAAGACGCTCTTCTCGAAATTGTTCGCCGAGGAACCCGACCACAGCCTGCTGACGTCGGTTTCCGAGCAACTGGCCGAAGCGGCGTATGCCGGCGGCGATGCCGCATGGTCGGCAACCCTGTTCCATTGGCTTATCCGCCACGGTGGAACAGCCGAGTATCGTCGGAAGGGACTGGCCGGCGCCGCCTGGAGCCACTACCGGCAGGGCGAACTCGACGAAGCATCCGAGCTTTTCGCGGAACTGCTTGAAACGGAGCCGCCGGCGCCCATGGCCGCCGAGGCGCTGCTCACCCGCGGCCGCATCCTCCAGGAGCAGGACCAGTTCGACGCCGCCTTGGCCATGTTCGATCAAATCATTGCCAAGTACGCCGAATTGAAGGAGTATCCCTTGGCCTTGCTGGCCGCGGCGCGGCTGCGCCGTCAACTCGATCAGCACCGGCAATCGGCCGCCTTGTACAAGCGTTTGGCCGACGAGTTTCCTGAATTGCCGGAGCGCGATGCCGTGCTGTACGAATGGTCGTGGGTCCTGTTCGACCAGGACGAAGTGGACGCGTCGAACAAACTGCTGGCCGAATTGCGGGCAGAGTATCCGGAAAGTCGTTACTGGGCCGACGCGACGTACCGACTGGCCGGCCGCGCATTCCAGGCGAAGGACTACGCCGCCGCCGCCGAATACAGCGATGAGATCCTCGCGTCGGACACCGAGGGCGACCTCCGAGAGCACGCCCTGTACATGCTCGCCCGCATTGCGGCTGCCGAGGCGGAAGACAACGGCCGGTGGCAACTGGTTCGCGAGCGATTCGATCGCCTGCTGGAACAGTTCCCCGAAACCTCGATGCGGCGGGTAGCCGAGTTCTGGATTGCCGAGGCGCTCTACCGGCAGCAGGAGTATGAGCAGTCGCTCGCCGAGTTCGACCGGCTGGCGCAGCGGAGCCAAGGGCAGGACAGCGAATGGCTGGCGATGATTCCGCTGCGCAGGGCGCAACTGCTGGCGCACCAGCGCAAGTGGAAAGAGGCCAAGGCGGTCGCCGCGAAAATCGCCGAGCAGTATCCGGAATTTCAACAGCAGTACGAGGCCGACTACGTTCTCGGCCGATGCCTGGCCGCGGAAGGATACCTGGACGAAGCGCGCGAAGCCTACCAGCGCGTCATCCGCTCCGAAGACGGAGCCAAGACGGAAACCGCCGCGATGGCCCAATGGATGATCGGCGAAACGTATTTTCACCAAAAGCGGTACGACGCCGCGATGCGGGAATACCTTCGCGTGGCTCGGCTTTATGCCTACCCGAACTGGCAGGCCGCGGCGCTGCTGCAGGGGGCGAAGTGCCGTGAACTGCTCGGCGAGCCCCGCGAGGCTGCCATGCTGTACGCCGAGATTATTGAGGAATATTCCGATACCCCTTTCGCCGAAAAGGCACGAGAGCAGCTTAAGGCAACCCAGGCGGGAGCGCCGCCCGTCACGGCTACGGGAAATTAGACACCCCCACACGTGGAGTAAACCGCATGATGCATCCATCGCGAGCAACCGCCTTCGGGGGGCTTCGGCTCGCCTTGCTAGGGCTCCTTTCGGTGTTGGCGGCCGGTGCCGTCCTGGCCCAGGCGGCTCCGTTGGCAGAACCGGGCGAACCGGCAGTTCGTATTGGAGAGCCGGACGGCGGCGACCCTGCGACCGAATCGGACCCCGACGCCACCGACGCTGTCGAACCGGCCATCCCCACGCGCAACCTGTGGGAGATCATCACCGGCGGCGGACTGTTGATGATTCCCATCGCGCTTTGCTCGCTGTTGCTCGTGGCGGTGGCGCTGGAGCGGGCGGTCAGTTTGCGGCGCGGTCGAGTCATTCCCGGCCCCTTCACCAAGCGATTCCTGCAGCAGCTTCGCGATGGCGAATTGGATCGCGACCGAGCGCTTGAGTTGTGTGCCGAGAACGGCAGCCCGGTGTCCGAAGTTTTTGCCGCCGCAGCCCGAAAGTGGGGACGCACCGCCGTCGAGGTGGAACAAGCCATTATCGATTCGGGCGAACGGGTAACCAACGGCCTGCGTCGCTATCTGCGCGTGCTCAACGGCATTGCCACGGTGGCGCCGCTGCTCGGGTTGCTGGGGACCGTGGTCGGCATGATCCAGGCATTCAATGAGATCGGGCAAGCCGCAATGGGAGAGCGGGCGCAAACCGTCGCCACCGGCATCAGCCAGGCCCTGCTCACCACGGCCGGCGGACTGTCCGTGGCCATTCCCGCCCTGATCTGCTATCTCTTCTTCGTCAGCCGCGTGGACCGCCTCATTATCGACATCGACGCGATGGGCCAGGAGGTCGTCGGCGTGATCGCCGCCGACGAAATGGGCGGCCGCGAGCAAAACAAGTCGAAATCCTCGCGAAGGAGCGGACGCCGAGATTCCGCCGCCTGACACCTGACACCTGACACCTGACACCTGACACCTGGCCGCCATGCCCCTGAAGACCCATCTCGACGAACAGCCGACCCTCAACCTGACGCCGATGATCGACATTGTTTTCCTGTTGATCATCTTCTTCATGGTGGGGACGAAGTTCTCGGAACTGGAGCGGAAGATCGGCCTCCACGTGCCCGAGGTGACCGACCGCGGAGCCTTGACCGCCGCGCCCGAACGCAGGGTGATTAACGTGTACCGCGACGGACGGGTCGAATTGGACGGTCAGACGGTCACTTTGGAATTGCTGCACGACCGCCTGAAAGACGCCCGCAGCCAGTACGCCGATCTCGGGGTACTCGTTCGCGGCGACGGACTGGGGCCGTACCAGAACGTCGCCGCCGTGCTCAACGCCTGCAAGCAAGCAGGCATCCGCGACCTGAACCTTTCGGTGCAGATCAAACCTCCGGACCAGTAACCAGCGCCGCGCCGGTGTGCCTCCCGCAACCCAAGCAAGGCGGTTACGACGATGCGACTCGACCGAATCCTCGAAATCCTGACCAGCGCGGAACTGATCGTCGGCCTGCTTTGGGCCGGATTGGCTGCGTTCACCGTCATGGTGCTGGTCCTCATGCGAACGCGATGGGGCCAGTCGCGCCCTTTGGGCAAGTGCCTGGTGTTGTCCGTCCTTGCCCATCTGCTATTGCTCGGATACTCCACCACCGTGCAAATCGTCGCGTCCGTTCCCTCCGTACGGGAACCGGAAATGCAGGTATCGTTCGCAGAGGATGCCGAGGGGGAAGCCGCCGGCGAAGCCCCCAAATCGGCCGAGCCCAAACCGTGGGAACAATTCGCCCACGACGAAGTCGCGCAGCCGGAAACCGACGATCCCGATCGGGAAGAAGCGACCGAACCGGTTCAGACCGAGCGCGAAGCCACCGCCGACGCCCCGAATCTGCCGGGCGATGCGGCGACCGACCACGTGGCCATGTTTGAAGCGAGCCAGCCGGAGCCGGCACCGCCCCGACCGGAGGGCGCCGCCGGCACAACCGAGGCCGGCCAACAGCCGCAGCAGATCGACGCGCCGGCGGCGCAGCGTCGGGCAATGGTGCGCCTGACGGTGCCTGCCCGGCGCGAGCCCCAGCGGCAGTTCGTGCCCGTTCCCAGGCCGGAAGCGCCGCAACAGATTTCCGAGGCGGGCGTACCGGCCGCCCTGGTCGACCGAAGCGTGCCGCTGCCGGAACTCGCCGAAGTGCGCTCGACGCCCGACCCCGCGGAGGCCCTGGCCGGCATCGTCGACCGGTTCGCCAAGCCCCCCCGGCTCCGTTCGGCAGCCGCCGACGTGGCCTACCTGCCCGACGATGCCTTCGGAACCAGCGAACGGGATCCTGCCTCGGCGGAGCCGCCGCCGGCCGGACGCCCGGACCGCACGGGCGTCGACATTGCCGCGGACCGGGCGGCCGGACAGAGTGAGGCGTCGGGAGACCAACCCGACGCGGTCCGCCCCGGTCCAGCCCCCGAAACTCTGCCCGACCTCTACCGTTTGCGAGTCGCTCCCGATCGCGATACCTACGCTCAGCGACGCGGCGCCACCAACGAAAGCGAGGCCGCCGTCAAGGCCGCGCTCGGATGGCTCGCTTCCGCGCAACAGGCCGACGGGCGCTGGGTGCCCACCCAGTTCGGCGCCGGTACCGAGCGTTTCGTAGCCGGACGCGACCGGCAAGCCGCCGGAAGCCGTGCCGAAACCGGCGTGGGCGGGCTCGCCCTGTTGGCCTTCTTCGGCACCGGCAATACCCATCGCGACGGCAAATACCAAGAAAACGTCCGTCGCGGACTGGAGTTCCTTTTGCGCAGCCAGCGAGCCGATGGCAATCTCGACGGTCCGGCCACGCCCTTCGCCAGAATGTACTGCCACGCCATGGCCGGCCTGGCTTTGGCCGAAGCCTACGGGATGACCGGCGACGAGCGGCTCCGCGAGCCGGTCCGCCGCGCCGTCCAATACACCGTCAACGCGCAGAACAAGACGTCCGGAGGGTGGCGATACCTGCCCGGCGACCCCGGCGATACCAGCCTGCACGGCTGGCAACTGATGATGCTCAAAAGCGCTGAACTTGCCGGTGTGCCCACGCCGCAAAGCACTCGCAACGGCATGATTCGATATCTGCGAAGCGCGGCGTCGGGCGAGCACGGCGGTCTGTCGTCGTACCGACAAGGCGAGCGAGTCTCGCGGCCCATGACGGCCGAAGCGCTCGTATGCTGGCAGTTTCTCGGCATGCCGAAAGAGCACCCCGCCAGCGGAGAAGCGGCCGAATACATCCTGGGAGAACTGCCCGGCTCGGGACAAGCAAACCTCTACTACTGGTACTACGCCACCCTTGGCATGTATCAGTTGGGCGGTGAGCCCTGGGAGCGATGGAACGACGCAATGCAGAGCACATTGGTCGAAACCCAGATCAAGGACGGCCCGCTGGCGGGCTCGTGGGACAACGATACCGCCTGGGGAGGGTACGGAGGCCGAATCTACACGACGGCGCTGGCAACGCTGAGCCTTGAAGTCTATTACCGCTTCCTGCCCCTCTATTTGGAGGCGGCCCCGGCCGCCGAGCGCCCCACCGCGGAGCAATAACCGCCCGGAAGTCCCGTGGGATAAGCTTCCAGCTTGTCGCGACCAGCCCCCCGTGGGATAAGCTTCCAGCTTGTCGCGACCAGCCCCCGTAGGATAAGCTTCCAGCTTGTCGCGACCACCCCCCCGCAAGGGCCCAATCGCACCACTCCTTCCCCGGAACGCCCGCGTGCATTCGGGAATCGTCACCGAACTCCATGGCGGGTGTGACGAAACCGCCTTCGTGCCCACTCGCCCGCCACGCCGGTGGTGGCGGGCTTCCTGCGTGGCCGATCGTTGACGAACACACCCCGCCCGGCTATACTGCAAGATTGGCCGGGTTGCACTGCCCCGGTGTATGTTTGACACGGTTTCCGTTGCCGGTAGAATTCAATGGATCGGCTTCCGAGGTATCCATCGTGCCGCGGGCGTCGTTCCCGGTGAGTTGCCCTGAGGCAGCTTACTCCCACCCATTTTGCGAGGCTCCCGCCATGGCACCCCTGCTAGCGTATTTCGGAATGCCCGGACCACTGGAAATGATGGTTATCGCAGGCATTGTCTTGCTTTTGTTCGGGAACCGGCTGCCCAGTGTCATGCGGTCGCTCGGCAAGGGCATTGTCGAGTTCAAGAAAGGCGTGAAAGGAATTGAGGACGAGGTGGAATCGGCCGGGGAATCATCCGAAAAGATTGCCGGCGACGAAAACAACACCTCGAAGGAGAAGGAAACCGCCAACAGCTAATGCTGTCTGGGGCCGTTCGCAGAAGACGGCCCTACGCGAACGCAGCACAAGGCTGCCCGAAAACACGGGACGGCCTCGCGGAGGTTGACGTGGGTACAAGACACAGGGCGCCGGCCCGACTTGACGGAAGGATTCTTCGAGACAAGGTTCCGCGCCGCCAACGAAGAAACGATTGCTCGGGTCGAAGGGCATTGGCGCACAAAACGAAAATGCTATAATCCACCACTGCAGGTCGAGTCATGAATATGTTGTTTGCATGGTTTTCGCCCGGCCCCATGGAAATGCTCATCATCGGCGTCATTGCCGTCTTGCTGTTCGGCAAGCGGCTGCCCGAGGTGGGTCGCTCGTTGGGCAAGGGGCTGATGGAGTTCAAGAAGGGCGTGCAAGGGATCGACGAGGAGGTCGAGTCGGCTTCGAGATCGGTTACCTCCTCGACGGCGCGGCCAACCGCCTCGGCCGACGATCGGCAGGAAGCCACGGCGCCGAAGTTCGAGCCGCCCAAGAGCGAACCTTCGGCCAGT
Source organism: uncultured Planctomycetaceae bacterium (assembly GCA_964414315.1). Taxonomy (GTDB): domain Bacteria; phylum Planctomycetota; class Planctomycetia; order Pirellulales; family Thermoguttaceae; genus PWXP01. The sequence goes on along the minus strand of CAYPWB010000144.1, from coordinate 152 downwards.
GTTTAGGGCACCGAACTTTCCTGCCGGGAACCTTGGGGCAGCACGACCCCGCCGCGCAGAAGCGGCCGATAATTCGGGCGGCTAGCTCAGTTGGTTAGAGCGCCATCCTCACACGGTGGAAGTCACTGGTTCGAGTCCAGTGCCGCCCATTT
>CAYPWB010000143.1:3032-13591 GCA_964414315.1 uncultured Planctomycetaceae bacterium | reverse complement strand
TTACCAAGTAGCATACTCGAAAGGCCCTTCCGTTTCTAGGTGCAAGCCATTCGGCCGAACGTCTGCATTCTCAACCTTGTGTGCCACTGGCTATGCCAGTGCCTGAGGCACGTTGAGCCCCTTTGTGTTCGACGGCTCCGAAGGTTCGGACGGTCGGGTCCTTGACCGGCTGATGTCCATTCCCCCTTTCGCACTGGCCGAGCCAGTGGCACGAAGCACTGGCGGAGCCAGTGGCACGAAGCACTGGCCGAGCCAGTGGCACGAAGCACTGGCGGAGCCAGTGGCACACGCAGGACGGCCACTCGTTGGCACTGTACCTCACCTGGCATGAACGCAAGGTGTGTCGTGCGCCCCCGGAGGGCGGCTTCGACCGGGGCCTGGGATTGCTGGATTTGCCTTCTCGGCCCAAGGTCTAGGGCAATCTACTGCTCTGAAGCCGGGCGGCGAGCTATGCTCCGTGGATGATGCTGACGTTCCCGCGCCGTTGGGCGGCGGTCGGGACGGGGCACTCAAGGACTGGGGGGCGCGCCCGGCTGTGGGCCGTGCGAGTGCGTGGCGACGAGTAACGCTGCGGCGTCCGCCGGCGAGACCTCGCCACGGCGCTGCTTTGCCAGCGCTTGCAGCCGCGGAAGGATCCGGCACGCGTCGGACCGGCGCAGCGACGCGCCGGCGGCGGCAAGTACCGCGCACAGGGCAGCGCTGCCGGAATGCTTGCCCAGAATGAACCGGCGCGGACCGTGGCCGACCTCGTGGGGCGGAAAGGGTTCGTAGGTTCGCGGGTCGGCCGCGAGGGCGGCTACGTGAATGCCCGACTCGTGGCAGAAAACGCGGTCGCCGACGACCGGTTTTCCCGGTGGAATGGGGCGGGCAGCCATTCGGGCGACGGTTTCGCACACGTTCTGCAATCGTCGGGCGTCGACGCGGCAATCGATGCCTTGCGCCACGCGCAGCGCCACGACCACCTCTTCCAGTGCCGCGTTGCCCGCCCGCTCGCCCAGCCCGCCGACGGTCACATCGATGCTTTCCGCGCCGGCCGCAACGGCACCCAAGGCGTTCGCCGTAGCGAGCCCCAAGTCGTTGTGCGCGTGGAATCCGATGCTGATCGCCGCAACGGCCTCGCGCAGCGCGGCCACGCTTCGGCGCGTTTGCTCAGGGCACCAGACGCCGACGGTGTCGGCCAGCCGGAAGCGGTCGGCGCCGGCAGCCAGCGCGGCCTGGGCACATCGCACCAGAAAATGCAGGTCGCTCCGCGAAGCGTCCTGCGCGCCGACCGAAACGTAGGCGAATCGGCGGCGGGCCGTTATGACGCACTCGTGCAACCGGTCGATGGCCCAGTTTGCAGTCTTGCGCATCGCCCGCAGGTGTATCGCAGAGCATGGCACCGACAGATGGACGGCCTCGACGCCGCATTGATCGGCCATGCGGATGTCGTCTTGCCGCGCGCGGCACCAGGCGGTAAGCCGGCAGGGCAGCCGTTGGGCCACAATGCGGCCGATGGCCTCCTGCTCAGCCTCTCCCATGGCCGGCGTGCCGATTTCCAACTCGGGAACGCCCATGCCGGCCAGCATGGCGGCGATCTCCGCCTTGCCTTCCGGCGAAAAGGCGACGCCCGCCGCCTGCTCGCCGTCGCGAAGGGTCGTGTCGACGATCCACGGCGTCATGGCGCACCCGCCTGGCAGGCCGGGTCGGCTTGCTCCAGGACGTCGAGGACCTCGTCGATCTTCGCTTCGGTCACCTCGGTGTACCACGCGCCGCCGGGATAGACGACCATCACCGGCCCCTTTTCGCACAACTTCAGGCAGCCGGTGCTCGACACCATGGCGCTGAGGCCGCGGTCGGCGATCTCTCCTTCGAGGTATTGCAACAGCCCGGTCGCGTCTTTGCGATGGCACACGCCCTGGGGTTCACCGCTCATGCGAAAGCTGTTGCATACGAAGAAGTGATAGTCGGGTTGCACCATAGTCCGGTCTCCTCGGGGGTTGGGGAATGGGGGCTCTTGCGATTCCAGGCGAAAACCATTCGGCCGAGCGACAAAGCTCTTTCCGATACGGCGGAGGGCACGACGGAGCGTGCCGGCTGCTTTGCCGCGGTTTACACCCGGAACCGGAAGGGCTGCGATGGGTTACATGCATCCGGTGCCGTCACCGGCGCATCCGGCACCGGCGCCGCAACGGTGTTCGGCTCGCAGGGGGGCGCGTACCGGCTCGCCGCGGAAGGCTGCGTCGAGTCCTTCGTCGACCAGTCCCTCCATCCTCACGACGCGAATGCCGGCCGCATTCAGCACGGCGGTCGGCCTCGCTCCGGCGCTGGCGACCAGCACGGCGCGGCAGTCGGCGAGCATCTCGGCCATGCGGCGCCACCGATTCTCGCCGTCGCCGGGCGGCGGTGTGCCGCGTCGTTCGACGAGTTCGAGCACGCCGTCTTTCGTTCGGAATACGGAAAGCTCGGCTGCCTCGCCCAAGTGCTGGTTGACCAGCACCCCTTCGCGTGTCGCCACGGCCACGTAAGGACGCTGCTCCGCGGGGTTCATCGGCAACGAAGCGCAATGTCGGAGCAGGTTCGTCCATTCGCCTTCGACCGGCTCGCCGAGCAACCCGACGGCGTCGGCCCGGCAACGGGTACAGTGCAGCATTTGGGGTAAGTATCGTGCCGATTCTCGGCGGAGGCGTGCCACGTCGGCCTCGCTGGGCGTCTGAAGCGACGCGAACGGCGTGCCCGCCACCGGGTACAGCGGCACGCAGTTGTGCAAGTCGGCTCCCAGCGATTGCATCCGTTTGGCGACCTCGGCCGCATGCCGATCGTTCACGCCGGGCAGGATAATGGTGTTGATCTTCACCGTAAGGCCGTGCGCCTTCAACATGGTGACCCCCTGTTGCTGCCGGCGGATCAACCGCGCCGCCCCGTCGTGCCCGCGGTACACGCGGTTTCCATCGCGCACCCAGGCGTACACATGCTGCCCGACGCCGGGATCGACGGCGTTGACGGTAATCGTCACGTGGCTCACCTGCAAGTCGGCCAGCGTCGCGGCGTGCTCGGGCAGCGCAAGGCCGTTGGTGGCCACACAGAGCAGCATGTCGGGGTATCGGTTGCGTACCAGCCGGAGGGTTTCGAGCGTCGCTTCGGCATTGGCGAACGGATCGCCCGGTCCGGCGATGCCCACCACGGCCAGATTCGGCGCGTGGGCCACGGCCTGCTCCAGATACGCCAACGCCTGCGGGGGCGAAAGGATCACGCTGGTTACGCCGGGCCGGCTCTCGTTCACGCAATCGAACCGGCGGTCGCAGAAGTTGCATCGCAGATTGCACTTCGGAGCCACCGGCAGGTGAATCCGCCCGAAACGTCGCCGGCCGTCGGCGTGGAAGCAAGGATGTCGAGAGAGGTCGAGGGTCATGGTCGGGGTGTTCGCTGGGTACTCGTTGGAGGTTGGCGTTGGCCGCGGCTACATGTAGGTGTAACCCACCGGCGAGTCGTGTTGTTTCCTCTCGATCAATGCGTTGGCAATGCGATCGAACAATTGCTGCGCACCGCGGTAACCTACGTGAAGCAACCGCGGCCCGTCGATGCGATCGTGTACCGGGAATCCCACGCGAACCAGCGGCACGCCCAGTTTCCGGGCGAGCTGGAAGCCCTTGCTGTTGCCAATCACCAGGTCGGCCGACCCGGCCAGGGCATGCTGTTCGATGTCGGCGAAGTCGACGTCTTCAAGGACGGTCACCTCCGCAGCGACGTCGGGTGCAACCCCCGCCACGGCGTCGGCCAGGCGGCCCGTCGATGCGCCGGTTGCGCACAGGCTCGGCACCACGCCGACCTCGGCCAGCAGTCCGGCGAGTCCGACGACGAAGTCGGGCTCGCCGTACACAATGGCCCGCTTTCCGAAAACATGCTTGTGGGCGTCGATCAGGCAGTCGATAAGCCGGCCGCGCTCGGCGGCGTGCTTCGCGGGCGTCGGGCGACCGGTAAGCTGTTCGAGCCGTTCGAACAGCGAGTCGGTCGCGCACGCGCCGAGGGGAGGCGCCAAGTCGTACCGCGGCACCGCGTGGCGCGTTTCCAAGAGGGCGCCGCCGGTCGCGCCGCGGTCCCACGCGGCGCCGAACTCGATGGTCGCCCGGGCCGCGCCGGCGCGGCGAACCTCGGCAACGGGCGTGCCGCCGGGCGGAATCTGGTGGTATTCCGACCAGGCCGGGCCGTCGAGGGTATCGGAGTAGTCGGGCAAGAGGGTCGTCCGGAGGCCGAAGTCGGCAAACACCTCCTTCAAGTAGCGAAGATCGGCGGGCGACAGCATTCCCGGCATCAGGTTGACGTGCTCGCCCGGTGCGTCGCGCTCCGCCAGAGCGTCGACCAAGGCTCGCACAGCAGCCTGGAATCCTTCGGTTTGGGTTCCGGCGTAGCTGGGCGTCGAGGCACACACCATGGCGGGCGGCTCGCCGCCGGTCCAGTTCCGGCGAATCTGGTGGAGGAACAGCGTCACGTCGTCGCCGATCGTCTCGGCCAGGCACGTCGTGGCGATGCCGATCATATGCGGCCGGTACTGCCGCACGACGTTCTCCAGCCCGAGCCGCAGGTTCTCGCCGCCGCCGAACACGGCGGCGGCCTCGCCAAAGTTCGAGCAGGCGATGTCGACCGGTTCCTTGAAGTGGCTGATCATGTATCGGCGAATGTACGTCGAGCAACCCTGGGACCCGTGCAGGAAAGGAACCGTTCCTGCGATTCCGCGGAAGGCCAGGCACGCCCCCAGCGGCGCGCACAGCTTGCAGGCGTTGCGTGTTGCGGCGTGCGACGGCGCCTTGACCCGGGATGGGTAATCGGCGGTTACCATGAAACACTCGCTTTCGTTGAAGCCCCTGAAACGACGGCCGTGTTCGGTCCGCTCGCAGGGGCGGTCTTCTAAGGTCGGTTAAGGTTTTCGGACAGTAACCGTTCACGGGTCGGCGGGGCGGACGGTTTTCTCCACTGTATGCGAAGGGGAAGGTTCCATTTTCGCGGTCGGAACGGTTGATCCATTGGGCATGTTCTCCGGTGTGCCGCGAAAATCGGGACACTCGCGTGTGAACGGTCGCTTTCGGACAAATCGCCAAACGGGCGACATGACGGAACTGTGCACTTCCCGTGCGAAGTTCACCATGCCCTCGAAGCCGGCCAGAGCCTCCTTGCGCTCGTGGTTATGGTCGCAGAACCCGATTCCCAGCTTGTAGGCAATCGGCCGTTCCTTGACGCCGCCGATGAACAGGTCGACGCCCAACTCGCGGACGAACTTCGACAGTTCGACGGGATTCGTATCGTCGACAAGCACGGTGCCTTTGTCGCACAACTCGCTAAGGAGCCGATAGTCGTCCTTGTTTCCGGTTTGGGAGCCGGCCAGGACGGTCGTCATACCGAGGGTGCGCAGGGCGCGGACGAGCGAGAAGGCCTTGAACGCCCCGCCGGTGTACACGGCCGCCCGCCGCCCCTGAAGGTCGGCCCGATACCGGCGCAGTTCCGGCACGATGCGCGTTACCTCGTCGCGCACCAACGTCTCGGCGCGGCGTCGCAGGTCGGCGTCGGCGAAGAAGTCAGCGACGTCGTACAGGGCCTTCGACATGTCCTCGATTCCGAAATAGGATGCGCGAAGAAACGGGATGCCGTACTTCCGCTCCATTTCCTTGGCCAGGTGGAGCATCGATCCGGAGCATTGAACCACGTTCAAGGCCGCGCCGTGGCTGCGCCGCACGTCGTCAATGCGCCCGTCGCCGGTCATGGTGGCGACGACCTGAACGCCCATCTGCTCGTAATATCGCCGGATCATCCAGGTTTCGCCGGCGAGGTTGAAATCGCCGACGATGTTGAGGCTTCGCGGCTCGACACCGTCGACCGATCCGGTGCCGATCAACTCCAGCATGGCATCGCACGCGGCGCGGTAGCCGTCCTTTTTCGTGCCCCGGAAGCCCTCCGAGTGGACCGGCAGCACGGGAATGCCCGTTTCGCCGGCCACGCGACGGCACACCGCCTCGACGTCGTCGCCGATAATGCCCACGATGCAGGTCGCGTACACGAAGGCCGCCTTGGGCCGGTACTGTTCGATCAGTTCACACAGGGCACGGTACAGTTTCGGCTCGCCGCCGAAGACCACGTCCTTTTCCCGCAGGTCGGTGGAGAAGCTGAGGCGATGCAATTCCGGACCGGAGGAAAGCGCGCCGCGGATGTCCCAGGTGTAGGCTGCGCAACCGATCGGGCCGTGGATCAGGTGGACGGCGTCGGCAATCGGGTACAGAACCACGCGCGAACCGCAGAACACGCACGCTCGCTGGCTCACCGCTCCGGCAACGCTCTGCTTCTCACAGGCTAAGTCCGGGGCGCCGGGGCCGGCCCGGCCGATTTGCGGCTTGCGCGCCTCGAGAATGGTAAATGAAGCGTCCATCATGGGAAGTGCATCGGGCATGCTACATGACCAACTCGAACGACGGCTCCGGGGCATCGCGGTCCTGGCGATCGAGGAAGGCGTCGAGGATGCGTTCCAGCAGCCGGATGGCGCCGCGGTAGCCGACGGTGGGGAAGTACTGGTGCCCGATGCGGTCGAGGATTGGAAACCCGTGCCGCACGAACGGAATGTCCTCATCGCGGGCGATGTATTTGCCGTAGGTGTTGCCGATGAGCAGATCGACGGGTTCCGCTTTGATCCACTGGTGCATGAGGAACATATCGGCCTGGGGACCTTGACGCACCTGGGTATCGTGCCGCCGATCCTCGAGCACCTCGCCCATGGAACGCAGAAACTGCTTGCCCGGCGTTCCGGTTACGACATATTTGGGAACCATGTCGACCGACAGGAGCAGTTGGCTGAGGCCGACCAAAGGGTCGGGGTCGCCCCAAAGCGCGGCCGTCTTTCCGTAGAAGTACTGATGCATATCGCTCATCAGATCGAGCAGCCGTCCTCGCTCGTCGGCGATTTCCCGGGGGACGAAACCGCCGTTGAACTTGCGTAGTTCCATAATGAACCGGTCGGTCGCCTGCAAGCCGATCGGCGACGGCAGGACGGAGTGCTTCACTTTGCACTTGGCGTACAGTTGCCGCGCCGCGAGGCCGGAGCAGGCAGGGCCCAAGGCGATGGTTGCCGCCGAATCGCCTGCCGCACGCAATTGGTCGAGTGTAACGCCGCCGCGCGGGTACATCCGATACACGCCGGTTTGCGGGGCGTCGAGCACGTCGGACGTGTCGGGAAACATCACGGCGCGCAGCCCCATCTGCTCGACGATCCGCTTGAGTTCCCGCATGTCGGCCGGCTCGACCCAGCCGGGGACAATGTTCACCCGGTCGGGTGCGGGCTGGCCGCTCGATTCGGCGAAGTAGTCGACCATGGCCGCGACCATGGCGGAAAACCCGGTCACGTGCGACCCGATATAGCTGGGTGTATTCGCGTGAAACACGCACTTTCCCTCGGGAATGACGCCGTCGCTCTGCGCCTTCTCGACGATTTGCGGGATGTCGTCGCCGATGGTCTCGGACAGACAAGTGGTGTGTACGGCGACGACGTCGGGGTCGTACACCGAGAAGATGTTTTCGATGGCCTGTACCAGGTTCGCCTGTCCGCCAAACACCGAGGAGCCTTCCGTGAACGAACTCGTGGCGGCCATCACCGGTTCCTTATAATGCCGGGTGAGGGTGCTCCGGTGGTACGCGCAGCAGCCTTGGGAACCGTGCGAGTGGGGCAGGCAGCGATGCAGGCCCAGGGCCGCGTACATGGCGCCGATCGGCTGGCACGTCTTGGCCGGATTGACGGTCAGCGCGCGCCGATCCGTTGTCGGGGCCGACGTCGTATGGTGTAGCAAGGTCATGGTTCACCTGAGTTCATGAATGGTTGTTTCGTCCACCGGCACTTCGCCGTCGAGTGGGTCGGGGCGCGGCTCCCAAGGCGGGGTCAGGTACGACCAGACCCTGGCGTTGACCATGCGGGCCACCTCGGCGTAGAAGCGGATCGCGCCCTGAAACGCCGCGTACGGCCCCCCATAGTCGTAACTGTGTAGCTGCTTGCAGGGAACGCCCATCTTCTGCACCACGTACTTCTCCTTGATGCCCGCGCAGAAGAGGTCGGGCCGCACCGCATCGATCAGTCGATCGGTTTCGTAGTGGGTGATGTCGTCAATCACCAGCGACTTCGGTTTCATGTCGGGCATCAGCCCCTCGTATTGCCTGAAGGCGTAGCCCGAGGCGGCAAGCTGTTCCGCCCGGGCCTGGGCTTCCGGCCGGTACTTCTCGCGGTCGGCGCTGACGTGCAACTCCTCGATGTTCCGGCTGTCGGCGTCGACCTTGATGCCCGGCAGCACGCGGCGCCCTTCGTAGTCGTCGCGATGGCCGAACTCGTAGCCGGCCGCCACCGTGTCCATGCCCAGTTCCGAGAACAGTTCCTGGTAGTGATGCGCCCGGGAACCGCCGACGAAAAGCATCGCCTTTTTCCCCTCGCAAAGCGGGCGGTAGATCCTCTGGGCGGCCGCGACGGCGGGGTACTCCTCGCCAATAACCCGCTCCACGTTGGCGGTCAGTTCCGGATCGGCGAAGAACTCTGCAATTTTCCGCAACGACTTGGCCGTGGCGGCGGCGCCGATGAAGTTGATCTTGACCCATGGTGTGCCGTACTTCTGCTCGATCATATCGGCCACGTAGTTGATCGAACGGTGGCACATGACGCAGTTCAGTTGCGCCATGTGGGCGTTGGCGAACTGATCGTACGTCGAGTTTCCCGAGAAGGTCGCGACGAGATCGAGGCCGCAGCGGTGGAACAAGTTCTCGATCAGGAAGGCGTCGCCGCCGATGTTGTACTCGCCCAGCAGGTTGATGCTCCACTTGCCGCGGGGCGTGTCGTCCTCGCCGATCACGTGCTTGAATATCTGATTGTTCGCGATATGGTGCCCTGCCGATTGCGACACGCCCTTGTACCCTTCGCAGGAAAACGCGAACACGTTGATGCCGAGCTTCCGCTTCATCTCGGCCGTCACGTGGTGGACGTCGTCGCCGATCAACCCGACCGGACACGTAGCGAACACCGCGATGGCCTTCGGGTGGAACAGGTCGTACGCCTCCTGAATGGCGTCGCGCAGCTTCTGTTCCCCGCCGAAGATGATGTTCTCGTCCTGCATGTCGGTCGAGAAGCAGTAAGGCATGAAGTTGTCGTGCTCGTCGGTCGGAGCGTACGTCTGGTTGCGGCGCGTGAGCCAGGAGTAGAAGGCGCAGCCGATCGGGCCGTGGGTGATGTTGAGGATATCGCGGGTGGGTCCAAGCACCACTCCCTTGCAGCCTGCGTAACAGCACCCCCGCTGAGTAATAACGCCCGGCACGGTCCGCGAGTTGGCACCGATTTGCGGCACGGCCGTCGCGCCGTCTTCCGCCGTCGACTTGTCGTTGACGACGATCTGCTTCTCGCGCTTGCGGCGCGCCTTCTTCGGATACACCGCCAGGAGCTGCTCGCGCAGCGATTCCGAGCCGGAGCCGGCGGTTTCCGGCGTGGTGACGTGGTCGGTCGACACGATGCTGGTACCTCGCTTCCGTGGGGGTTCGAGTTCGGGCGGCAACCGCGAGCTTCGCAGCGCGCGGTCCTGTACGCCCCTACGCCGCGGCGCCCTCGAGCACGCCGTAGTCGAGCAGAAGCTGCTCCAACTCGTCGACCTCCAGCGGCTTTGGGACGACCATCATTCGGTTGTCTTCGATATTTCGAGCGAGAGCGCGGTATTCGTCGGCCTGGGGGCAGCCGGGGTTCCATTCGATGACCGTTTTGCGCTGCAGCTCGGCCCGCTGCACGTCGTTGTCGCGCGGTACGAAATGGATCATTTGGGTGCCAAGCCGCGCGGCGAGTTCGGCGATCAACTCGCGTTCGTTGTCCACCTTCCGGCTGTTGCAAATGAGGCCGCCCAGCCGGACGCCGCCCGCCTCGGCGAACTTCACGATCCCCTTGCAAATGTTGTTCGCGGCGTACATCGCCATCATTTCGCCGGAGCAGACGATGTAGATTTCCTGGGCTTTGCCCTCGCGGATGGGCATGGCGAAGCCGCCGCATACGACATCGCCGAGCACGTCGTAGAACACGTAATCGAGGTTCTGGTCGCCGTCGTAGGCGCCAAGCTGTTCGAGCAGGTTGATCGAGGTGATAATTCCTCTGCCGGCACAGCCGACGCCCGGTTCGGGTCCGCCGGACTCGGTGCACAGGCAGTTGCCGAATCCGCCTCGCTGCACGTCGTCGAGTTCGATGTCTTCGCCCTCCTCGCGAAGCGTGTCGAGAACCGTCTTCTGCGCCAGGCCGCCGGTGAGCAACCGGGTCGAGTCGGCCTTGGGGTCGCAGCCGACGACCATGACCTTCTTGCCCATCTCGGCCAGCGCGGCCACGGTATTCTGTGTGGTGGTCGACTTGCCGATTCCACCTTTTCCGTAAATCGCGATTCTCCTCATGCGTGAAGCTCCAGAGATTGTTTCGGGGGTTCCTCGTCGTAACGCAGCCGCCCCAGCGACGCGTTACCGAGCCGCGGGTCGTTGCCTGAATATCGGCTCGTCTCAAGGCAACTGGCGTGCCATTCGATTCTGCAATTCGAAAGACCGGC
>CAYPWB010000143.1:0-2932 GCA_964414315.1 uncultured Planctomycetaceae bacterium | reverse complement strand
CAGGGCGGCCGGCCGATGCGAGCTTCCGCTCGAAGCCAAGGCCATGACCGTGGGAAGAAGTTCACGATGTTTGGGATTAGTAGTCCAGGGGACGGTTCCCTTCCTGTGCAGCGGAGAAAACAGCCTGCGTCATCGAGCCGTGAATGCGTACGCCGTTCGTTCCAACTTGGACAGAATTGTCGCGCAATGCGGCCGGATATCGATTTTACCGGGGGGGACGGCAACCCAAACGCCGTGCGGCCAACGGGTTAGGTGGCTTCGGACAATTCCGTCGCGCCACAGTGCCTTGGCGACACGTTTGGCCGAACGATCAGCCGGCGGCGCCACTCTGCCCGACAAGCGCTATGTGAAGAAGCGCTGGTAGTCGATGCCAAGCTTGCGAAGCTTGTATCGGACCATGCGCGCGGTGATGCCAAGCTGCCGGGCTGCCGCCGTGATATTGCCCTCGCTCGACTTCAGGGCGTCGACGATCAGTTCCTTTTCCAGCAAGGCCACTCGAGCCGAGAGCGATCCGGCCGGCGCCACGCCGGGGGCCTCGGGCATTTGCAGGGTCGGGGGAAGGTGGGGGCCGTGGATCACCCCGTCGGTCGATAGCAGCACCGCGTGCTCAATGCAGTTCTCCAACTCCCGCACGTTGCCCGGCCAGTGGTAGGCGAACATCATGTGGATCGCGGGCGTGCTGATCCGTCGCACCGTCTTGTCCATTTTCGCCGAGTACTTCTCCACGAAATGATCCGCCAGAAGAAGGATGTCGGCCTTCCGCTCTCGTAGCGGGGGCAGGAAGACGGGCACCACGTTGATGCGGTAGTAGAGGTCGGCCCGAAACGCGCCGCTTTCCACCGCGGCCTCCAGGTTGCGGTTGGTCGCCGTAATGATGCGAACGTCGACCGGGAGGGTCCGGTTGCTGCCGACCCGGGCGATCTCGCGCTCTTGCAGCACGCGCAGCAGCTTCACCTGGATGCCCGGCGAGAAATCGCCCACCTCGTCGAGGAACAAGGTACCGCCCTGTGCCTCTTCAATCCGCCCGATGCGAGGCTGGACGGCCCCGGTGAATGCGCCTTTTTCGTGGCCGAACAACTCGCTTTCCAGCAGCCCCTCGCTGAGCGCGGCGCAATTCACTTTGACGAAAGGCTTGTGGGCGCGCCGGCCGCCATAGTGGACGGCCGAGGCAACCAGTTCCTTGCCGGTCCCCGATTCGCCGCGAATCAGCACGGTCGTGTCGCTTCCGGCCACCTGGTGAATGCGTTGGTACACGCCGCGCATGGCGGGCGCATTGCCGATAATGCGTTCGGGGCGGAAATGCTCGCCCAGTTCGCCGCGAAGCCGGAGGTTCTCAGCCTCCAGATGGACGCGTTCCAATTGCGCCATGCGCCGCGTCTTCACGTCGAACGCCACCAGGCCGGCGACGATTTGCAGAACGCGAGCGTGCTCGCGCAGCAAGGACGGAGGCGCCGCCGGCACGTCGGCCGAAAGGGTTCCCACCACCTCGCTTCCCAAGACGATGGGAACGCAAATGAAGCCGGCTTCCTGCGCCCCGGCCTCCTGCCGCCGATGGATCCGATTGGTGAAGCGGGGCTCGGAGGCGATGCGAGGGACAATGGCCGTTTCGCCCGTCTGAACGACGGCGCCCGTCACGCCCTCGCCGCGTTGGTAACGCAAACTGGGCCAGTCGCGCGTGCCCCCGCCCCGCGTCGCCTCGACGAACAGTTCACTGCCGTCGGGCGAGAGGAGCATGACTGTGGGTTGGCGCAGTCCCAGTTTCTGCTCGAGTTGGTCGAGCGCGCGGGCAAGCATTTCGCGCTGGCCCGACTGCGCGGCCAGGAGCGCGCTAATGCCGGCCAGCGCATCCAACTCGCGCTCGCGTTGGGCAAGATGATCCTCGAACGGAGGCGATGTCGGCCTGTTTTCGACCTGCTCGGGCATGCGTCCCCCCGAAGTGCAATCGCTGCGCCAATTGGGCCGGCCGCTTGGCCGCTTTTGGGGGCACCGCCGTGAAATACGGGGGGAAACGGGACATCTAACGGAAAACTACCCGAAACCGCGAGTTCAAAACCGCAAATGTGCCAGTCTGCGCGGCACGATACGCACATTTATAAGGCAATGTATCCCTTGGTCCTCCTTTCTTCGCGAAGGTTGCGGGACTACACGCAGTCTCGGGGCGAACGCAACCACTGGACACGCCCGGGAAATACCTTCTTCCCCCGCGGCGCGAGATTTGCCCAATCGGTTCACCGTGCGGGCAACGCGTCGGTGGCCGGATGGGTGGGGCCGGCGGTTGTTAACGCGAATCGTAGGAATGCAGGAATGTAGACTCGATGACCGATTTCACGCACCTCGAAGGAGAGCCGGTTTGACACAGCAACGAATCGTTTTCATCGCCGCGGCGCTTCCGGTGCTCGCGCTGGGTTGCGGTGCATCGCCGGGCGGCAGCGAATTGCGGGAGCCGCGTCCGTTCGAAGGACGGAAGCTGGTATTGTTCGTCGGCTCGGCGTCGCAGCCCCCCACCGAGTTGGCCGCCGGGCGATTCGAGCAGAACACCGGCGCGACGCTGGAAGTCCACTTCGGCGGGTCGGGCGAAATGCTCGCGCGGATGAAACTGGCCCGGCAGGGCGACATCTACTTCCCCGGCTCTTCCGATTACCTCGAAATCGCCAAGCGGGAAGGTCTGGTCGATCCGGCTACCGAAACCCGGGTGGCCTATCTCGTACCGGCCATTAACGTGCCCATCGACAACCCGAGGAAGATCGCGGTATTGGAGGATCTTGCCAGGCCGGGCGTGCGAGTGGCCATTGCCCGTCCCGATACCGTGTGCGTCGGACTCTACGCCGTCGAGGTGCTCGAGCGGGCGGGGCTGGCGGCTGAGGTGCGGGGGAATATTGTCACCAACACCGAGTCGTGCGCGAAGACCGCGCAAATTGTCGCGCTGGGACAG
>CAYPWB010000142.1:0-13797 GCA_964414315.1 uncultured Planctomycetaceae bacterium | reverse complement strand
CTGCTGCGTCATTGTGTCGGGGTATCTCCGGCCAGGCTCCGGTCGCCGAGAATGTCCTCAACATACACCATCTTAACCAACTTGAGAATCACCGCCATCAGCGGAATGGCCAGCACGAAGCCCAAAAAGCCAAGCAGGCTGCCGAAGAGAATCTGGCTGACCACGCCCAAGGCCGGCGGAATGTGGGCCGTCCGGTGAAATACGATGGGCATGATGACGTACGACTCCACGTTCTGGATCATCATGTAAAGAATGAACACGTAGAGCGCCAATAGCGGCGATTCCAAGAAGGCCACGAGCAGGATCGGCACCAGCGCAATGAGCGGTCCTAGGTAGGGCACAAAGGTTACTGCCCCACTAATCAAAGCCAGGGTCAGGGCCTGAGGCACTCCTAGCAAGGCAAGCACCACCCACGTGCTGACCGCCAGGATGACCATCGAGATCAGTTGCCCAAGCAGCCACCGACGCACCGTAAGACCGACTTCTGTCATCACTTGGGTCGCGCGAGCGCGATGTGCGAGCGGGACCAGATGCAGGAACCCCTGCGTGTACATCGTCGGGCTGTATGCGATGAAGACGCCGACCACCGCAATGATGATCAAGCCGGTGACTGCCCCCATGGTGGTGGCGAAGATTCCGGCTACCCCCTGCCAAACGTCGCCGAGCGTGGGCATCGGCTCTTCCATGGCCGAAAAGCCGTCCACCGAAAACCTTCCATCTGCGTTCTCTCGCAGCCACTCCGCAAGCCGCTGGATGGATTTCTCCATCTGCGATGCCAGTTGGACGCTTTCCTCGACGACGAGCGGAATCGCCAGAACGACCACCAGAGCGAGCATGCCTGTCAGCAGCACCAGAACCAGGGTAACGGCAAGCCAGTGAGGCACCGCGGGCAGACGGGTGAGTTGCCTGGCAAAGAAGTCCAGCAGCACGGCCAGCAGAATACCGGCGAAGACCAGCAGAAGGATATAGATGGTCGCCTTCGCCAGAAGCGCTAATCCGACGACCACGAGAATTGTAATGGCTTGAACGAGGCTCTTATGAAAGACCTTTCCGGTGTCGCCCTTGGAGTTGTAAAGCCCGCCCTGCGCGTCCGATTCGCCTTGCTGCCCGTGTTCTTGGCCCCGCGTTTCCATCGTCGAACGCTCTTTGCTGGAATCGTTTTCTGGGCCTTTCGCCCGGAATGGTCCGTTTTCATCCGGCGACTGCCCGCTCCTCGTAAAACAACCCTTCGGGGGGCTGTCCGCTTCAGCCGGCCTGGAAGCGGTCGCCTCGCAACCGAAGTCGAGGGAGTGCACATGCCGTGCCACGGGGGGGCGGTGGCGGCCGATTCGGCCGGAATGGCTGCTTCCCTCCATGTCGTGTCGTTTTTCGACCGCGACGGCGCGCCATTTGCCCTATTCTCAGGCCGATCGCCAAGCCCTGGAGCAGCGTGCCCCACGGCCGATCGCCGGCGATCCCCTACACTCACTCGGGAGTTCGAATCATGTTGTATTGGGCATTGGTATTCCTTGTTGTCGCGCTGATTGCAGCCGTTTTCGGTTTCGGCGGAATCGCTGCCGGGGCCGTGCAAATCGCGAGAATACTATTCTTCGTCTTCCTGGTGCTGTTCATTATCAGCCTGATTGCCGGCGGCTTTCGCCGACCCACGGTCTGATTCGCTGTCGCTTTCGTCGAGCACCAGCGGCGGGCGACCGGCCCGGCGACGGAGCCAGTTGACCGACCGAAGGACGGACGGGCGTGTGACCACCCAGCGTTCCAGGCGATATTTTCCCGGCAAATCGAGCAGTACGACGCCGGCCAGGATGGTCAGCACGCCCTGTCCCGGCAGCACCAGCATGGCCAGTCCCACGACGACGAACACCGCGCCAAGGAGGTTCTTTGCGGCAATCAGCAGTCCCCGCAAGGCCGGATGTCGGTCCGCCCAGGGCCCGCGCAGTCGCCGCCGGTGTGTGAAGTAGTCGTGGGGAATTCTCGTGACCAGCCAGGGAACCGCGGCCAGCGTGCCCAGGAACAACAAAGTGGACACACTGGCGACCCAGGCAAGTGCCACGTCGTTGGCTTGGATCCACTCGATGATATGGCTGCCGGGGCTCAAGTCGCTGCTACTCCTCCGTGCTGTAGGCTTGGCGTCCGCGAATGCCGTGCTGCGGCGGTTCCTGTTCCGGCACGTCCTCCGGTGGTTGTTGCCTGGTCATGATTCGTTCCTGTGACTTGCAGCAATGGCGATCTCTCGTTGCTCCGTATGAAGCACGTACCGAACGGTCGATTCCTCTACATGTGCGCTAGCGCCAAGCAGGGACTCCATGCACCGGTCATTCCGGTCGAACCAGTCAGAGTGGATTTCCTGAACATCGCGAAGCTCCAGAACCCGTTCCGTTGCATCGCATTCAGGGACATGGGTCATTCCGATTCGGACACGGCCTTTCGCGACATCGTGATCGAGAAACGTAAGCCACTGCGATTTACCATCGGTCAGGTGCTGCTCGAAATCAGTATGCTCCATGACGCGCCCACACGAAAGCGTTGCCAGGAATCAGGACGCCGCTGCGTCCGCCAACTGACCATTCCGCACTGCGGCCACGAACCCTTGGAAGCTGGCGCTGCGCCGCATCGCTTCTGCGTCCAACGTTCTCGCAATTTCCTCCGAGACGACTGCGGTGTAAACTCGATCGGCCAGGAGGTTCTTCAGGTGAAGCTTGGGATTCTCGATCTGATCCGGCTTGGAAGCGTCGATGTTGCCAAGGTCGCGGCCAAGGTACTCGCGCAGGCCGGCCGAATCGGCGAAATACCAGGCCTCGAGGTGCCTCTGAGCGTATGCGAACTGAAGGCTGGCAGGGATATTGCGAACGCGTTCGGGGAGTTGCTCTCGAAACGGTTGAAGGACTTGCTCCGGGTCATTTCTATCCGTGTCGAGCAGGATCACGTACTTGTCTGGGCGTTCCTCCTCTGCTACCGCGAACCAAGCGGCTTTGATGAGTCTTTCCGCCATCTCGACCGTCAGGGTCTTGTTTCCATCCGGTCGCCGCACACCGACAATCGCGATGCCCTCATTGTGCAGGTGCACCGTAAGGTGCGGAAGCGCGCGGCGCTCCGTTTCTCCGGAGGCAATGACAACGACGCGCCTGCCCATGGTTTCAGCCTCCGAATCCCTGGGTTTCGTAGAACTCACCCAGCCCAAAGCCCGACGCATCGAGGGCACACCGGACTCCCTCCGGATTAGCCTCCCGATGGACTCTCGTACCCTCTTGATCAGTGCGCCGGACCACACACACGGCGCTCGGCTCATTGAGAAAATCGAGCAACAGCGGCGAGTGGGTGGTTACGAGAATCTGTACCCGCCGGCTCGCCTTCAACAGATACTCGGCAAAGGCGGCGATCGCGGCGGGATGCACGTGGTTTTCCGGCTCCTCGATGGCCACCAGACTGCTGCCCGCCTCTTCAAAAATCGCCGTCATCAACGCGAGCACGCGCAGGGTGCCGCTCGACGCGCCAACTTGGTGCACGGGGTGCTGCAGCCCCGGTTCCTTTTGGGCGAAATAGTACCGTCCCTCCGATTCCCGGGGTTCCACTTCGGTTGGAAGCCCTAGGATCGATTGCGTGGCCGATACGATCCGTGCGAAGGCGTCCGGAGAAGACCGCTGCAAGACGAATAGCCTTTCGGCAAGGTTGCGGCCATACGCATCCAATCGTCCCGATTCCAGGCCGGACCAGCCGCCGCGGAGCGAGAAGGAGTTGGGATCGAAGAATCCCCAGGCGTCAATGAACTCAGCGATGTTTCGCGCCGGGAAGGTCGCGTCGGCAGAAGCGGCGGAAAGGGCACAGGTGGTTCCACTCTGCTTCAGTGGCACTCCCTGCTGCTTTTCACCCGACCACCACCAACCCTCGCCCTGCTCGGCCAAAAGCAACTGGACAGGAGGAGAGTTCGCACGCAACTCCGATACCATTTCACGGACCGAGAACCCGTATCCTTCACGGCTAAGTTGAACGACCCATTCGTACCTGTTCGAATTCTCTTCGAACTGAGTTGTGAGCAGTACCTGGTTGGCTTCTTCCCCCTTCCAGGCCAGATGAAGAATCCCACCGCGACCGGACACCGGCCCTCGGAAGTCTCGTCCTTGGAGTCCCTCGTGCAGGAAGCGAAGTGCGTCGAGAATCGTGCTCTTCCCCGAGGCATTGGGCCCGATGAAGATATTCATATCTTCAATGGAAAAGGCCTCGTCGCGCACGCAACTGTAACGCGACAGCTTCAGGTTTATAAGCTTCATCGCTCCGATTCCTGTTTTGGGGATTCGGCCCCTACCGCAACTCCGCCCCGTGTCGCTCGCGGCAGGCGGCGACGATCCGATCGCGCAGCTCGTCGACCTGCTGGTTCGTGAGCGTGCCCTCCTGCCAGCGGAGCGTCAGGCGCATCAAGAGGCTCTTCTTGCCACGGCCGAGCCGCTCGGGGTCGCGGTAGGTGTCGGCGTATTCAAGATGCTCGAACAGCGGGCCGCAGCCCTCGCGCACCGTGGCGGCCAGGTCGGCCCAGCGGACCGATTCGGCCACGACGAAGTTCAAGTCGCGCCCGACCGGCGGGTAGGGCGATTGCGAACGGCTGACCGGAATGAGCGAGGCACGCTCCACCAGCGGCGCGAGCCGCATTTCGGCGATGAGCGTCGGGCCGCGCAGCTCGAACCGTTCCTGCCCTTCCTCGGTAAGCTGCCCGAGCAGCGCCAGCGGCTTGCCGTCGGCCTCAAGCCGGCAGGCGGCGCCGGGGTCCAACAGCGGCTCGTCGGCCGCAGCGGCCTCGACGGTCAACTCGGGGGCGATGCGTTCCAGCACGGCCTCGATCACCCCCTTCACCTCGCGAAACCCCCGACCGCTCGTCAGCGCCAGCATGACGGCCTCTTCCGGCAGGCCGCGCCGGCGGGGCAGGTAGGCGCGGGCGATTTCGAACAGATCGATTTCCGTGTTGAACAGCGCTTCGTTCGTCCGCCGTGCGGCCAGCAGGCTGGGGATGAGCGAGCGCCGCAACCGATCGGCCCCGCGCAGTACGGGCGACAAAGCCCGAAGCGGCTCGGCCTCGGTCCACGGGCTCCAGGCGTCGGAGGCGCGCTGGTCGATGACGCTGAGCGTGACGGCCTCGTCGAACCCACACGCGGTGAGCACCTCGCGCACGCGGCCGTGAATGCGGTCGTCGAGCGTGCGGGCCGAGGCGACCATCGGCACGCCCACGTCTTCCGGAATGGCGTCGTACCCGTCGATCCGGCCGACCTCCTCGACCAGGTCGATTTCGCGCGTCAGGTCGCGCCGCCAGCTTGGCGGGACCACCTCGACCGAGGCGGCGTCGGCTCGGCTCTCCTCCAAGCCCAACGCGGCGAGAATCTGCCGCACCCGCTCCGGCGGAACTTCGATGCCCAGCACCCGCTTCAGTTGCGAGAACCGCAGCACGACGGGTTCGCGGGCGGGGGGGCGCCGGCCGACGTCGACCGAACCTCGGGCCAACTCGCCCCCGCACAGGTCGAGGATCAGCCGGCAGCAGCGGCGGCTGGCCCAGTCGACGCCCTCCGGGTCGATCTTTCGCTCGAACCGGTACGACGAATCGCTGTGCAAGTTCAGCGATCGGGCCGTATTGCGGATCGACACGGGGCTGAACTCGGCCGCCTCGACCAGCACGTCGGTCGTGGCCGCGCCAATTTCGGTCTTCGCGCCGCCCATCACGCCGCCGATGGCCACGGGCACGCGGGCGTCGGCGATGAGGCACATGTCGGGCTCGAGCCGGTACTCCTTGTGGTCGATCGCCTCGATCGTCTCGCCCGCCAGCGGCCGGCGCACGACAATCTGCCGCCCGCCCAGCTTGCCGTAGTCGAACGTGTGCAGCGGCTGCCCGCACTCCATCAGCACGTAGTTGCTGATGTCGACCACGTTGTTGATCGGCGCCAGTCCGACCGTTTCGAGCCGGCGGGTCATCCAGCGGGGGCTGGGGCCGATCTTCACGCCGCGAATCACCCGGGCCGTGTACCGGTAGCACAAGTCGGGGCAGTCGATGCGCACCTCGACGAGTTGCTCGACGGGCGTTTTGCCTTCGGCCGGTTCGGCCGGCGGGAGGGTAACCGTGCGGTCGAACAGGGCGCCCACCTCGCGGGCGACGCCCAGGTGGCCGAGGCAGTCGGGCCGGTTGCTCGTGACCTCCAGGTCGATGGCCAGGTCGCCGCCGACCTCGCGCGTGCCCTCGTGGTTGAGGCCCGACAGCATCAGCCGCCGCTCCAACTCCTCGTGCGGCATATCGAGCGTTACGTACTGCTTCAGCCAGTTCCAGGATACGAGCATGGAAATGCAATTCGGGTTAGGGAAACATCGAGCACTCAGCCGCTTGCGGAGCGTAGGGCGGGCTGTGCCCGCCGATATCCTCGTTCCCGCGGTGCTCGCGGCGGGCACAGCCCGCCCTACGAAAACTGCCGGAGGAAGCGGACGTCGTTGCGGAACAACTCGCGGATATCGTGGATGCCGTGGCGGTTCATGCAAATGCGTTCCACGCCCAGGCCGAAGGCGAAGCCGGTCACTTCGTCGGGATCGTAGCCGACGGCCCGCAGCACGTTCGGGTCGACCATGCCCGCCCCGCCCATCTCCATCCAGCCGCCCTGCCAGGTCATGTCGACCTCGACGCTCGGCTCGGTGAACGGGAAGAAGGAGGGCCGGAAGCGGATGTGGACCTCGGCGTGCTTGAAGAACGCCTTGGCGAACAGCCGCAGCACGCTCTTCAGGTCGGCCATGGTCACGTTCCGGTCGACCAGCAGCCCCTCGATCTGATGGAACATCGGGTAATGGGTGTCGTCGGCCGTGTCGGGCCGGTACACGCGGCCGACCGAGATGATCCGCACCGGCGGCCCGGTTTGCTCCATCACCCGGATTTGCACCGTCGACGTTTGGCTGCGCAACAGCAGCGCGGCCGGCACTTCGACGCCCGGGGCGACCGGTACGCACGTGGGGCAATCCTGCGGCGGCGGCACGGCGGGAAGCCCAAGCGTCGAGGACGCCGCCGACTCCGACGCCCTGCCGGCCACGGCCAGATAGAAATTGTCGAGCGGGTCGCGGGCCGGGTGGTCGGCCGGGATGTTCAGCGCGTCGAAGTTGTGCCGGGGGTCTTCCACCTCCGGCCCCTCGGCCACGGTGAACCCCAGCCGGCCCATGATGTCCTTCATCTCCTCGATCGTCTGCGTGATCGGGTGCAGACGCCCGAGGCGCGGACGGATGCCCGGCACGGTGGGGTCGAACTGCTCGGCCCCGGGCTCGCCGGCGCTCGCTTCCTTCAGCCGCTGCCGGGCCTGCTCGAACGCGGCGTCGATCTGCTGCTTGGCCTCGTTGAACCGCTTTCCGGCGGCCGGCTTGTCGGCCTTGTCGATGCGGCCGAGGCCCTTCTGCGCGGCCTTCAGCCGGCCGCTCTTCGCGCCGAGGAACTCGATGCGCGCGGCCTCCAGCGCAGCGTTGTCGCCGGCCGCCACGAACTGCGCGTTCGCCTCGCGGACCAACGCGTCCAGTTCGGCAAGGAAATCAGACAAAGCCATGGTGCAAGTATTCGCCAAACTCGGTTCGAGTCGTGGGTAGCTTTGTTGGAGTTCACGCTTTAGCGTGCGAACCGAGCGTGCACGATATCCGGCACGCTAAAGCGTGAACTCCAACAGTGCCGGCCACCGCCGTTCGCTCTCAGCCCGCGGCTGCGGCGGGTTCGGCCAGGCCCTGCCGGGCCACTTCGACCACTTGGGTGAACGCGTCGGGATCGCGCACGGCCATGTCGGCCAGAATCTTGCGGTCGAGGCCGACCTTCGCCTTGTCGAGTCCGTGAATGAACTCGCTGTACCGCATGCCCCGCTCGCGGACGGCCGCGTTGATGCGCAGGATCCACAGGCGCCGGAGGTTGCGGCGTCGGGTTCGCCGGTCGCGGAACGCGTACGCGTCGCTGCGGAGCAGTGTTTCCTTGACGGTGCGCAGCAGCTTCCCGCGCCCGCCCCGATACCCTTTTGCCCGCTTAAACAGGCGTTTCTTCGACTGCCGCCGAGCGGCACCTTTGGTGGTTCTCATCGCCGTTCCTCATTGGTCGCGACGGACGCAAGGCCCTTCCCCGTTCAGTTGGGAAGCGTTGTCCTGCCCGGCCCGCCATTCGGTATCTTCCTCTACAGGGCGCGCGGCCGAAACCGATCGGGCGCCCGCCCGAGCGTGCTCGTTTGGCTAGTAGCTGTTGGTTCGCAGCGCGGCGTGAATGCGGTCGGCCTCGGTAGATTTCAACACGCCGGTGCCGCGCAAATTGCGTTTTCGCTTCTGACTCATTCGATTGGCAAGGTGACTGGTGCCGGCCTGGCGGTGCTTGACCTTCCCGGTGGCGGTCAATCGGAAGCGCTTCTTGGCGCCCTTGTGGGTTTTCTGCTTTGGCATGGCGGTTCTCTTTTCCGAAGGCCCCCTTCTGGTTACGCAGAGGGGGGGAGGTCTTGGCGTGCGACGCCGCGACGCCCTGGTGGAACCTCGACCGACGCGCACATCATCCTCCCCCCCCGACACCTGTCTACAACAGGCATAGACCCGGCATTATACCGAAACCCCGCCGTGGCGAAAGGGGGGCTTCGAGGAATAGCCCGCCGCGTTTCGGGCGAAACCTTCCAGGGAGGCACCCCCACGATTGTCGGGGGGGCATTGGACACCATGCGCACGTCGCGGTAGAATGCTGGATGAAAGGAACTGGGGGTCTTGCCATGAGTGAACAGCCTGACGACATCCGTTCCGCTCCGCTTCTTGACGAGCCCGAAGTCGACGGCGGTACGACGCAGCCCACGAAGGCCCCGCCCCCTCGCAAGCCTGATTCCAAGCCGCCAAAAGGCGGTAAGGACGCGCCGCTGCGCGAGGACGATCTCAAAGCCTTGCGCCGCTTGGCCGAGGAGGAGGAAGAGCCCCGTTTCGGTTTCTGGGCGATGGCCCGTCGGGTCGGATCGTTCCTCGTGTCGCTGGTGTTCCATCTGCTGCTGATGGTGGTGCTGGCGATTTGGGCGCTGCCGCAGGCCGCCCGGTCGACCATGTCGCCGCTGGTGGCCGAAGCCGAGTACGAGCCCGAGGAGATTCTCGAAACGGTCGTCCTCGAAGACTCCACCGAGGCGGCCACCGAGTTGAACTTCGCCGCGCAAAGCAGCCAGGCGTTCGGGAGCGAGATGTCTACGGTCACCGAGCCGACGTTCGACGCGTCGGTCGTGGAAACGGTCGACGACGGACCTTCGGTGGAACTCGACACCTCGTTGGGCAAGCTGCCCACGGCCGGTACGCTCCTCAGCGCCATGCCCGACGGCCACGTCGGCACGCGGCGCAAGGTGGTCGACGGCGCCGGCCAGGCGCTGGACCGCATCACGCAGGAAATCATGTGGATGCTCGACTCGTCGAAAGTGCTGGTCATTTGGCTGTTCGACGAGTCGGAAAGCATGAAGGAGGAGCAGAAGGAGATTCGCGAACGGATCGACCGGGTTTACGCGGAATTGGGGCTTTCCGACAAGTCGGGTGGCGATGCCCTGCTTTCGGTCATTGCCAGCTACGGTGAGAACTACCACGTTCACACGCCCCGGCCCACCAACGATCTGGCCGAGTTGCGAGCGGCGATCGACCGTGTGCCGATCGATACGTCGGGGAAAGAGAACCAGCACCAGGCGATCACCCGGGCGATTGCCGCGCACCGCAACTACGCGAATGCCGGGCGCCGCAAGATCGCGATGATCCTCACCACCGACGAAAGCGGCGACCTGGAGGACAAGGGGTACCTGGAGGCCGCCATCGACGAAGCCAAGCGGGCGCGGTGCACCGTGTTCGTGCTCGGCCGCGAGGCCGTGTTCGGATATCCCTATGCCTTGATGCGGTGGAAGCATCCGCAAACCGAGCGAATACACTGGCTGCGCATCGACCGCGGTCCGGAAACGGCGTTCCCCGAGCAACTCCAAACGAACGGCTTCCACCGGCGCGAGGACGCGTTCCCCAGCGGGTTCGGCCCGTACGAACAATCGCGGCTGGCACACCAGACCGGCGGCATCTTCTTCATGCTGCCCAGCGTGGAAACCAATCTGGTGCGCGGTGAGAAGCGGCGTTACGAACTCGAGGCCATGCGAGGCTACCAGCCCGACCTCCGCTCCCGCGAGGCCATCTTCCGCGACCGCGACATGAGCGAGATGCGGCAGGTGCTTTACACGGTCATCATGCGCGACCTCAACCCGTGGGACGAACAGGCCAAGAAGCACATCCAAATGCGCCGCTACTGGTCGCCCAACTTCGAGACCTTCAAGCGGCAGGTGGTGGAGGAAACCGCCAAGGCCAGGATTTATTCGCAATACCTGGAAGCGGCGGTTGAGAAACTCGACCAAATTCGCCGCCTCCGCAATGAAGATCCCGACATGCGATGGCGGGCCAATTACGACCTGACCTACGCGCAACTGCTCGCGTTCCGGGTCCGGCTGGCCGAGTACGTGGCCTTCTTCCACGACTTCGTCGAGAACCCCAGGGTCGTTCCCATGACGAAGCAAGCCAATTGGCTCGGGAAACGGCAGGCCGTCACCTTGCAGCATTGGCGGCTGCGCACCCGAAAGACCACCCTTACGGATGAGCAGACGGAGGCCACCAGGAACCGGGCGAACGAACTGCTGGCCGAAGTATCGACGAATCACCCCGGAACGCCCTGGGACGCCCGGGCGAAATGGGAACTGCGGCGCGGCTACGGAGTGGACGTGTACCCGTACTACGAAGGCCCCTACCGGGAAATTCCCTCGGGCGAGAAGCGCATCCCCATCCCGAAGCTCTAGCGCGTTACTCGTCGGATGCAGCAGCAGACTTGCTGTTGGGGTTCACGCTTTCGCCCGCGAGCGAAGTTGGAGTCCGGTGCAGTCGGCACGCTGAAGGGTGAACTCCAACGTTGCAGGAATGCGGCCGTTGCAGGCCCGTTGCTGCCCCTACTGGTCGGCTTCCGCCGGCGGCACGGCCAACGCGGCCCCGGTGAGTTCGACGTACGGAGCGTTCAGGCGCACCGCATCGTACGCAACTCCCTCGGGCTGCTTCAATTCCGCCGGCTCGATATCGGCGGGCTGCTTGGGTTCCGCCGACTCGTCTTTCTTGGGCTGCTTGGGTTCGGCCGACGCGATTTCCTCGGGCTGCTTCAGGTTGGCCGACCCGTCTTCCCCCGGCGGTTTCGGTTGGGCCGGTACCATGCCCTCGGGCTGTTTCAATTCGGTCGCTGCAATTCCCTCGGGCTGCTTGAGTTTGGCCGGTTCGATTCCTTCGGGCTGCTTCGGTTCGGTTGCGGAGCGGTGCCGCATGGGGGCCGTGTTGCGCTGGGGCGGCTCGACGTAGCTGGGCCCCTGCGGATAGGCTTCGCGATGGACCGGTTCGCGCGGCGGAGCCGCTCGCGGCGGCATGGCGGGTCCTTCCGCGGGCGCAAGTTGCGGCCGTCGACCGGCTTCGGGGCGGCGGGCCGTGGGCGGCGGATAGGCGCCCGGCGGCCCGATGTGGGGCAGCGACCGCGCCACTTCCGGCGGAGCGCGGTGCGAGTTGCCCTCGAGCGGGCCCGGTTGCCCACGCAACGCCGTGCCCGGCGTCCCCGGCAACGGACGGTTCCGGGCCGGGGGCCCGGCCCTTCTCGCCGGCGGCGACGCGGCCACGTGCGGTACGGCTGCGCCGGTTCGCATATTCGGCGCTAACTCGGCCAGGAGCTGCCTCGCCGGGGTCAGGTTCGCGTTTCGGCGGAGCGCCGCCGTCAGGTGCTGAACCGCCGCTTCCCGCTGTCCCCGCTGGTGCAGCAGATAGCCCAGATTGTAGTAAGCCACCGCCTCGCCGTGCACGGCGTGCAAATGCTCGTAGGCCGCGGGAAGTCGGCCGAGCTGGACCAACACGTGCGCGAGATTGTTGCGGTACAGGGGTTCTTCGGGCTTCAGTTGCACGGCCTGGATGAATGTGGCGGCAGCCTCTTCGGGCATGCCGCGCCGATCGTAGTGGAGCCCCAAGTAGTTGTAAACCGACGCCTCCCGCGGATGCGTTTGCACGGCGCGCCGGTACAACTCGAAGGCCGCGCCCGAGTCGCCCTGCCGGTCCTTCAGACGCGCGTAATTCAGCGTGGCGCTGAAGTCGTTGCGGTCCATTGCCAGGGCGGCCTGGTAGTGCCGCTCGGCCTCGTCGAGCCGGCCGGCATGCTCGTTCAGGCGGGCCACTTCGACGTGCAGCCGGGGGCTGGGCCGGCCCGGGCTTCGCAGCGAAGTGGGGTCGGGCGCAGGCGGGGGCGGCGCTTCGGTGGTGAACGGACGCGTCAGCCCGTCCCAACCGCGCTTCACGCCCGAAGTGATCGATTCGGTCCACGACGGCTCGGCCGACTGGACCCCGAAGGGATTGGAGCCGGGCGCCTGGGCTGAAGTTGCACTGGGCGTGCCGAAGCTCCCTAGCGCCAACCCCAGAACGAGTGATGCGGCAACCCGGCACCGCGGCGAAACCCGATGCACCTTCGAACCTCCGTGTTCACGAGACATTCACGGGGGATAATCTCAGGACTTCGGGGCAGACTGCCCGACGCTCCTACCGTACCGGTCGTTCGACTGGCGAATCCGAGACCATTCCCCTGGCAGGTCGACCAGGAAGCGCAACCCTCGGGGTGCACTTTGGCCGGCGAAACTCGGTCTATTGATCGACCCGCACGCCCCGGTTCCTACAGCCGATTTGGGGAAACGGGCAAAGTTTGACGGCAAGCCCGGAAAAGGATCAGAAGGCCGATTCGCTCTGCCCCTCCGGCAGGGTCGGCGCCGGCATCGATTCGTGGAACTTCCGCCCCACCGCGTCGACCCACTCGGCCGGCCGGCCATGCGGTGCGATGTCGGTTTCCACCACGGGGGGTAGTTCGCCGTGCGGGCTGAGTTGGGCGGCCAGGGCGTGCACATCGGATACCCGCGATGCCGTAACCTGCGCATCGTCGGCCCGTTGCACATAAATAATGCGGTGTTGCGGAGTCACGCCGAAAAGAATCGAACGCACCTTGTGCCGCCCGGCCTCGGTCAGCCCCTGACCGTCTTTCCGGAAATGGTAATGCGCAATCAGGTTCTGCTGCCGCCAGCCGTGGCCGATCATCGTGGCGAACGGCGCCCGGGCCGCCTCCCGGTCGGGTTGAACGAAGGGCTCCGGCCACACGTTCCGCCGCTTGGTGTCGCGTGCGATGTCGCTGGCCACCTTCTTCGGGGCATTCCAAATCCAACGGAACGGGTTGGCAGACGCCATGGAAGCCGAGGCGGCTACCAGCCAGCAAGTGATAGCAATGCGAGCAAACCGAACGGCCATGGGAAAACCTCCTCCGTGGCAGGCTGAATAACACCAAAGAGGGGGCCCGCGCGAATTCCCTCTCGCTGCCGGGAACACCCCACATACTGCATCGGCAATTTCGGCCCGCCCGCTCCGGCTGCTTTCGACAGGAATTGCGGTTGGCGGGCACGGGGGACTGTCCCAATTTTCGCGGCACAAAGGGCGTTCTTGCCCAATCTATCCATTGTTTCCGCCGCGAAAATGGGACTGTCCCCTTCGTATACAGCGGAGAGAACGGCCCGTGCAGCTCCATGAACGGTTACGAATTGCGGTTGGCGGGCACCGAACGACGCAAAGCCCAAAATCGACAACCGACCCCGGGCATGCTATACTCGCCCCTGCCGGTCCGGTAGGTCCCGCGAGCCGAGCGGGACGGTTACGCGTTGGCGGCAGGAACTTCCGCCGGCCTTCCGGCTCTGGGTGCAAAGCCCGGCAAAGTAGCAGGCACGCTCCGTCGTGCCGTCCGCT
>CAYPWB010000141.1:0-13833 GCA_964414315.1 uncultured Planctomycetaceae bacterium | reverse complement strand
GGCACATCGCCCTTTGTGCCGCGAAAATCGGGACAGTCCCCTGTGAACGGTTACCCCGAGCCAAGGGCAATGGAGCGCCTACAACTTTGGGCAACTGCCACCGGGCGAAGCGCTCGCCATCGAGAGCCACATCAGCGAGTGCGAGCCCTGCCGCGATACCATCGTCGCACTCTCGTCGGACGATATATTTGTAGGCCTTCTCAAGGAGGCACGGCACTTGCCAACCGACCAGACGGTTGATCTGGACGGCGGTTCACGGGCCGGGAGTAGCGGCTGCCTTCAATCAGACCGCCGGCCGTCGGGCCCTGGCCGTCGGCGGGCATGAAGTCGATGGTTCTCTGGTCGATCGGCTTGCCGTCGAAGGACACCTGCCCGCCCACTTCGGTCCGAACCCGTGAACGCTTACAGAGGGAGTTGTTCCTGACGACCCGACACGCAACTCACTCCTCGCGTTTCAGCCCCATCCACATCGGCGTGGAGATGAACCATACGACTGTACCGATGAGCATGATTTCCTTGACGTCGTCGAGTTCTGCGGCAGCGAGCAAGTAGGCTGCGCCCGGTGCAACCACCGCGGCGAGGCTCAGCCAGGAAGCAAGCTGGCACAATCGGCGGAAGGGCCAGGTGTGGTGCAATTCGTTCTGGTAAATCGCGCTGACGATGATGTACAAAGCCGCCGCCATGAACCAGCCCGGCAGCGATACGAAATAGATCTGGAACGGATGGAAGCCGTTGATTTCAATATTGCTGAAGACCAGGGCGAGGCAGATGGCCAGCGTGGCGAGCCAGGCGATACCCGCGGCAGGGTTGAACGCAATGCCGCGCGAGGCCGCATATTCCTTCCGCAATCCCAGGCGGCGGAGCAACCAGAAGTCGATGAACACCACCGCGCCCATGGGCATCAAGATCAGGCCGTACAGGGCGACGAAACCCAGAAGCTTCATCGCCAGAGCCGGAAACAACGCGGCCGCGGTCGCCAGCGCCCCGGTCGCCAGGGTGACCGAAAAACGCGAGCGTTTCGGCATGATCGCCTGGAAAGCCAGGCCGGCCCGGTAGATCGTCGGGTTGGCCGTAGTCCAACCGGCCACAATCACGCACAGCAGCCCGGCAATTCCGCAGGCGCCGTAGGCCAGCGGGCCGGGCAGCGGGGCAGGCACCGAGACCGTTACTTCCGTATTGTCGATAACGCCGGCCTCCATCAACTGCTCCTTGTAGGCGCCCAACTGGCCGGCATCCTGAAGTCGTCCTTCGGTGTGCATCGCCTCCCGAATCAATTCCGGTGTGAACGAGGCGTCTTGGAGTTCCGCGGCGGTGTGCGCCTGCTGTCCATGGTCGACCAGCAGGTTCGTCACGTACGCGTCGGGACGCGTCTCGTGCAGTTGGTAGGCAAACAGCATCGAGGCGCAAATCCATGCCATGAAGTGGCCCACGTACATTCCGGCGGCCGACGCCACGCTGTACCACGACTTTCGCGCGTACCGGAGCACGGTCAAATCGCTCATGCCGATGTGCATGGCCATGTTGCAGAACCAGGCGAAGAAGGTCACGTGCCAGAAGGTGAACTTCACCTGGCCCGGCAAGGGCTCTCCGCCTCGCCATATCACCTCGTCGGCCAATTTCCACAAAGCCCGGGCGGAGTCGATCTCGGCACCCGTGCTGCTGACGAAGTTCCGGAGCGCGACGAGCCCGAACGCCAGGAAAATCAGCACCATCCACGGGGCGGCGATGTTGGCCACGTGGGCGACCATTCTGTACCCGTAGGCGGCCACGACGGAGATCACGGCTCCGACGCCCAGCACCGCCAGCACCCAGCCGACGCTGTTGGGGTAGAAGTCGTTGAGCGCCGGCATGGGAAATTCCGCCCACACACCCACGGCGGTGGCCGAAACCGTAATCATCGCCCCTGCCAGGAAGCAGAACATGACCCCGTTGGCCAGGTTGTAGAGCGTGACCAGGTTCCGTCCGCAGATTTGTTCGAGTTGATAGTAGAGGGTCAGCCGTGCCCGGGTGGCGATTGGGGCGCAGAGAAACATCCAACTGAGCACAGCCAGGGCATTGCCGGCGATCAGGCCGACGATCACGTCGAACGCGCTGACGCCGGCTGCCACGAACAGCGGGCCGATCATCAGCTCGGTGCCCGCGCAGTGCTCGCCGGCATACATTCCAATGAAACTCTTGAAACCGAGCAGGGACCCTTGGGGCACCGGCTCTCGCTCGAATTCGCCTCCTGCGGAGGAAGTCGGCTCGTCAGTCATGGCAGATTCTCGTGTGGGATGCTCAAACCGTCAGCTTCGGTTCAACAGCACGGTGGTTTCGTAGCGACGGACGTCGTCGAGCCATGCGGCACCGACCGGCACGTCGCAGGTCAAACAATGATAATCCCAGATCGCCGTGAAGGGGAGGGTTTTCAACGCTTCGAGCAGGGCCAACCGGGCGGTAAAGTCTCCCTCGCTTTCCAATTCGCGAAGCAAGCGGATCGGTTCGAGCAGGGCCAGCAGCAGGGCCTTGAGCATCGCCCTGGTGCCGATCACCCAGGCGGCGACCCGATTGATCGAGGCATCGAAGAAGTCGAGCCCGATGTGGACCCGGCCCAGGAAATCTCCTCGCACCAGCTCCTGGGCAATCGCCCGCAATTCGTCGCTGAGGATGACCACGTGGTCGCTGTCCCAGCGGACTCCGCGGCTGACGTGCAGCAGCAGCCGGTCGACGTACTGCATCACCGCCGAGATCTTGTCGGAAATGACTTCCGTGGGATGGAAGTGTCCCGCGTCGAGACAGAGTAGCTTGCCGCGCGAGATGGCGTAGCCCAGGTAGAACTCGTGCGAGCCGACCACGTAGCTTTCCGAACCGATGCCGAACAGCTTCGACTCGACGGCGTCGAGGTTCTGCGCCGGGTCCAGCGGGTCGGCGAACATCTCGTCGAGCGCCGCGGCCAGTCGCTGCCTCGGTGTTTTGCGGTCGATCGGCATGTCCTTCATGCCGTCCGGAATCCAGACGTTCGTAACGCAGGGCGAGCCCAGCGCCGCGCCGATCGCCGCGCCGATATTCCGGCACGCGATCCCGTGTTCGATCCAGAACTGCCGGATGCCGTCGTCCGGATGGCTCAACGTCAGGCCGTCGTCCGCTTTCGGGTGGGCGAAAAACGTGGGGTTGAAGTCCATCCCCAGGCCGTTGCTCTTCGCCCAGTCGATCCACCGCTGGAAGTGCGCCGGCTGAAGCTCGTTTCGTTCGACCTTCGAATTGCCGGGCTCGGCGTAGCTGGCGTGGAGGTTCAGCCGGTGCCGGCCGGGAATCAGCGCCAGGGCCGTTTCCAGATCGCCGCGCAATTCGTCGGGCGTCCGGGCCTTGCCCGGGTAGCCGCCGGTAACGGCCAGTCCACCGCCGATGTCCTCCGCAGCCCCCTCGAAGCCGCCTACGTCGTCTCCCTGCCAGCAATGCATGGAAATCGATACTTCGGCGAGGCGGTGCAATACCTCATCGGTATCCACATCCAGTTCGCCAAAGACCGACTGGGCCTCGCGATACGCCGACTCGACCGCCTGCTTCGGGCGCGGCGGGTAGTTTCTCGGTGATAACACGTCTTGCTCCTTGGGCTGCTAACGGTTCAGGGAGAACCGGCCGCAACACGGCCGATGGTTGCGGCACTCCACTCGACCGAAGAATGCACGGCCGATTTACGGTACTCGCCCGGCGAAACTCCGAGTTCGCGCCGGAATACCTTGCACATGTTCGAAATCGAGCTGAAACCGGCGGCAAACGCCACGTACTTGATCGGCACGTGTGTGTCTCTCAGCAGCCGCCGAGCCCGCTCCAACCGGCAGGCGATAAGCTCCTCGAGGATCGTGCGTCCGACCTCGTTGCGGAAGTTCCGTTCCAGTGTCCGTCGCGTAATACCGAGCTTCCTGGCTATCGCCGCGACGGAGATCTTGCGGTGACTGTGGTTCCAGATGACCTGCCGCGCCTGGCGCACCAACGGGGCGACGTCACCCTCTTCCGACCCGCTGTCCGATACTTCGTCGAGCGATTGCTCGAGGACGGCGGAAATGATCGTCATCGCCCGGGCAGACAGCAGCGGGGGGTGTTGCTCGGGGGAACGGGTAACGAATCGGATGATCTCGCGGTACTGCTGCGCCACCACCCCGGGGTGTCGAAGCCGCACGATCGCCTTTTCAGGGCACAGCAGGCCTCGGGCCTGCCAGCGAAACAGCAACTCGCCCCCCAAAGAAATCCAGGACTCCGTCCAGCCCGTGTCGCGTGCCGGACGGTAACGATGCCAAACGTCCGGAAACAGCACCATCATTGTCCCCGGCTCGACGTTCTGGCGGCCCAACTCCCGCGATTCGAACTCGCCCTGTCCTTCGTGGACGAGGACAAACTGGAACTCGGGCAGCACTCGGCCCTGGGACCAGTTGAAGTCGTACAATTCCGGATGCTGTTGCCGCGGGTAAGGCGAGCCGGCCGGCACACGATCGCTACCCGCCCCCGTCAGGTAGAGGCCTAGCCGGGACACCGCCTGGGTGACGGGCAGATACAGGAACACAGCGTCGTCGAAATCCGCCATCGATGATGCCCCTGCCAGGGCCCCTCCTGCGAGGGTATGCCCGGCGATTCACCTGAGAACTCGGGGTCGCTGGCTGCGAGTATATCACATTTGCCGGCAAGGTGGTTGGTTTGGCATTGTTATTTTGCGACATTTGCAGGCTGTCGCTGGTTACAGCGGACTTCCCCGATTCTTGCGGCACGCAGGGCGATTTGTCCAATCGGCCGGCCGCGACGCCGCAAAAATGGGGCTGCCCCCTTCGCGTACACGGAAGGACGCCAAAGGATGCTTGCTCGTGCACGGCTCAGGACCGCTCCCGCCGCATACCGGCTACGGGGCGCTCGTTTCGAAACGTTGTCTGGTTCTCGCCGATCAGGTACGCATGGCGGTGTAGTGCCCCGGCCCGGGTTCCGGAGCGTCTGCTGCGATGAGCCTTGCGACCTGGGCGAGTATGTCGCAAAATGACAACAACCTGCGCGGGTGCTATGCTGGCAAGCCATCGGTCCCGAAGGTGATAATTGATGTTTCCGGTCGAGCTGCGACACTTGGTCTGGGCATTCGGCAAGACAGGAAGGTCCCAATGACTCAATCCGTCACCGCCATGTTCGGTAGGCCTTCTCCCGCATTGGGCAACGCTCTCGGCCAATTGTCAGATTCGATCCAACGTACGGTTTCTGGGGCCGAGAGTCATCCCCACGGACACATTCCCCCTTGTTACGTCCATCGGCAATCGCTGCAGCCTGTCGAAGATTCGGTTACAATGACGGGAGCGCGAAGCCGTTGATTCCGGAGCAATAAGCCAATGATTCCCAATACTCTCCTGGGGGTTCTGCTGCACGCCGTGGGTGGTTTTGCCGCCGGCAGCTTTTACGCGCCTTTGAAAAAGGTCGAGCGGTGGGCATGGGAGAGCCTCTGGCTCGTGATGGGTGTGGCGGCGTGGCTGTTGACGCCGTGGATCGTGGCGTGGATCACCACGCCGCGGTTGGGGGAAGTCCTGGCGAAAAGTCCGAACCATGCCATCATGTGGTGCATCTTCTTCGGGTTGCTGTGGGGCGTCGGCGGCCTGACGTTCGGGCTTTCGGTCCGCTACCTCGGCATGGCGCTCGGGTTTGCGGCGGCGCTCGGCTTCTGCATGGCGTTCGGAACCTTGGTTCCGCCCATTTTCAACGGACTGGTCGGCAGTGAAGACGACTGGGCGAAGCTCGTGGCGATCTTCACCACACCGCCGGGACAGATCGTTGTGGCGGGCATCACCGTGTGTCTGGCCGGCATCGGGCTGTGCGGCTGGGCAGGGATGAATAAGGAGTCGGAGCTTACCGACGAACAGAAGGCGGCCTCGGTCAAAGAGTTCGCCCTGGCCAAGGGGTTCGCCGTGGCTGCGGTGGCGGGCGTGCTCAGCGCCTGCTTCGCGTTCGGGCTCGCAGCGGGAGAACCGATCGCCGAAATCGCCCGCCAAATGGACACCGAGCCCCTGTTCGCCAACAACGCGGTACTGGTCGTGGTCTTGCTTGGCGGTTTCGCGAGCAACGCCGTATGGTGCTTGATCTTGAATCTGAAGAACCGGTCGTTTGGCGACTATATCCACGGCCCCGCTTTGTCGCAACTGCGCAACTACGTGCTCTCGGCCTTGGGCGGAGTCATCTGGTACGGCCAGTTCTTCTTTTACGGCATGGGCGAGACCAAGCTGGGGGAGAAGTACGACTTCTCGAGTTGGTCGATCCATATGGCATTCATCATCGTCTTCAGTAACCTGTGGGGGATTGTGTTCCACGAGTGGCGAGGAACAAGTGCCAAGACCAAAACGCTCGTTTGGGCGGGCATCTTCACTTTGATCGCCTCGACGCTCGTAATCGGCTACGGCAACTATCTCGTAGATTGAAGGATCAGCAGATGCCGACTTGCAGAACGTCCATGACCTCCCGAGAACGCGTCTTGGCGGCAATAAACCACCGCCGGCCGGATCGCGTGCCGATCGACTTAGGCGGCAACCAGACGGGCATCCATCGCGTTGCCTATCAGGCCTTGATCGAACACCTTGGTTTCGACGAAGAAATCGAGATCATGGACGCCGTGCAGCAATTGGCCCGTCCCAGCGAGGCCGTGCTCAAGCGGCTGCGCGTCGATACCCGCTATATCCATGCCGGTGCGGCCGCCGACTTCGAGGGTACGATCCAAAGTGTAGAACGCAACGGCAGGCGGTGGCACGACCTGACCGACGAGTTCGGCGTCCGGTGGTCGATGCCCGACGATTCGCCGCTCTACATGGACATCACCCATCATCCCCTGGCCGACGCGACCGTCGACGACCTGGCCGACTACCCGTGGCCGCCGGGCGGCGACCCCGGACGATTCGTCGGGTTGCGCGAACGGGCGACTGGGCTTCGCAGCGACACTCCCTATGCGGTCGTCAGCGGCATCAGCGGCGTAGTCTACGAAACCTGTTGGTACATGCGAGGGCTTCAGCAGTGGTTCATGGATATGCTCGAGCGACCGGAGTTCTGCGAGGCCATGCTCGACCGGACGCTGGCATTCTGGCTCGATTGGTTCGATGCTTTTCTGCGTGAAGTCGGCGACCTGGTCGACGTCATCATGATCGGCGACGATCTCGCGGGGCAAACCGGCCCCCTGTTTCGGCCTGAGTTCTATCGTCGCGTGGTGAAACCCCGCCACAAACAGTTGGTGCAGTTCATCAAATCTCGAACGAACGCGAAGATCTGGTATCATACCTGTGGTGCTTGCCGCGAGTACATCCCGGATTTGCTGGACAACGGGATCGACGCATTGAATCCCGTGCAGATCAGCGCGGCCGAGATGGACCCAAAGCAGCTTAAGGCCCAGTTCGGCGATCGATTGGTCTTTTGGGGCGGAGCCATCGACTCGCAGCATGTGCTGCCCCATGCCGACGCGGCCACGGTGCGGGAGCACGTGCGCGAGAACCTCGAGGCCCTGAAACCGGGCGGAGGCTACGTGTTTAATAACGTTCACAACATCCAGGCCGGCGTTCCCCCCGAGAACGTCCTGGCGATGTACGACGCGGCCTGCGAGTTCGGTGGATACGAACACGCATGACCGTTCACCGTTCCATAAGAAATGGAGATTGACGCAGAATGATGCGACTAGCATGGATATTGATCGTTCCAACGGTCGTGGTGTCGACATTCACTTGCGTCCGCGCGGACGAGCTGGAGGCCGGCTTTCGCAATCCCCCCGAGGCAAGCCGGCCCGGCTGTTACTGGTACTGGATCAACGACAACGTCGGCAAGGAAGGGATTACCAAAGACCTGGAGGCGATGGCGCGGGTGGGAATCGGCCGTGCCTACATCGGGCACATCTATAATCGCCGCTCGCCGAACGACACGCCGGTCGGCGAGGTGCCGTTCATGAGCGATGCCTGGTGGGAGGCGGTGCAGTGGGCAGTCAAGGAGGCCGGCCGATGCGGCGTGGAGATCGGGTTTTTCAACTCGCCGGGCTGGTCGCAGTCGGGCGGGCCTTGGATCGAGCCGTCGCAGTCGATGCGCTATCTCGCCGGCAGCGAAACATTGATCCGCGGCGGAGGGCCGGTCGAGCAAGTACTCCCGGTTCCGGAAATCAAGACCTTTCCGAAAGCCGGGGGTTCGCAACAGACTCCGACCGGCGAACCGTTCACCGAAAAGGACTTCCAGGACGTGCGAGTCATCGCCTTCCGTCAACCCGAGCGGGAAGCCGCCCACCTGGACATGGAGCGGGTGAAGGCGGCCTCGCCGGGAATCGAACCGCTTGCTCATCTGCTGGACGATTCGGCGGAGACCTCGGCAAAGATCGGCCCGGAGCCACAGGTGATCGATTTCGAACTCGACGCCCCGGTTTCGGTTCAGAGCCTGCGCATCGATCCGCTCGATCGTTCGTACACGCTGACGTGCGTGATTGCGTCCTCGGAGGACGGCAAGGTGTTCCGCGAGTTGGCCCGGCATGTCGAGGAGCGAGGGCACCAGGGGCCTCGGAACCAGGACCCGATTCTGGTCCCGTTTCCCGAAAGCCGCGCGAAGCATCTGCGCGTCACGCTTTCGGCCAACCGGCCCGTCTCGTTTTCCGGCATTGCGCTGAGCCGCCGGGCCGTGCTCGCTCACTACGTTCGCAAACAACTCGGCGAGACCAGCCCTTCGGTTCGGCCCCCTTGGAACACCTACCTTTGGCCCAAACAGCCCGAGCCCGTCGCAGGAACCGTGGTAGACTCCGGGCAGGTCATCGATCTGAGCGACAAGGTGGATGCCAACGGGCGGCTTGTCTGGGACGCGCCGCCGGGGCAATGGGTCGTGATGCGCTGCGGGATGATTCCGATCGGCACGCAGTGCGCCCCGAGTAGTCCGGAAAGCCGCGGGCTGGAAGTCGACAAGATGAACCGGCGGCACATTCGCAGCCTGTTCGACGGGATGGTCGGCGAATTCCTGCGACGCACTCCCGCCGCCGAGCGCCAAGCGCTGAAGTACGTCATCGCCGACAGCTACGAAACGGGACCGCAGAACTGGACCGACGGGCTAGTGGCGAAATTCGAGGAGCGTTTCGGCTATTCGCCGGTACGATTCCTGCCCTGCCTCAACGGCCGCGTGGTCGACAGCCCGGAAGTCTCTACGCGTTTCCTCTGGGACTGGCGGCGGCTGGTGGCCGAATCCATCGCCGGGGACTACGTCGGCGGCCTGCGCGAGGTGTGTGCCGAGAACGACCTGACCCTTTGGCTCGAGAACTACGGCCACTGGGGATTCCCCTCGGAATTCCTGCTGTACGGGTCCATGACCGATCAGGTCGGCGGAGAATTCTGGGAGAGCAACGATCCGTTGAATAATGTGGAGTGCCGGGCCGCGTCGAGTTGCTCACACATTTACGGCCGGCCCGATGTTTATGCCGAGGCCTTCACCTCGAACCGCAACTTCAAGCAGAGCCCGGCGTCGATCAAGAACTGGTGCGACTGGGTGTACGGCACGGGTGTCAACCACCTGATCCTGCACGTAAACATTCATCAACCGGACGACAAAGCCCCGGGAATCATTCAGTGGTTCGGCACCGCCTTCAATCGGCACAACACCTGGTTCGAGCAGTCGAAGGCGTTCATCGACTACACCCGCCGCTGCTCGGTGATGCTGAAGGCCGGGCGACCGGTGGCCGACGTCGCCTACTACATCGGCGAGAATGCGCCGGCGATGGCCGGACCGCGCCGTCCCGAGCTGCCGGACGGCTACGATTTCGATTACATCAACTCCGACGTGCTGATCCACCGCGCGAAGGTCGAGCACGGCCGGATTACCCTTCCGGGCGGCGCTTCCTACGCCGTGCTCGTTCTGCCGCCGCAGCAGGTGATGCGCCCCGAGGTACTCCAGGCGATCGAACGCCTGGCGCGCGCCGGGGCCACGGTCATGGGTCCGCGCCCCGCGGCGAGCCCGTCGTTGCAGGACTATCCGGCCTGCGACCATGCGGTCCGGCGCCTGGCCGGGGAACTCTGGGGCGAGGTCGACGGGAAGTCGATCAGGGAGCGAACCGTCGGCAAGGGCCGGATCGTTGACGGACTGGAACTGCCCGCAGTGTTCGAAAAACTCGACGTGACCCGCGACGTCGAGGTGCTTGGCGGCGGGGATCTTGTTTGTGCGGCCGCCGGCGCGGGAAAGATCGGTATCCGCGACCGAGGCGGTATCGTGTTCAAGCATCGCTCCACACCGGACGGCGAAATCTACTTCCTTGCCAACACCTCCAACAACCCGGCCGACTTCACGGCCTCGCTCCGCGTGACCGGGCGCAGGCCAACGCTCTGGAACGCCGTCACCGGCACCATCGCCCATGCGGCCGCCTTTACGCAAAAGAACGGACGTACCCTCATCCCGCTCCGCCTCCACGCGTCGGAAAGCATCTTCGTCGTCTTCCGAGAATCGATCGACAGCAGCGCCCAGGGCGAGGCGGCTTCCAACGTGCCGTCCGAAGAGGTCGTGGCCACGCTCGACGGTCCTTGGACGGTGCATTTCGACGGCCAGGGCGCGCCCGAGGAGGTCGTGTTCGATAACCTCATCGACTGGGCCGGGCATCCCGACGATGCCATCCAGCACTATGCCGGAACGGGCGTGTACGAAATCAGCTTCACGCTGGAGAAACCCGTCGACGGCAAGCATACCGTGCTGGAACTCGGCGAAGTGGGCGTGATCGCCACCGTTGTCGTTAACGGCAAGGAGGCGGGCACGGTCTGGACGGCGCCGTGGGAGATCGACATCACGCCTTTCGTGAAACGCGGTCAGAACGAACTGACCATTCGCGTCGCTAACACTTGGAACAACCGACTCGTCGCCGATGCGGGCCTTCCGGAGAATCAACGCCAAAGCCACGTTTCCCAACCCTACCGCTTCAGGGCCGACGCTCCGCTACACAAGGGCGGGTTGCTCGGGCCGGTGGTTCTCAAGCAGCGAGATTGAGGAAGAACAGGACCGCCAAGCCGAGGTTGCCATGAAAACCGGACTACTGACTGCGATCATCGTGCTTGGCGCCGCGCTGAACGTCGCCCCTGCCGCGGATCTTGAGGAAGGCTTTTTCAATCCACCCGACACGGCCCGGCCTTGGGTTTACTGGACCCAAAGCGGCAACTACTCCCTCGAGAGTGCCACCGCCGACCTGGAAGCGATGAAGAAGGCCGGAATTGGCGGTGTGCTGCGGATGGATTGCAGTGTCGGGCAAGTTCCCAATGCCTCGCCCTTTCTCGGAGAGCCGTGGCGCAAGCAGTTCGTCCACTCGGTCCACGAGTGCGAACGCCTTGGTCTGGAATTCGCCGCCATCACGGGGCCCGGCTGGTCCGGCACGGGCGGTCCCTGGATCCGCGCCGAGCAATCCATGCAGCACCTCGTACCCGCGACCGTCAATACCAAGGGGCCGGCAAAGTTCAACGAGGTGTTGCCGCAGCCGCAGCCGCGCATTTCCAAGTATCACCGCAGACAGACACCGCAGATACAAAGGGAGATCAGCGAGTTCTACGAAGATGTCGCCGTGTTTGCGTTTCCGCGTCGCGAACCGGTCATTGAAGACATTCAGGAAAAGGCCCTTCATATTCGCAACCCGTTTACCTCCATGCCGGGCGTGCGTCCCTACTTGCCGTCACCGGCGAGTTATCCGGAGGCAACCGATGCACAGACCGTCGCGCCCGAATCGATCATCGACTTGACCGACGAACTACAGGCCGACGGCCGGCTGAGCTGGGACGTGCCGCCGGGTGAGTGGACCATCGTTCGGCTCGGCGTGCGCTCCACCGGCGCCAACACACGCCCGGCGCCGGATGCCGGGCTGGGGCTGGAGTCGGACAAGTTCAGCAAGGCGGCTATCGCGACCCATTTCCAGGCCTATTTCGACCCGCTGCTCGAGGCGATCGGGCCGCGTCCGATCGACCGGAAGGTCGGGTTCGTGGCACTCGACGCCGACAGTTGGGAGATGAGTTCCCAGAACTGGACGCCCGGTTTCCGCGAGGAGTTCACGAAGCGCTGCGGCTACGACCCCTGGCTGTACTTTGCGACGTACACCGGTTGCGTCGTCGGTTCCCGTGAGCAGACCGAGCGTTTTCTCTGGGATGTCCGCAAAGTGTGCCAGGAACTGTTGCTCGAAAACCACGCGGCGGAGTTGAAGAAGCTGTGTCACGAGCGCGGACTGCGACTGATGATCGAACCGTACGATATGAATCCGGCCGGCGACCTCGATCTTGGATCGTACGCCGACTTCCCAGCCGGCGAGTTCTGGTTCGACCATTTTCAATCCGGGTGGAGTTGCATCGAGGCCGCCTCGGTTGCGCACACGATGGGCAAGCCCGTCGTCCTGGCCGAGGGATTCACCTCAGGTCGTGGAAGCTGGGAACGTACTCCCTGGGTGCTGAAGAATCAGACCGACTGGGCTTTCGCGGTGGGGATCAACAAGTTCTCGATTCACGGTTATGCCCAACAACCCAACGAAGATGCCCCCGGAGCGACGTTCGGCCCCTACGGCGTGTTCTGGAACCGCAAGCAGACTTTCTGGCCGCTCGTGCGAGATTACCACGAGTACCTGGCGCGATGTTCGCACGTGCTGCAGCAGGGCGTGACGGTCTCGGACATTCTCTACCTGACGCCCGAAGGCGTACCGCAGGTCTTTCAACCGCCCTCAAGCGCCCTGCACGCCGCCGAGACGAGATTGCCGGACAAAAGGGGTTACAGCTTCGACGGCTGCTCCTCGCGGATCTTGATCAGCCGGGCCGAGGTCCGGGACGGGCGGATCGCCTTCCCCGGCGGCACGTCGTATCGGCTGCTCGTCTTGCCACGGTGGAAAACGATGACCCCGGCACTGCTTACGAAGATCATCGAACTCGTTCAGTCGGGTGCAACGGTGCTCGGCGGGCCGCCGGTCCGTTCGCCAAGCCTGAGCGGTTATCCACATTGTGACGCCGAGGTGAAGCAGCTTGCGGAGAAGCTCTGGGGCGAACCGGGCACGTCGCAGCGGCAACTGGGCAAAGGGCGTGTGATTTGGGATTCCGCCATACAGGCCGGGAGCCCCGCCCCGCCGCTCCTCCCCGGCTCTGGGAAATGGATTTGGCTGAATGAGGGAAACCCGGCCCACGATGCCGCGCCGGGGAACGTCCACTTCCGCTACACGTGGGACATTCCCGATCCCCGGTTGCTCGACAGCGCGATCATCGAAGCCACCGCCGACAATACCGTCTCCCTGAAAGTCAACGGCAAGCCGGTATTTTCGAGCGACGACTGGCAGGAGATCGATCGGGCCGAGTTGCTGCCGAAACTGCACAACGGCCGGAACACCGTCGAAGTGGTGGTGGGTAATGCGCCGTCCGGCGAGCGAAACCCGGCCGGCTTCCTGGCGGCGATGCGCTTGCATTTCACTGACGGAACCAGCCGCGTGATCGGATCGGATAGCACCTGGAGCGCGAGCCGCAACGGTGCCGACTGGTCCGCGGCCGGGGAACTGGGTCCCGGCACGATGGCGCCCTGGGGCCTCAAGCCGCGCGGCGGACCCACTACGACGTCGCTGTATCCCGACTATGCAACCACTGCGGCCGTGCTCGCCGGCATGGGCGTGCCGGAAGATTTTCGCGCCGATGCCCCGCTCCGCTTCACGCATCGCCGCACGGCGACCGAGGATATCTACTTCGTTGCGAACACCACGGCCGAACCGGTCACTGCCACCTGCACGTTC
Source organism: uncultured Planctomycetaceae bacterium (assembly GCA_964414315.1). Classification (GTDB taxonomy): domain Bacteria; phylum Planctomycetota; class Planctomycetia; order Pirellulales; family Thermoguttaceae; genus PWXP01. The sequence continues at coordinate 116 of CAYPWB010000141.1, read as the reverse complement.
CGGGTCAACCAGGGAGCGCCGATGCTGTGGGATGCGGTCACCGGAACCACGCGCGGTCTGTCGCAGTTCACCCATCGGGAAAACACGACGTCGGTCCCGCTTGTGTTCGCTCCGCA
>CAYPWB010000140.1:609-13844 GCA_964414315.1 uncultured Planctomycetaceae bacterium | reverse complement strand
TTGTAGCTCACTGACCATCGTTCCGGCCGGGCAAGCCGGCCGGTGACGCTCCTGACTTGGGTACAACCACGAGGGCAACGCCCGGGGGAAGCTTGCCCAATCCGCCGTCGGTCCGGTGAGCCGGGAAACATCCCAAGTTTGTTACATTCGCGTTACACGCGGCGCTCGGATAATCTGGTACAATCAGGGTTCGTCAGGATTTCTCCGACTCTTGCTTGGAGCCACGTAGAACCATGTTGTCGATACGAGCTTTCGCGTGTTCCGCCGGGACGATCCTCGTCGTCGCGCTCACTTGCCTTCTTTCGGTCGATAGCACATGGGCCGACGAGCGGCTCGACTGGTGGACCATCGACGGCGAGGTGGGGCGGCGGCTTCTCACCGAAGAGAAGAATCTGATCGACTGGGGCGCCGAGCTTGCGGCAAGCGAGGCGAGTACGTCGCGCGACGCGCTGGTGAAGTTGAACGTCTGCATGCGAGCCGGCCTGGACGATGAAGCGTGCGATGCGGTTCGCACACTTTGGCGGCTTGGGCCGGAAAAGGTCGACAACTACCTGCTGACGAGCAGCTATTACGACGCCACCGACGATTACCACGCGTGGGACGTCGGGCGAACGATCGTCGAAACGTTCGCCCCGCAGATTCACGAAATCGCGCTGGACAACCGGCTTTTCAAACATTATCGCGCCGAGGACAATGACGAGCGTTGGAGCGACGAGCAGTTCATCGCCTGGCTCGATGCTCGAACCGAATCGGTCCGCCGGTACAACCGCCGGCAGGCCGCGAAGGCCGACAGCGACGCTCGTCAACCCGGAGTGTCCTTCTATCAGACCAGGCCGATCGACTTCTGGCGTCAAACACGACTACGGCACCTGGCCGACATGGGACGGGCGGAAGCGGAACTGAACAAGATGGCGGCCGCCGTTCGCGCGAATCCGGCCGACGCCGAGCTTACGCTCGAGTACCTTCGCGCGCTGATGGTCTTGCGAGGCACCAATGCCGCCGTGGAGCCGGAGGAGCTTCACTGGATGTCGGGCGTCTGCCGTCCGGCCAAAGCGACCGACATGCGACACATCGCAACGCTGCTGGTCGACCTCGAGCAATATCGGCCCGCCGAGGTGTTCTTTCGCCGGGCGATCGACACGCGGGTGACGGACGACGAAATCGCACGACTCGCCATGATGTGCCAGGCGATGCTGCCCAACCAGACACATCGCCTGTTGTTCGAGGTTCGCGTTCGCGAGGATTTGGCCGAGTGCCTGTTGAAGCTCGGCCAAACGCAGCGATCGCAGCAAATCATGGTCGAGGCGGCCGATATGCGGCAAAAGCACGATCTGCCGCTCAACCCTTACCTGGCGGGCATGGTGCAAGCCGCCTCCGGCGCGCGGGTGATCGAGGGTCGCCTCCGTGAGCAGGAGCAGGAAAACAGGGACGATCCGGAGTATTGGCGAAAGCGCGCCGAGTATTATCGCGGGCGCAACGAGCCGGCCGAGGAGGAAGCGGCCATCCGTCGCGGGTTGGCGCTTTGCCCGCCCGGTCCGCAGGCGCCCGGCAAAGCTTCCATGCAAATGCGCTACTGGCTGCTGTCGAGCCTCACTCATTTCCTGATTCGCGAAAAACGCCCTGGGGAAGCGGTCGCTATTTTGCTCAACGAGTTGAAGGAAGTGCCCATCGACGCCGCCTCTTCGCAAGGAGCGGCACGGCTGCTCGCGTACGAGTTGGAAAACTCCATCGACCCCGAGGAAGCCATACTCTGGGATTGGCTCGCCCGCCGGGCAAAATGGGACAATCCCGAGGAACGGCTGTTGTGGCGCATGCTCGAATCGGTTCCTCCCAAGAATCGGGCCGCGTATTTTGCCCGCGCGGAAAAGCTGGCGATGAAAGAAGGCGCCGACGCGAGTCGCGCGGCAACGCTCGGCTGGATTCTCAACCGAATGGACGAGGCGGCCCGATCAATGCCGCTTCTGAAGCACGCGGTCGAGACCGCCGACGACGACGAACTGAAGCAGCAGGCGGCGTTCACGCTGTTCGAAACGCACCTTGATCTGAAGGACTGGCGCGCGGCGGAATCGATGTTCGGGTTGGCCGAAAAGCGCCTTTCTCCGTCGGAAGACCCCGAGTGGCTCGGGCGAATCGCGCTGATTGCCGCGCAAACAGGCAACCCACAAGACGCGATGCGGCTCTTCCGCCGCGTGGCGAACTGCAATCTGCGATGCCGGCGGTTGGTCGCCGAACTGGCTGATCTCAACCTCGAAGCCGAGTTGCGCGAGTTCTATCACGATGCCCAACAGAGACTGCCGACCGCCAGGCTGGACGGAATCGTCGAGTAGACCCTTCAACGGAGCAGGTTGGCCGAACCGCGCCACCCATCGTGAGTTGCTCGGGGTTGGCGCGCCCGGCGCAGCATCCGTCGCTGACCGGCACGCGAAGGCGTGCATGCTGAACCGGTGCTCGAACCGAGCCGCCATCCTGGGCCAAATCAGTGTTTACGCCCGGGCACGACACGGGTGGCTTCGTCGCCGAAGTATTTGGTGAGGCGCTCGCGGAGCATGAGCCGGGCACGGAGCAGCCGCACTTTGGCGTTCGAAATGCTGATGTCGAGCGCCTGGGCCGTCTCTTCGGTCGACAGGCCCTCGATGTCGCGCAGGATGAACACCAGGCGGTACTTCTCGCCGATCTCACCGAGGGCCTGGTCGAGCAGTTGGCGGGTTTCGCGGCGCGAGGCGATTTGTTCGGGCGTCTCGGTCCACTCGGCAATGTACTGCGGCCGCGGAAGGTCGTCGTCGTTCGAGCGATCCTCCCCCAGCGGCGCCGCCTGCCGAACCTTCCGCTTTCGCAGCAAGGCCAAGGCATGGTTGGCCGCCACGCGCAACAGCCAGGTGGAAAACCGGGCTTCCTCGCGGAACCCGTCGATGTGCTCGATCAGGCTGAGAAAGGTCTGCTGCACCGCCTCCTCGGCGTCGTGGCGCCGGCCGAGAATCCGCTGCGCCAAGCCGAACACGCGCCGCTCGTATTTCTCGACGATCGCCTCGAAAGCGGCATAATCGCCACCCTGGGCACGATGTACCAGGGAAAGGTCGTCGTCGGGGGCTTGGCTGCGGGGCACGTGCTTCGAAGGCTGGGGGTCGCGATTGAATGTCCGGATTCGGCGTATCATTGTATCGTCTCGGCGCCCATCGCCCAATGCTACCCGTTTCGCAGGAGACGGTCCCGAGAATCAAGTAGCGTGCACACGCCGTCGTGCCGGCCGCTGCATGCGAGGAGGGCCGTCCCGTTTTCGCGGCCCTAGCGGCGGGCCGATTGGGCAAATCGCCCTTTGTGCCGCGAACACGGGGGCGGTCTTCTGCGAACGGTGAACCGGGATTATTCACGAGAAGTAGGGTGGTGACAAGCAAGCCATGGGCTTGGTGGGACTTCGGTCGCTGGGGCGGACGTGCTTCGTGCGCACGGTGCATGAATCACCCGTGTCTGGCTTGCGCAGTCCCACCAAGGACTTACGCGACCTTGGCCCACCCTACACGAATAATCCGGGTGAAGGCCCCCACGGTAGCGACGGCCCGTGCGGGCCGTTCTTGCGCCGGGCAAGAACTCCCTTGCCCTCCCATGCGGTACAAGCCGCTCAGCCCACATGGGTGCCCCCATTCGCCGCGACTGCGTCATCCGGTATTATTTCCTATTCCTCAATGCTTGCGCAGCTTGCGGCGAAGTAATATAGTGGGGGGAGGTTGTCCTCTCTGGGCGAACGGCAGGAACCGCCTTTCCACCCTGGCGAAGCGGGCGGGTATCTTCGATGCGAAGCACCCGCCGGGCCGTTCCGGTAGAAGCTTTCTGTCCCGTTTTTCCCCGGTGGGGTTCAATCTGCCTTTCATGTTACGTAGTAGAGCAAGCCGGCGCTGACGATTCTGACGTTGCCTTCCAAGGAGCCAAAGGTGAGTATACGAAACCTCGACAAAATATTCGCGCCCCATCGTGTTGCGGTCATCGGCGCGAGCGACACCCCGACCAGCGTGGGGTATACGGTGCTTCGCAACCTGGTGGGGTCCGGGTTCCGAGGCGTGGTTTATCCGGTCAATCCCAAGCGGGAAGCGGTCCAGGGCATTCAGGCCTACAAGGACATCGCGAGCCTTCCGCACCCCCCCGACCTGGCGGTCGTTTGCACCCCGGCCCCCACCGTGCCCGCCCTTGTCCGCGCCTGCGGCGAGGCCGGAACGCGAGGAATGGTGATCATCTCGGCCGGCTTCCGCGAAGTCGGCGAGGAGGGACGGCTCTTGGAGCAGAAGGTGCTCGAAGAGAAAGCCAAGTTCGACGGCATGCGCATCCTGGGGCCGAACTGCCTGGGAATCATCGTGCCGGGGCTCCACCTGAACGCCAGCTTCGCGGCCGCCTCGCCTGAGGCCGGCCACCTGGGCTTCATTTCGCAATCCGGGGCCTTGTGCACGTCGGTGCTCGATTGGGCCATCGACGAAGGCATTGGGTTCTCCTACTTCGTTTCGGTCGGCAACATGCTCGACGTCAGCATGGGCGACCTGATCGACTACCTCGGCTCGCAAACCGAAACCCGATCGATCATCCTCTACATCGAGTCGATCAGCGAGGCGCGCGAGTTCATGTCGGCCACGCGTGCGTTCGCCCGAACCAAACCGATCGTCGCGTTCAAGGCCGGTCGGTTCGCCGAGTCGGCGGCGGCCGCCGCCTCGCACACCGGGGCGATGGCCGGAGTCGACGCCGTGTACGAGGCGGCCTTCCGCCGCGCCGGCATCGAGCGTATCTTCCAAATCGAGGACATGTTCGACTGCGCGGAACTGCTCGCCCGCCAACAGCCCCCCAAGGGCGACCGCCTGGCTATCATCACCAACGCCGGCGGCCCGGGCGTGATGACCACCGACGCCCTGATTGCCGGCGACGGCGAATTGGCGGAATTGTCCAGCGATACGATGGACACGCTCAACTCGTTCCTGCCCACTTGCTGGTCGCACGGGAACCCGGTCGACGTGCTCGGCGATGCGCCGCCGGAACGATTCGCCCGCGCCGTCGAGGTCGTGTTGAAAGACAAGGAGGTCGACGCGGTGCTGGTCATCCTCACGCCCCAGGCGATGACCGACCCGACCGCCACGGCCGAGGCGGTGGCCAAGGTGGTGCACAAGGCGACCAAGCCGGTGCTGACGGCATGGATGGGCGGGCATGCGGTGAGCCCCGGCATGCAACTTCTTAGCGACTCCGGCATTCCCGCGTACAACACGCCGGAGAAGGCGGTCCGCGCGTTCATGCACCTGGTTTCCTACGCCCGCAACCTCGAGGTGCTGCACGAAACGCCCCGCGACATTCCCGTCGAGTTCATCCTCGACCGGAAGAAGCTTCGCGGGGTGTTCGACACGATTCTGACCGAAGGGGGCGACATCCTTTCCGAGAACGTTTCGAAGGCGTTCCTGGAATCGTACGAAATTCCGGTCACCAAGCCGCATCTGGCCCGCACCCGCGACGAGGCCGTCGAGGTGGCCCGGCGCGAAGGCTACCCCGTGGTGTTGAAGATTCACTCGCCCGACATCACCCACAAGACCGACGTGGGCGGGGTGATTCTGAACCTGGGCAACGACGACGCGGTGTCGGAGGCCTGGGACCGCATGATGCAGCAAGCCGCCGAGCGCCGGCCCGAAGCGAACATCCGCGGCGCCACCGTCCAGAAGATGGTCACCTATCCGAACAGCTTCGAACTGATCCTCGGCACGAAGAAGGACCCGGTTTTCGGTTCGGTGCTCATGGTGGGCATGGGCGGCATTGCCGCCGAGGTGTTCCGCGACCGGGCCCTGGCCCTGCCTCCGCTGAGCGAGTCGCTCGCCCGGCGGATGCTCGAATCGCTCAAGTCGTGGCCGCTTCTGAAAGGTTACCGGGGGCGGCCGGGCGCGAACATCGACCGGCTCATCGAAATCCTGATGCGGTTCTCTTACCTCGTGGCCGATTACCCCGAAATCAAGGAACTCGACATCAACCCGCTGCTGGTCACGCCGGAAGAGGTCGTGGCGCTCGACGCCCGGGTGGTGATCGACCGCGACGTCGTGGTCCATACCGTGCGGCCGTACGCCCACCTGGCCATTCGCCCGTACCCCGAGGAGTTCGTGACCCAGCGCAAGATGAAGGATGGGACGCCGGTCATTCTTCGGCCGATCAAGCCGGAGGACGAGCCCATGTGGCACGAACTGCTGGCAAGCTGCTCGACCCAGTCGCTCTGGTTCCGATTCAGCTACCTGTTCAAGCAAACCACCCACGAAATGGCCAGCCGCTACTGCTTCATCGACTACGACCGCGAGATGGGCATTGTGGCCGAAGTCGAGGAAGAGGGCGAACGGAAGCTCATTGGCGTGGGACGGCTCGTAGCCGACGCCGAGCACGACGCCGCCGAGTACGCCATCATCGTCGTCGACCGTTGGCACGGGCACGGCCTGGGCGGACTGCTGACCGACTACTGCCTGGAAGTTGCCAAGCGCTGGGGCGTGAAACGCGTCGTCGCCGAAACCTCCAAAGACAACAGCCGCATGCTCGCCACCTTCCGCAACCGCGGATTCGACCTCGACGACGAGGCCGAGGAGGACGTCGTGCTGGTGAGCAAGAGCGTGAGCTGACAACGGCGTCGCAACAGCCTGTCGTCTCCGATTCCCAGGAACCGATTTCCGATGATACGAAACCGCGTCTTCCTCCTTCTGGCGCTGTGCGCCGCTGTCCTCATCGCCCCCTCCCAGGCTGCCGAACGACACACGGGCCCGTGGGATATCGAGTCGCTGTACCGGGTTCCCGAAGCAAGTTGGGGCGAGCCGGGCGACGGACTGCGCGAGGTTTACTTCCAGGGCGAGCCCTACCAAGGCAAGCCCACCCGCGTGTTCGCCTACTACGCCCAGCCCGACGGCGACGGGCCGTTTCCCGCCATGGTGCTCCTCCACGGCGGAGGCGGCACGGCGTTTCCCGAGTGGTGCCGGTTGTGGGCTGAGCGAGGCTATGCGGCCATTGCCATGGACCTGGCCGGCTGCGGGCCCGACAAGAAGCGGCTTCCCGACGGCGGACCCGGCCAGGGCCACGACATGAAGTTCACGCAATTCACCGGCGACAATGTGCGCGCCATGTGGACCTACCACGCCGTGGCCGCCGGCGTGCGCGCGCACAGCCTGCTCCGCTCGCTCGGCGCCGTCGATGCCGAGCGAACGGGCGTGACCGGCATCAGTTGGGGCGGATACCTCACGTGCATCGTCGCGGGAGTGGACGACCGGTTCCGCGCAGCCGTGCCCGTGTACGGCTGCGGCTTCCTGCACGAGAACAGCAAGTGGCTGGCCGAGTTCGAGCGTTTGGGGCCGGAACTGTCCGCCCGCTGGGTGGCCGAGTTCGATCCTTCGCGCTACCTGCCCGGCGTGCGATGCCCCATCTTCTTCCTCAACGGCACGAACGACTTCGCTTACCCGTTGGACAGCTATCGGAAGAGCTATCGGGCCGTGCCGGGGCGGGTCGATTTGCGCATCGAGGTGCGCATGCCGCACAGCCACCCGGCCGGCTGGGCGCCGAAGGAAATCGGCCTGTACGTCGACAGCCTTCTTACCGGCGGCGTACCCCTGGCCCGACTGGGCCCCCTGAAACTCGACGAGGCATCGATTTCGGCCGATTTCGAGGCGAAAGAGCCGATTGTCGCCGGCCACCTTCACTACACCACCGACCGCGGCCCGTGGAAGGACCGGCAGTGGCACACGCAGGACGCCGCGGTTGAGGACGGTCGGGTGTCGGCCGAACTTCCGGCAACTCGCCCGCTGGTGTGCTACCTGAGTGTCACCGACGGCCGCGGCGCCATGACGAGCACGGAGCACGCCGAGCTGACGGCGGAATAGGCCGGGGCTTCTCCCAGGAATTGCGGCATTCGGTCGGTGAACGGCTGCCGCTACGGCGCCTCGCGGGCCCAGCGATCGAGATATTCCCGGTCGGCAGGGCAAAGCTGCTCGCGGCGCACCCGAATCACGGCCCCGTCGGCCCGACGAAGTTGCGCCGTCTCGTCTGCGTAGCCGACCAACTCGGCCTCGGTGGTGAATTTCCCGTCGGCGCTGGTCCAGGTTCGCGAGCCGTCGGACGGGTCGGTCTCCGATGGTTCGGGGTTGGAATCGGGCCGTGCGGCGGGCGCCGCCGGGGCGGGCCGCGCCTTGTACTTCGCCGAGGGCGTTGCCGAAAGCACGTACGCCGGCGGCCGGGCACGACGATCCCACTCGGCCAGGAACACCTGCGGGTACAGGCCCTCGGCCACGATGCTCGCCGGCGGGGGGACCAGCCGCGACCGGCCGGCGGTGCCGCTCGTGCGGGGTTCGACGATGGCGAACTTCCGCTCGGGCACCCCTTTGGCCAGCGGGACCTCGAACAGGCGCACGTCCTGGGCCGACATCCGCCGCGGCTCGCCCGGCAACTCCGAGTCGTGCTCGAAGCCGATCTCTTGCAGCCCGGCCTTCAACTCGTCGATCGACGTCGGGTAGATTTCTTCCTCTCGCAGCGCCTCCATGCCGGCGGCCAGGAACTCGAGCCGGTCGAGGGTTTCGCGGTAGTCGCTCGGCGGCACCTCGGCGAGGTACTCGCGATATTGGGTCTCCATGGCCTTGAAGTCGGGCACGCCGAACGAGGCGACGAACGCCTGCCGCCAGGGCACGCGGCGGTTGAGCTGCACCAGGAAGTTGAGGTATTGCGTTTCGTACTTCCCGTTCTCGGCAAAGACCAGAAAGTGCACAAGACTCCACGCTTGCAGATACTGCAATTCCGCGGCGCCGGTTTGCACCCGGGCGCTCCACTCCTCGCTGCCGACGGCGAGGAACCGCTCGAGCGGCATCAGGCCGCCTTGTTCCAGGGCCCTCATGAGCACGGCCTTGTCGCGTGGGGAGAACTCGCCCACGGCGAGCTGATCGCCGACGGCGACGCCTCGCTCGAACAGCTCGGCCATCCCTTCCTCGGCCCAAAGGGGCGTGCCGGTGAACAAGTGCGAGGAGACCTGGTGGAAGCCTTCATGCTGCAGCAGCCGCTTGACCTCTTCGAGCGAATGGTGCCCCTTCCAGCCGACCAGCGAGATGCTCTTTCCTGAAGTAATACACTTGCCCCACGAGCCGGCTCCATTGTCCTTGAACCGCAGCGCCAGCACGTTCATGTAATCCTGCTCGTTGGCGAACAGGTACAGGTCGAGCGTGGCCGGTCGCTGCAACCGGACGGGCAGCCGAGAGAAAAGGGCCCAATACGCGGCGAAGGTGGCGTCCATGTGCTCGGCCATGATCTTCGCGTCGTCAGGCTCCAGGTCGGTTTTGATATTGTAGAACTTCGAGCGGAACACCGGCGTGCGTGCCCACCAGTCCTGGCCCGGCAGCCCCGGCGGCTGGCCCATTCCCGGTCCGACCGGCGGCCGGGCTCCCCCGGGTCCGACCGGCGGAAACTGCGCCCGGGCGGTGGCCGGCAGGACCATCGCCATCGCCACACCAAGGACCATCGCCGCCCAGGGCAACGCCAAAAGCCGCAAGAGCATACTCGGTTTCATCATCATCGATCTCCTCAGGGCAAAGTAACCGTCCACAGGGGACTGTCCCCCTCGCATACAGCGGAGAAAACAGCCCGTGCCGCCGACCCGTGAACAGTTACCAGAGCAAGAAACACGAATCGGCGAATCGTTATGCCTGTCAATACATTGTATAGCGCTTTTCGGTTTTCGCCCGCCCGACACTTGCCAATGGGGGGTAAGGAAAAATGGCCGCATTGGGTTTTCCGGCTTCGCTGATTCAGTTGCACCAAACGAGCTTTCCTCCCACGTACGCTGGGCCTTCGGCCGCCGACCCACGTGATTGCAGGCACTTCGGGGGCAACTTCAGCATGAACCGCGTGCCGCCCACCACCTTCCGATAGGTAATGCTGATTCCACACAAGTGGCATTCCGGCACAGATGCCAAGCGGCAGCAATCCCCCGCAGTGCTCAGCCTTCGGGGTGTCGCGTAGTCCACGATCCTCTCCCGCAAGCTTGCCGCAGGTCCTCGCAAGGCTGAAAGCCGCCCACTGAATCACCCTTCAACTTGCACCGTAAGGACCGAGGAATCGCTCACCGTCGAAATGGATCAGGTGGGACGGGGCGTCGGCCACCCAGACCTCGGTCTCCCAAGCGATTTCGCCAAGATAGCGGCTCATAGCGGCCCGGTTGGGAAACGCGGTGACGTACACCAAGCCCGCCGTCGCGTTCGCGAACAATTCCGCCAGTTCGGCGTGCCGCTTGGCATCGACCGGACCGTGGCTGGTGACCGACTCGACCAGCAGTAGCCAATTCTTGGCGGCGTGGTGGAGCACCACGTCGGGCATCTTGCCGTGCGAATCGACGTCGACACCGAGCGCGGCCAGCAGAGGCGCGTCGAAGTAACCCCACTTGTCGCCCGTATCGCCGGCATAAATCAACACGCTGCCGGGCGCGAAACGCGGGGCGAAGTCTTCGATGACGGCCCGGATTAGTTCGCTGTGCTCGCCGGGGCTGAGGGTAATCGTCTTTCCAGGGCCGATCTCAACAGGGATGCGATTCTCTTCACGCTCCATCGCGTAGCGCGCGACCAGCGTTTCGCGCTCGGCCAACCAGCTCGTGAGGGCATCGTGCCACGTTCGCCTGCCGAACGTGCGCAAGAGGGCCAATACGGTCGGTTCAATCCGGTAAACCGTCTGAGGGCTGTTCACGGGCCGGTCGGGTTTGTCCGGATTGCACACGGCGATGCCTGCCGCGCAGAACTGGTGCATCGTCCGGCGCCGCACCGTCTCACGCGTGTTCGGTGCGTACTCCTTGCCGTAGTGGGTACGCACCCATTCCATGATGGGTGTAATGCTCAAGAGCGGGGCTTCCGCCTTGGCCCACGGCTTGCCCGGGGGGAGGTTCAGCAAGGCCAGCAAACACAGCGCCGAACGCTCATTCTGCTGGGCGCGGGGCATCCCGAGCGAAATGAGTATTTGCCGAGCTGCGTCGAGGTGGTCCTTCTTGCGTTTCATTCGATCAAGCGTGTCAGTTTGGCATCCATCGCCGTTTGCGTCAGTTCTGTTTGCTGCATGGCCCACCGACCCAGCTTGATCAGGGCGGCGCGGCTTGGATACTTCATCCGCTTCAGATCGGTCGCGTTGACCTGCGTGTGGCCGTTGAAGCAGCGGAAACTCTCGTCGACCGCGCTGGTGTTCAGAAACACGGCCAGCCCGTGGGCGAGCGCCTGGGGCAGGCCGCGCCGGTTCTCGTGGAACAGGTTCAGGTGGTTCTCAAAGCCGAGCAGGGGCGCGCCCGGGAATACCGCGGGGTCTACCACGCTCGCCACCACCCGCCGCCTTTCCTCTTTGGCGGTGAAACGCCGCACCGCGCAGTAGTAGCCGCTTGGGAAGAGCCACCGCTCTGTTTCGGCATTGCGTGCAATGGCATTGGGCTTCTTCAGGCCCTCGACGGGCCACGTGGCGCCGCTGCTGCTGAAGTGGGCGGGATAGAGCAAGGGCACGGTACCCGGCCCCGGCATGGAACGCAGGTGCTCCTTGAGCCGGAAATCGACGACCGGACCGGTCGAAACCGTGAGGCCGAGATCGGCCAACGTGTGGCGGACGGCCGGGAGCAGCTCGAGGGCGCCCTTTTCCGGCGAGGTGGGCACGTGAATGAACTGCTCCGGGTCGTCCGGGAACACAATCCGCTCGAACGGGTGTTCGTGCGTCGCTACGTCGGTAAAGGCGCCGTCGGTCGAGGCCGATATCGTCACCGGCCCCTGCTTTCCGCCGCGTTCCAGCCTAATGATGACGTTCTCCTGCAGAACGTCGTCGTCCTTGAAGGCTTTATTGCGCGCCTCGAACAAGTGCACGTGCCGGAGGGCGGCGCGTCGAAGGATGAAGTCGCGGAATGGCCGGTAGTAGGGCCCGTTACAGAAGCTGCGAGGTACGATCGCCACAATGTGGCCGCGGGGTGCGGCCTGGGCGACGGCCAGCGCCACAAACGCCGAATAGAGGTTTACCGTCTCGATGCCCACACGGCGCAGGGCACGCCGGTACGCCGAGTCGCTGTTGATCTTCTTGTACGGTGGGTTAAGAATGGCGTGCGTGTAGCCGACAGGTGGTTCGGAGAAGAGGCCTTCGGAAAGCGATGCGACGGCCGCATGGATATAATCGTCGCCGCTGATCCCGGCGATCAAATCGTCGTCGCCGTTGTACCGCTCAAGCGTTTGCGACAGATGGGGGTGCAACTGGCGGTCGATTTCGAACGCATCCAGCTCAACGCGCCGAAAGCGAAAACCGCCCGATCGCCAACGCTCCAGGAAAGCGGCCGACAGCGAGCCAATTCCTGCTCCCGCGTCCAGCAAGCGGCAGCACCCACCGGCATCGGGGAACAGCCCGACCATGAACGCCGCCGTTCGTTCCGGGGTAAAGAACTGCCCGAAATGCGACTTCTTAGTAGCCGCGGTACTCCGCGATATCGTAAGCCTCGTTCGCTCTATCTGAGATAGCACAGGACACCTCCTTGCCGCACTCTACCCAGGACAGCATGGGCTGTCAAGCGGCGTGAGGCCGCTCACTCATCCGTCACGCAGCCCTCCGAGGCCGACTTGACGCATTTGATGTAGCGGTAGAGGGTGCCGCGGGTGGCTTTCAGCGGCGGGGCGGTCCAGTGGGTGCGGCGGGCGGCGAGCTGCTCGGGCGTAAGATCGACGTCGATCCGGCGCGACTCGGCGTCGATGGTCACGCGGTCGCCGTCCTCGACCAGCGCAATCGGGCCGCCGTCCTGCGCCTCGGGCGTCACGTGGCCGACGATGAACCCGTGCGACCCGCCGGAGAAGCGGCCGTCGGTCATCAGCGCCACGTCGGCGCCGAGGCCCGCGCCCATGATGGCCGAGGTGGGCGTGAGCATTTCGGGCATGCCGGGGCCGCCCTTGGGACCCTCGTAGCGGATGACCACCACGTCGCCCTTTTCGATGCGGCCCTGCTCCAGCCCGCGGAGCATGTCTTCCTCGCAATCGAAGACGCGCGCCGGCCCGCTGAAGCGCAGCCCTTGCTTGCCGGTGATTTTCGCCACCGCGCCGTCGGGGGCCAGGTTGCCGCGCAGGATGGTGATGTGCCCGGTCGGCTTGATCGGCTGCTCGACCGGCCGGACGATCTCCTGCCCTTCGGCCAGCCCGGGAAGGTCGGCTACGTTCTCGGCCAGCGTGCGGCCGGTGACGGTCGGGCAGTCGCCGCACAGGAGCCCTTCGGCCAGCAGCATC
>CAYPWB010000140.1:0-599 GCA_964414315.1 uncultured Planctomycetaceae bacterium | reverse complement strand
CTTGATGACCGCCGGCGTGCCGCCCGCGCGGTGCAGGTCCTCCTGAACGTAGCGGCCGCTCGGGCGCAGGTCGGCCAGCAGGGGCACGCGGTCGGCGGTGCGCTGGAAGTCGTCGAGCGAAAGGGGCACGCCCACGGCGCGAGCCATGGCAATCAGGTGCATCACGGCATTGGTCGAGCCGCCCAGCACCATGAGGAACACCAGGGCGTTCTCGAACGCCTCGCGGGTCATGATGTCGCGCGGCTTCAGGTCGAGTTCCAGCAGGCTGCGCACGGCCGGCCCGGCGCGGACGCATTCGTCGGCCTTGCCGGGGTCCTCGGCGGGCGTGCTGGCGCTGTACGGGAGCGACATGCCCATCACCTCGATGGCCGACGCCATCGTGTTGGCCGTGTACATGCCGCCGCACGCGCCGGGCCCCGGGCATGCGCCGCGGATGATCGCCCGGCGCTGCTCCTTGGTGATGCGGCCCGCCATCACCTGCCCATACGACTCGAGCGCGCTGACGATATCGACCGGCTTGCCCTCCACGCAGCCGGCGCGGATGGTGCCGCCGTAGATCATCAGCGCCGGGCGGTTGAGCCGGCCCATGGCCATGAGGC
>CAYPWB010000139.1:0-13846 GCA_964414315.1 uncultured Planctomycetaceae bacterium | reverse complement strand
CGAATCACGTAATACAGTCACCACTAATGCATGAAGTGCAAGCTACAAATGGCTGGTGCGCCCCGGTTGGGTCGAGCAGGACGCAGCCCTGCTCATCGAAAGGACCTTCGAGGCCTGCCGGGAGGCGATCGGCGCATCGGGAGTGTCGCCGTCGGAGATCGCCTCGATCGGTTTTTCCAGCCAGCGATCGGTCACCTGCCCGATCGACGTGGAAGGGCGGTTGGTGCGGCCGATGATCTCGTGGCAGGACGCCCGGACCGCGCGCGAGATGGAGCAAATCGCCCAGCGCATCGGCGGCGAGCGCTACTCGGAAATCACCGGCCTGCCGCTCGGAACCACATGGATTCTGACCAAGCTGCTCTGGATGCGCAACAACGAGCCGGACCTGTACCGCAAGACCGTTCGCTTCGTTCAGAACCAGGATTTGATTCTGAAAGCCTTCGGCGCCGACGCTTTCCTGACCGACCGGTGCGGCATGGGCTTCTACGGCCTGTGGGATGTCCGCAACGGATGTTGGAGCGAGGAACTACTCAACCTGTTCGAGCTGGAGGCCGGGCAGTTCGGTGAGCCCTGCCCCCCGGGTACGCAGGTAGGCACGATCCCGCAGGCGGTCGCCCGGAAAAGCGGCTTCGCTGCGGGGACGCCTATTTGCATCGGGGCGGGCGATCAGAACTGCGCGGTTGTCGGCATGGGCGCCGTGCGGCCCGGAATCGCAACGGTTACGCTGGGAACGGCGGGCCTGGCCATCCTCACGACCGACCGGCCCGTCGGCAGCGTCGGCGGCATGATGGTAACCCACCACGCCCTGCCGAACCACTGGGAGGTCGAGGGATTGTCGAACGCGGCGGCAGCCAGCTTCCGCTGGTATCGCGACACGGTCGGGTGGACGGAGAAAGCCGCAGCCGAACTCGACGGCGACTCGGCCTACTGCAAGCTCGACCGGCTGGCGGCCGAGGCCGCTCCGGGTAGCAAGGGGCTCTTGTTCATGCCGTACCTGTCCAGCGCGGCGTCGCCCCGCTGGAACCCCGACGCACGCGCCTCCTTCCTCGGTTTGTCGTTCGCCCACGGCCGCGCCGAACTGACGCGCGCCGTCATGGAAGGGGTCGTTCTGGAAGTGCGCGACATGATGGAGTGCTGGATGCGCGAGGGATTGCAGGTCGACGCCTTGCGTCTGGCCGGCGGAGCCACTCGATCCGATCAGTGGAACCGCATTCAGGCCAACGTGTACGGCAGGCCGGTCCAGGTGATGGCCGATGAGTCGACCGTTCTCGGGGCTGCGTTGCTGGGCGGCGTTGGAGCCGGCGTGTTCGGCGCGATTGCCGAGGGCGTTGAGCAGATGGTTCATGCGGGCAAGGAAATCGAACCCGACATGAAGCTCCACGCGCTCTACAACGACCTGTACGATGCCTATGCCGCCGCGTATCGTGCCCTGGCGGCGCCCGACGGCACGTATGCGAAGCTGGCACATTTACAGTAGAAGCTGTCTGTGTACTCCTCACGCTCCGAGTGAGGGAGCGCGGAGGTTTGCCCGTCGGCTGCGGGTAACATGCCACGGTCGCGCGGCCGGCGTGCTTCCACGCTCCGGACTGCGGACAGTCGCAAGCTTGAACTTCCCGCAAAGCGTGAAGAGCACATGGTCTCCTCGCCCCTCAGCGGGCCGACGGCCGATGCAAACCCGGCGCACTCACTCCGGCCGGTGAACCGGCTTCCACGGTTCGATGTTCAAACGGCATGCTCAAACCCCCTCAATCTCCCATCCCTCTCGGTAGCGACGACGAACGAGCGACTGCGCCTCGGCCGAATTGGTGAAGGTGAGCTTCGCCGTGTCCCACTTCAGGAGTTTCTCGGGCACGCGTTGGGCCACGGTGCCGATCAGCACGGCTTCGGTCATGGGGCCGCTATGGGCGAAGTCCGATTCGGTCGGGCGGCCATCGAGACAGGCTTCGACGAAATCGTGATAATGGTGTCCGCCCTCGACCTGCGGCCGAGCGTGCCCCTCGAACTTCGCGTGCGGGAACAAACGGACCGCGCCGTCAAAGCAAACTGTGCCGTGTTCGCCCACCACGAAAGCGCTCGATGGCTGCATCTCGCCATGGTCGACGATACGTACCAACTCGTCGTCGACCGGAAAGTCGCCGTCGTACCAGTCGAGCGTAACGGGGCCGTCGCTGAGCCGGTTAGCCGGGAAGGTCCAGCGCACGTGGGCGCTGCGCGGCCACGTATCGGCCCGACGGGTGAGTGAGTCGCGCCAGGCGGGCTCCACTTCGGCAATGACGTCGGTCGGCGCCGTCCACTCCATCGCGCGCCATGCGAAATGGAGCTGGTGGCAGCCAATGTCGCCCAGCCAGCCGGTGCCGAAATCGAGCCATGAGCGCCAAAGGGCCGGGTGGTAGATTCGCGGCGCGTAGGGACGCTCCGGCGCCGTGCCAAGCCAAAGGTCCCAGCGGAGCGAATCGGGCGGAGGCGTGCCTTCGGCCGGGCGCGGACCTTCAAGCCGGTAGTTGACGGCGTCGGCCCGATGCTGCCGGATAGCCACCCGCCGCACCTTACCGATGGCCCCGTCCTGCACCATGCGAACCGCCAGCCGGCTCGCCGCGGCCGAAGCGCCCTGGGTGCCCAATTGCGTGCGTACGCCTGCCTCCCTCGCCGCCTGCGTGACGGCTCGCACCTCGGCCACGTCGTGGCACATCGGCTTCTGGCAGTACACGTGTTTGCCGCGCCGCAACGCGGCCAGCACAGGTCCGGCGTGCGTGTGGTCAGGGGTCGATACGCTCACCACGTCGATGCGGTCGGCCTCGCGGTCAAACAGCTCGCGCCAGTCGGCATATCCTTTAGCCTGGGGCTCGCTGTTGGCGACATGCCGGAGCCGATCAGCGTCCACGTCGCACAGGGCGGCCACTTCGATGCGCGGATGGCTGCGTAGCTGCTGGTAGTCGGCATGCCCCATGCCGCCGCACCCGATGCACGCCAGCCGCAGCTTCTCGTTTGCGGCGTATGCCCGGGCCGCGCCCGCCGGCAGCGCGAGAATGCCTGCGCCCACCGCAGCCGACTTCAGGACTTGACGACGCGTCGTTTTCGACAACATGGCGACTCTCCTACGGTTTCCAAGCGATACGCACTTCAGCCGCGGTGGCGTGCGGCGTTTCCCAAGGGTTTACGCCGCGCTACCAACAGGCTACCATTCGGATATCCTACACGATGAAACGGCCCGTGGCCAGAAGCCGCCGCGCGAGTCTGTGGGACGAGCTTCCAGCTTGTCATTTTCGTGGGATGAGCTTCCAGCTTGTCCAGAGTTCCGACAAGCTGGAAGCTCGTCCCACGGAGATGCACGCTGCAGGCTTCCTCCACGTTGCCCACATCCGTAGCCCGTCAAGGAGCCCCGCCGATGCGACGATTTGCCCAAATGCTTTGCCTTTCGGTCGTCTTTCCCCTTGCATGCTTGGAGCAAGCGTTTTCCACCACGTTCCACGTTGCGCCCGACGGAAACGATCGCTGGACCGGGCGGCTTGAGCGGCCGAACGCCGAAGAAACCGACGGCCCGCTCCGGTCGCTGGCCGGGGCGCGCGACGCCGTGCGGCGGCTCAAACGCGAGGGGCCCCTCGTGGAACCGGCGCACGTGGTTTTTGCCGACGGTGTGTATCCGTTCCTGGGAACGGTCACCTTCACCGCCGACGACAGCGGCACCGAGGCGTGTCCGATCGTTTATAAAGCGGCCCCCGGCGCCACGCCGGTCTTTTCCGGCGGGAAGCGAATTACCGGCTTCCAAGCGGGCGAGGGAGGCGTTTGGCAAGTGCACATTCCCGAGGCGGCCGCCGGCGACTGGACGTTCGAGCAATTGTGGGTGGACGGCCGCCGCGCCACGCGCGCCCGCAGCCCCAATCGCTTCTACTACTACACGCCCGAGTCGGTCGCGTACGGCGTCGATCCGGCCACGGGTGAGCCGGGGGTGATCGACCGGCGGGCGTTCCGCGCCCGGCGGAAGGACATCACCCCGCTGCTCAACGTGCCCGAGGCGGAACTCGGCAACGTAACCGTCGTGGTGTACCACTCGTGGGAGGCCTCGCGTTGTCGTGTGGCGCACATCGACAGCGAGGCGAACAATGTATTCATCACGCATCCGATGCCGTGGCCGTTCAACCGGTGGGGCGAGCGACAGCGATACCACCTGGAGAACTTCCGTGCAGCGATCGACGCCCCGGGCGAGTGGTTCCTCGACCCTGACGGCACACTGTACTACATGCCGCGGCCGGGCGAGGACATGGCCACGACTGAGGTCATCGCCCCCGCCGGCGCCCAGCCGTTCATCGAATTCGCCGGCGAATTGGCCCCCGGCCGGCCCGTTGAACATATCACGCTGTGCGGCCTCGCCTTTCGGCACGGGCAGTACCTGCTGCCGGCCAATGGACACGGCGACCCCCAGGCCGCCGTCACCATTCCCGCCGCCATCATGGCTGACGGGGCGCAACACATCGCCATCGAACGCTGCGAAGTGGGGCACGTGGGCACGTACGGCATCTGGTTCCACCGGAGTTGCCGCGATTGCCGCGTGCAGCAAACGCTCCTACACGACCTGGGCGCCGGCGGCATGAAGATCGGCGTCGGGTGGCGGGCCGATCTCGCCGACCCGGCCAATCACACGAGCCACATCGTGCTGGACAACAACATCGTCCACGGCGGCGGACGCATCTTTCCCGGCGCCGTCGGCGTGTGGATCGGCCACAGCGGCGACAACCGCATCACGCACAACGACATCAGCGACCTGTTCTACACCGGTATTTCCGTCGGCTGGACCTGGGGCTACCGCGATACGATCTCGAAACGCAACACGGTCGACTTCAACCGCATCCACCATATCGGCCAGGGTGTGCTGAGCGATATGGGCGGCGTGTACACGCTGGGCGATTCCGAAGGCACCACGGTCAGCAATAACGTCATCCACCACGTCTATTCGTACGACCGTTATGGACGCGGCGGCTGGGGGCTGTACAACGACGAGGGCACCACCCGAATACGCATGGAAAATAACCTCGTCTACAACACCAAGACCGGCTCCTATCACCAGCATTATGGCAAAGAGAACCTGATCCGGAACAACGTCCTGGTCAACAGCATGGACGGACAGATTCAACGTTCCCGCGTCGAGGATCATACGACCGTCATCCTCGAGCGCAACATCGTGTACTGGACCGAAGGCCCGCTGTTCAGCCGGCCGCACATGGAAAACAAGGACACCGTCTTTCGGTCGAACTTGTACTGGAAGACGTCGGGCGAGCCGGTCCGCTTCCACGACTGGACGCTGCAGCAGTGGCAGGCGTTGGGCAAGGACGAAGGCTCGATCGTGGCCGACCCGCAGTTCGTCGACCCGGAGAACTTCGACTTCCGTCTCCGGCCCGGCTCGCCGGCGGCGAAGATCGGCTTCGAGCAATTCGACTATTCTCGTGCCGGGCTGTACGGCGATACGTCGTGGGCGAACCTGCCGAACCGGTTCGAGTTTGCCGAGGTTAAGTTCGCGCCGCCGCCCCCGCCGCTGCCGCCGTTTGCCGTTACGGAGGACTTCGAACAGGCACCGCCGGGCGCCCCGCCCGGCCGGGCGCGGGTGCACGTGGAGGGTAAGGGCGATTCGATCGGCGTGACCGACGAGCACGCGGCGCGCGGCAAGCACAGCCTCAAAATGGTCGACGCCCCGGGGCTCAAACACACCTTCAACCCGCACTTCTACTACACCCCCAACCACACGCAGGGCATCAGCCGGGTCGCCTTCGCCATGCGGTTGGAGGAGGGCGTGCGGATGTACCACGAATGGCGCACCGCCGACGGGAGTTCCTACCGCATCGGCCCCACGTTCCATATTCACGGCGACGGTAAGCTACGCGCTGCGGGCCGCGCGCTGGCCGACCTGCCGTCGGGCGAGTGGATCGAAATCGAAATCGCCGCCGCAGTGGGCGAAGACGCCGACGGCACCTGGTCGCTCACCGTGGCCTCTGCCGACCGTGAACCGCAGCAGTTCGACAACCTGCCCTCCGGCCACACCGACTTTGCCGACCTCACCTGGATCGGCTGGATGAGCACTGCCACCGACCGCCGGGTATTCTACCTGGACGATATTCGGGTAACGCCGGACGAAGAGTAGCCTTCGCCGGACGCATTCGCTCGCTTCGGTTAGCTCGCGCGGTCGTAGACCGCGGGGGCAGGGGATCCCCGACAGGACCCACCCGTATCCGTTGGTCGCGTGGGCCTGCCGGGAACGAATGGCCGCAGGTCACCAGCACGCCTTGGGACCGGCGCAACAAGCACAGCAGCACCGGGCGGCCCGCCGGCAAGCCCGCGCATGGGCGCGCGCAGCCTGGCGGCAAGCGCGGGCATGGGCTCGTTCAGCGCGACGGCGGGCGCGCGCCTGGGCCCGGCAGCAACGTCGAGCCTCAGGGCAGCAGAGGTGCGAGCACCTCGTCGGGCAACAGGGCTCGCAGCAGTGTACGGCCGCCGGGGCGCACGCCTCGGGAACGACCACGACCGCAACGTCGGGCTGTTCGTTCTCGTACGCCTCGTCGTTTGCCTCGGGCGCCGGTGGGGCGTCCTCGGCCTCCTGAGCCTGCGCCATCACAGGCAGTCCGAATGCGAGGACGGCAACCAGGCAGGCGACACTCATCGGAAGGAATTGGTGTGTACGCGACATTCTCTCATCTCCCTGAGAAAGGGTCGTGCCTTGTCCGCCCGACCGCTACGTCGACGGCCGCCGGAGGAAGGCCGTTGCTAGTTCGTTCGGCCACGCGCGTGCGGGTCCGAACCCCTTAACAGAAACGCAAGTAGCGCGCCACATGGAACCGGAAGTGTCCATTCTTCATGGCAGCCGGTGAACAACCAGGGATATGCGTCGGAACACCCATCGTTGCCGGGCGATTCTTTCCCGGACGGGCTGCAAGACACGACAGGCTGGCACACCACGTCCGACACGCTGACGGACCGCGGCTTGCGAGCGCGCCGAACATGCTGCGCGCGCCGCATACGAAGGGGACAGCCCCGGAAAAGGGTTACGACCGATTTGGTGCCGTACCGTGTCATTCGCGCGGCCGACAAGCTGGAAGCTTGCCCCACGGCGGGAGGGCGCGCCCTGCCCGGATGCAGGGCGCGCCGCCGCCGTTATACTTCTTACCGCTTCGGGGCCGGGGCCTCGCGCACCACGGCGCCGTGCTCGTCGCTGAGGATGAGGATGGCGAACCGCTCGGCGCCGGCCTGCTGGCCGCCACTGACCGAGGCGTAGTCGAACCGGCCGCGCAGGTCGGTGTAGCCGTCCTTGTAGAAGCGGACGTCGCCGTCGCTCATCCGTGCGTACACCTTCACGTACACGCCGCCGTAACTTTGCTCCTCTCCTCGCTGCCGCACTTGAAGCTGCCCGTAATTCTCCATCATCCGCACGTCAAGGCTATTGGAGAAGTACGTGGCCGCCCGCTTAATCGGCCCGCCGACGACCTCGATCATCACGTTCCGTTGCGCCAGGTCGTCGGGCAGGGTGATGGTCATGGTTTCCTTGTCGGGCAGCAGCGCGACCGTGTCGCTCCGATTGGGCCGGATGTAGGCGAACTGCCCGCCGTACTCGGTCACGAACGGCTGGTTTGAGAACAGCAGTTCGATGTCCATCAGGTAGTAGTTCACCCGCACGCGGTCGAGGTTGGCGTAGGCCAGCTCGATTTGGTTGCCCTCGACGGTCACTTCGAGCGCCGGATCGGTGTCGGCCAGCCGCTGCTGCTGCTGGTCGCGGTCGTCGGCATCGACGATGCGTCCTTCCGCCTTCCCCTCGATCTGGTCGAGGTGGGCCAGCACGTTCTCGAACCGCTGGCGCCACCGATCGACCGGGTGTTGGGCCCGGGCTTCGGCAATCCGCCGGGCTTCGGCGAGGTCTGCACGGTAGAAGGCCAGGTACGCCTGGAAGTATTCGTACTGCAAGTCGGCGTCGAGCCCGTCGGGGTCGACCTGGGCGAAGAAGTCGAGCGCTTCGCCTACCCGGTCCTGCAGCAGCAGGTAGTACACGATCGTCATGCGGTCGTTGGCGTCGAAGCCGGGCTTGTGCGCCAGGATGTCGAGCAGGCCCATGTACTGCCGGTAGACGGCCGGGTTGACGATCTTCCGCTGCGCGCCAAGCTGGTGCGCCCGGGCATTCACGAGCGGGTCGTACTCGAGCAGTTCCCACGCGCGTCGCTCGACCGGGTCGATTACCAGCAAGGTCGACTCCAGGTAACTGCCGCACTGCCTGACGAAGGCGTCCTGGTGCCGCAGATACTGGCGTATGGTAGGCAGGTGGTTGTGCATCAGGCTGTACGACCAGAGCGTACCGTCGTAGGCGAATCGGGCTTCGAGCAATTCAACGACCGAGCCAAAGAAGGTGGCGTCGCGCATGCGCCAGGCGATGCGTGCCAGGTCGATCGACTCGACGTTGTTGTTCTCCAGGAACGCGAGCACCTGCTCCTCGGTGCCGTGCTGGGAAATGTAGTCCCAGCTTTCGCGGTCGATGTCGGTCGGCTCCTTGACCACGTTGAACCGCACCGGCAGCGCAAAGGCCGCCAGGCTTTCCCGGTGCGCCACGTGGACGGGGAAGTGGGCGTAGTCGCCCGGCGCGGGGAAGTAGAAATGGTACTCGATCTTGACCGTCTCGAACGGCTCCAGGCTCACGTGCCGGCTCCGCAGCGAACGGTCGCCCAGCACGGGCATGGCGCCCTCGGGCACCTGCAAAAGCACGTCAAGCCGCTGGCGGCTGGAGGTGGGATTGGTCACCACCACCTGTGCGCCGTAGACGGTTTGAATGAGGAACTCGTCGGTGATAAACTTATCGATCCGCTCGTTCTCGACCTCCCGGTAGCGGTCGCCGTACTGGAAGAAGTTTTGGCTGACGAGAATGGGCACCTCCTCGTCGGCCGGCTCCACCGGTTCCACCTGCCGGTGGTACACCACCAGCGGCGAGGCGGCGGTGAGCGTGACCGGTTCGGCGGCCTCGGCCTCGGGATCGAAGCCCGACAGTTCGTGTTCCTCCGCCTTGAACGGCAGGTCGAGCACCGCCAGGGCCAGCATCATCTCGGCGAAGTTGCCATGAGCTTCGGCCAGCTTGGTGGAGAGGAACGGCCCGTCGCCCTCATGCCGGGCGTAGTCGCGCCAGAAGGCGTTGACCGGCACCAGGCCGGCGTTCTGCTGAGTAATGCGAAGCTCGTAGTAGTTGTTCTCGGCGTATTCGACCGTGGGGGCCACGTCGCGGTAGAACCGGCGTACCTGCTTGCGTTCGGCCCTGGCGTCGTCGAGCATCTCTTTTGCATCTCGCTCCCTCAATCGCCTGGTCGCGGCGAGGTCCGGGCTGTCTTCCGCCGGGGCAGGCATGGCCTCGTCGGCAGCCATCTCGGCCTGCGGCTCCTCCGCCGAGGGCATCGGCGCGCCGGGTGGGGCCGCTAAGCCCGCCGCCCCATTCCGGGCAAGTGCGTTGCCACGCCGCATGACCTCCGACTGCGCCATCTCCAGCTTTTCTGCCGCCTGGAGTTTGTCGCCAAACGCCTTAGCGATGGCCTCGGGCGCCAGCGCGCTGCCCTGGAGGGCCAATTCGAACAGCCGATTGTCGCGTTCGATATCGGGCGGAATGAGGTTGTAGCGGTCGGTAATGTGCCGGGCCATCTGCGCCTGCTGTTTTAGCCGTCGGCCCAACAGCACGCGCTCCACCGCGTTCAATTGCCCGAAGGCCCAGCGCTCGGCGTAAGGGCCCAGATCGGCGTCGAGCAGGTAGTGGTCCATGAAGGTCTTATCCTTCTTGTTGGCCAGGTACGGCCGCACCACCTCGTCAAAGAACGCGCGATCCTTGTGGTACAGGAAGAAGTGCAGTTCGTGGCAGGCGAACTCGGCGTATTTTTCGAGCTTCTCTTCGGGCTCGAGCGTGGGCCACTCGACGATGAACGCGAACTTGCCCAGTTTGTCGTCGCCGCCCCGCTCCTCGTTAAGCGTCGTGAACAGGCGGTAGACGGCGCCGATCGAGTCGTAGGTCTCCATTTTCGCCTCAGTCAGGTCGGGGAAGGAGACCGCGTCGCCGGACATCAGCACGTCGATGTTCCGCCGCTGGACGAAGTGCCGCTCGGGATCGAGCGGCGCCACCACGCGGCGCTCGCGCAGGGCCGGATCCGCCTCGGCCAGAGCAAGCGGCCGCCACGCGGTGTGCAGCCCGTCGACGGCCACGATCCACAGCATGTGACGGTCGCCCAAGTCCGCGCGGTCGATTTCGACCAGGCCGTCCTCGTCGGGCCGGAGGTTGGCCTTTACCACAGCGGGCCGGGCGAGGAAGTTCAAGTCCTGCGGATCGGAACGTCCGGCGCTGGATACTCCGCCTTCGGCGCGCCGCGTCGCCGAGGTCCCGCCTGCCTTCCCAAGCCGCTCATACTCCCCGCCTTCAGCCGCAAGCATCTCGCCGGTGTCGGTCTCTCGGATCGCCCAGGGGTTTAGTAGCAGCCCCGGCCGCGCGAGCATGTTGCCCGGGAAACGACGGGCGGAACGACGGTCGAGAATGTAGCGATACTCGTCGCCAATGTCGCGCCCGGCCACGTACAGCGAATCGACCGCCGGCAACGTGGTGATCGTCGCCGCCGCTCGCACCGGCACCTGGAGGCTTTGCCAGGCGCTGAACGCGTCCATGTACCGGCTAGCGAACACGTGCACGCGCGTATCGGCGCCCGCGTGCCGGGTCGCGATGCGCACCGTGGCGTCGGTCACTTCGGGGCGCAGCAGCGCCATGGGCCGCGGGGCGGTGCGTTCCAGGTAGCGCTGGTCGCCCAGCACGTGGCCTTCGTGCACTTGTCCGTCGGTCACATGCACGCTAATGCGGCGGCCGTCGCGTTTCAGCAGCAACGTATAATCGCCCGGCTCAAGCGACCGCAGCACCACGCAACCGGCGTGGATTTGCATCGCATCAAAACGATCGGCCACCGGCTTGCCGTCGCGAAGTTCGAGCAGGCCCAGTTCCTCGCGGACCGGTTCCTCCGAATCGCGCATCCACGGCAGCAGGACCGGCTCGCCGGCGGCGGCCGTCGCCACCGGAAGATAGCTGTACGAGGGCTCGCTCAAGGTCCACCGGCGTTCGAGTCCGTCGGCCATGCGGACGTCGATCGATGCGATTTCCACGAGCGGCCCAAGGTGGACTCGGCCGCCCTCGTCGCTTTGCAACGAGGCCATGATCGGTGGCTTGACGTCGCGGTGCCGCAGGCCGATGCTGACCAATTCGCCGGGACGCATCTCGCCGTTGCGCCCGCGCACTTCGAGAATGTAGTCGTCGCCGTCGCAAGTCAAGTGCGGCAGCGCTAGCCGTTCGGTGGTGGCCACCTCGTTCACGCGCAGGGTTTCGCCGGCCGAAAGCTGCACGTCGTCGCCCGTGCTGACGCTCGGCACGGTGGCGTCGAGCCGGACGGTCACCTCCCGCACGCGCGGCGGCACCTGGAAACGGTGGACCGTCTCGCCGGTGGGGTCGAGGTCGAAATCGGTCACCGTTTGCGTGCTCGCCACGCCGTCCAGGTCGGTGGCGGCGATGGTCAGCCGCACGTTCTCCAGCAGGCCGATGGGCAGCACGGCGCCGCCGAGGCGCAGCGTGGGGCGAATGACCAGGTCAGCCTGCTGTCCGTCGAGGATCAACTCGCGTTCAAGGTGGAACCCGGCGTCGAATCGGTACGACTCCGCTTCGTGGTCGAACGAGTCGAGCGTGGCACGGTCGCCGTCGATCATGATGACCTTCTGCCGGCCCGGCCGCGTGCTGTACGGCACCACAAGCCGGCCTCGGTCGTCGGGCGTGTACTCGTGGCCGTCGACGAGCAGCTTCGCCTCGGGCCGGGGTTGGTTGGCCTGGTCGTAGATGCGGAACACGTGGCCCGCCGGCCCGTTCTGCACGGTGTACCGCAGCCGCCCAATGCGAATCACCGCCCGGCTGCTCCGACCGCTGCCGATCAACTCCACCACCCAAACGCCGGGCGCGTCGATCTCCTCCAACTCGAACGTGCGGCGAACGCGGCGGATGGGCGGGTCGGGGTAAGTGTAGGTCGCCTCGTGGTTCGGCACCAGTCCGTCGAGTGCAACGGTCGTGTCGACCTCTTTGCCCTCCTCGCGGTAGTAGTTCAACTCGTTGATGCGGTACACGCGCAGGATCAGTTGCTCGACGTTCTTCACGTCCACTTCCAACGCGACCGGCGGGCCGGGATCGAACGTATCGGGGTTGGTCGGCGCGAAGTCGATGTCGACCCGGTCGCGCAGGGCCTGCACCTCGGCCGGGCTCAAGAGTGAATAGAGCTTTTCCGGATCGTCCACGCCGGCCAGCAGCCTGGCCTCGGCGAACACCTTGTTCAGGTAGGTCTCGCGCAGGGTTTCGCGGAACTCCTCACGATAGTCCTCTTTGACGAAGAAATGCAGCAGATATGCCCGCACCAGCGGCTCATCGTTGCCCACCGGCGGCAGCAGCGTGGCCTCACGGTAATCGGCCGAAGGGTCGGCCTGATGCGTCGGGTGCTGGCGGCGCTGTTCGTCGATCCATTGCTCGTTGATGTAGGGCGCGTGCCGCGGAATGGCAATATACCGCCGGAAGCGGTCGATGTCGTACACACCCATCTTGCGGTCCAGCACCAGCCAGTGATGCAAGATATTGAGCTTCAGCGCATTGTGCGCGGGGGCCAAGTCGGCCGCGAACTCCCAAAGCCGTTCGAGGTACGCGCGGCGCGCAGGCAGGTCGCGCTCGACGTCCACGTCCGGCCCAGGCCGCAGGCTCGAAAGCCACGTGGCGATGAACGTGCCGTCGTGGATCAGCGCCGGCCGCAACTCCAACAATTCTTCAAGTTGCTCCAGCGTGAGCAGCTTGTGGACATTGTGGTGCCCGAATTCGCGGGAACGCTCGTATTCGAGGTCGGCGGCGATCAGCGTCACCAGGTTCGGATAGTCGGGATGGTCGAGCCGCGAGAGCAGGTCGCGGCGCTCCGCGGCAGTCAGTTCCCGGGTAATGAGCCAGTCGTAGGCGGTGCGATGGAACTGCTCGACATTCTGCCGCTGCGACGACCGGGCGGTGGCCAGGAAGCGGTCGCGAGTGATCTGGTCCTGGTCGAGGGCGGTCGGCCGGTTGGTGGCCCCCTCGGCCTGCTCGCGCTGGTGCCGATAGTACAAGTTCAGCCGCTGCTGCAACCGTTGTAAAGCAGCCTGGGGCGCAGCATCGTAGGAAAGAAGGATCTGGCGGTTCTCAATCACCGTCCGGCGGCCGTCGCCCCGGTGCCGCTCCTCCCAAATCTTCAGCAACTCGTTGACCTTGTCGAGTTGGCCGGTGTTCTGATAGTGCAGCGCGTGGTAATAGTAGTAGTCGGGCGAGCCGGGAATGAGGCTTTCGAGGGCCTCCTCCCGATCGGGGGCAAGGCTGAAGGTTTCGAGGTAGCCGATTTCCTCGCCCCAGCCGAGGCCCGGGAAGGAACAGGCAAAGCTGGCAAAAACGAGGCTGGCAACAACGCGACGTGAAAAAGACATAACGGCACTCCTTGGTTCAGAACCGGTTTGTTCCCCGGACGGGCCCGCGATGGACGCAGTCGTTTCCAGGTACCATCGCATATTCCTCAGCAGAGAAGGCCGTTATTCCCAACCAACCCAGCCGTTCCGCCCGGGAAATGGGACCCTCCCCTCGCCTGCTTCCCTGTCATGGAAGCCTTTACCAGTGTACGACGCACCGGAGCCGCGCAGAGTTCCGGGGCGGTCCGGTTTTTGGGCCTCCCCCCTCTCGATGGCAAAGCAGCAGGCACGCTCCGTCGTGCCGTCCGGCCAAAGTAGCAGGCACGCTCCGTCGTGCCGTCCGCCCAAAGCAGCAGGCACGCTC
>CAYPWB010000138.1:6292-13853 GCA_964414315.1 uncultured Planctomycetaceae bacterium | reverse complement strand
GCACCTTCAAGCCCGGGAACGTTTGCCAGGTGTCGGTGTCGGGATCGCCGAGGCGGACCGTGTAGGCGGCGTCGGCGTCGAATACCCACGGGCGAACCGTGTAGCCCTGAAGACGCAGGCCGTACAGCAGCTCGCCGCTCGGCTCGACGTACACCAGCACGACCGGGTTCTTCACGCCCTCGGCTTGCAGTTCGGGCAGGTGGCCGGCCACGGTGCGGCCGTCCTGGTCGCGTTGCGTGAGCGTGACGGGCCAGCCGGGATATTCGTGCTGTTGGTTCTCGTCGGTCACGTCGGTGAGGAACTTGTAGCAGTGCACGTCGATGGTCCGCGCGGCCTTGTCGAACCGGCACAGCCCGAATCCGGACGCCTTCACTTGCGCCTGCTCGTAGCGGTGCTTGTCCCGGGTTCCCTCGGGGTTGGCCACCGCGTACACGAAGATCTTGTTGCCCAGCCCGTCGACGTACTCGCCCGTGTTCGGCAGGTTGTGCACGGGCCGGTTGCGGTGGGGCATGCCCACTTCGTCCGCGCGCCACCATCGCTGGTAGCCGACGGAAATGGCCGGCGTGCAGAAGCCCCAAATCGCGTCGCGCTGCCGCTCGATGCCGTGCTGGATGAGCGTGGCCAGGTGCTGGTCGCCGCTAATATGGAAGGCCAGCGCACTGCGGGCGATGCGCAGCGCGCGGCGCCGGCCCGATTGCGGCCATCCGCCCGAGTCGATGTCGGCCAGCAGCCGGCCGTCGTACCCGCCGTGGTGCGTGGCCGAGTTGGCGAAGGTGGTGCCGCTGAGCAGCACCTTCATATCGGCCCCGCGCCAGTCGGCCGCCCAGTGTTCGAGGAACTTCTTCTGCCGCTCGCCCAGCATGGTGAGCCCCGGCTTGTCGAGCGAGGCCGGGTCGATGTTGGGGTCGGTGAGGTGGTCGGCGCGGCCGCCGCCGGTGTCGACGTTTTGCGGGCCCGACTTGAACTGCCGGTCGCTCACCATGGCGAAGCTCAGCCGGCCGTACACCATGTCGCCGTAAAAGACGCTCACCCCGCGTTTTGCCGGCCTGGGGTCGAACAGGTCGGGATGGTGCGACGTTTGCGTACGATGCACGACGTTGATAAACGGCACCGGCTGGATATAGCCCGGGTTGCTGCTCGTGCCGGCGCCGGACGGCATCCCCCGCCCGCCCTCGCCCCACAGGTTGCCGTGGAACACGTCGTGGTCGTCGGGCAGGCAAACGGTGGGCCGGTCGCGCATCACGTCGCGGAAGGCCCAGCCGAACATGTACCACTTGCGCAGGTAGTTGAGGATCGCGCGATCGGCCGGCTCGCGAACGATGCCGTAATGGGTTCGCCCTCTTTCAGATTCTCCTCGGGCGACCGGCCGGCACACCCGGCCGTGACCAGGCAACCCAGCGCGGCGACGACGCCCCACAAAAACAACACACGATGCGATCGACGCGTAAACAAACACTCCTTTGAGGGGAACGGGACGGTCGGCCGGCAGCGAACTCCGCCAGCCCGCCGAGCCTCTCGATCATACCTTCTCCCGCCCTTTTGGCAATTAAGCCCCCTGTCCGCCCTGAGTCCGGCGCAAAACGCGCGGAGTTTGTACTTTTCGACTGCTGGTTTCGCAGGAAGCGTTGGGATCGCTTGCAGCCGCGTTCCGCTCGGTGCAAACTCATGGTGTGGAAACCATCTTCCCGAGCGAGGACCTCCCGATGCCAATCACCCGACGCTCCATGCTCCGGTGGGGGCTTGCGTTTCCGGCCGCCGCGGCGGCCGCCCGCTGGGCCGTGGCCGAACCCCCGGCCCCGACGGCCGAAATCCCCTTCGACATGCCCGGCTACACCGAGCCAACCTTCCCCGACCGCACCTTCGCCATTCCCGACTTCGGCGCCAAACCCGGCGGCGAGGCGATGAATACCAAGGCCATTGCGGCGGCCGTCGCCGCGTGCGCCAAGGCGGGCGGGGGCCGTGTGCTCGTGCCCGAGGGCGTGTGGCTCACCGGCCCGATCCACCTGAAAAGCAACGTGAACCTGCACGTGGCCGAAGGGGCCGAGTTGCGGTTCAGCGACAAGTTCGACGACTACCTGCCGGTGGTGTACATGCAGCGCGGCGGCACGCGGTGCTACAATTACTCGCCGCTGGTGTACGCCCGCGATTGCGAGAACATCGCCGTGACCGGTTCCGGCACGCTCAACGGGCAGGGGCAGGCGTGGTGGCCATGGAAGAAGCGGCAGCCCGGCATGACCCGCCTGTTCCGAATGGGCGCCGACCAGGTGCCGGTCGAGGAGCGTGTTTTCGGCACCGAGGCCGACGGCGTGCGCACGTGCTTCATCCAGCCGATCGACTGCAAGAACGTGCTGCTCGAAGGGTTCACGGTGGTCAACGGCCCCTCGTGGAACGTCCACCCGGTCACCTGCGAGAACCTGACCGTGCGCGGCGTGAGCGTCACGACGCTCGGCCCGAACAACGACGGCATCAATCCCGACTCGTGCCGCAACGTGATTGTGGAAGACTGCTACCTCGACACGGGCGACGATTGCATTTGCCTGAAGGCGGGCCGCAATGAGGACGCCTGGGCGGTGGGCAAGCCGTGCGAGAACGTTGTGGTGCGCCGCTGCCGCACGAAGCGGGGACACGGCGGCATCGTGCTCGGCAGTGAAATGTCGGCCGGGATTCGCAACGTGCTCGTCCACGACTGCCACTTCGAGGGCACGCAGCGCGGCATCCGGCTGAAGTCGTTGCCCGGCCGCGGCGGCGCGCTGGAGAACCTCTGGTTCCGCGACATCACCATGGCCGGCGTCGGCGCGGCCGTCCACATGACGCTCCGCTACCCCCGCGCCGGCAGCGACCGCGACCGCATGCCCGTGTTCCGGAACATCGACATTCGCAACATCGAGTGCGAGAGCTCGCGGATGGCGATGGAGTTGTTCGGCCTGCCCGACGCCGATACGATCCACGGCGTGACGATCGACGGCATGTCGATCGCCTCGCGCACGGGGCTGCGGACGGAATACGTGCGCGACCTGCGACTGAAGCGCGTGGCGCTTCAGCCGGAGCAGTCGCCGGTGATGCGGCTTCGCGGCTGCCGCGACGTTTCGATCGAGCAGTCGGCCTGCCCCGAGGGCGCCGAGGTGTTCCTTCACGTCGAGGGAGCCGGCACGAAGAACGTCCGGCTGAGCGGGGTCGACCTTTCCGGCGCCGCCCGCGGCGTAGTGTTGGCCGCCGGCGTTCCCGCCGGCGCCGTGACGATGCAACCCCGAAGTTAAGGAGAACGATCATGCTGCAAGACAAGACCATATTCATTACCGGCGCCGGCAGCGGCATCGGCAAGGCGACGGCGAAGAAGCTGTTGGAACTGGGCGCGAGGGTGTTCAGCCTGGAGTATTCGGCGGCGAACCTCGATGCGACGCGCACCGAGTTGGATAACGAGCGGCTCGCCTTCTTCGAGGGCGACGTGGCCGACCCGGCCCAGGTGAAGGCGGCGTTCGAGGCGTGCGACGAGGCGTTCGGCCCGGTCGACGTGCTGATCAACAACGCCGGGGTCGGCATCCCCACGCCCGACCTGGCCGAGGCCGACGTGGCCGCCTTCCAGCGTCAATTCGACATCAACGCCAAGGGCGTGTTCCTGTGCATGCAGGAGGCGCTGCGGCGGATGCGGCCGCGCAAGGCGGGCCATATTCTGACGATCATTTCGATGGCCGGGCAGCGCACCAACCCGGGCGCGCCGGTGTACTGCGCCTCGAAGTTCGCCGCTCGCGGCCTCAGCAGCGGCCTGGCCGACCAGGTGCTCAAGGAGGGCATCAAGGTGACCGACGTGAATCCCGGCCCGACCGACAGCAACTACTGGGGCGACCGCCAGGTGCCGCGCGAGAAGTTCCTTAAGCCCGACGACGTGGCCCGCGTCATCGCCTTCATCCTGCAATTGCCCGAACACGTGATCGTGCGCGAGATCAACTTCGACAACATCCACTGGCTTGCGAAGTAGGCAGCCCGCGGAGGATTGTCCTCTTCCGCCTTCGACCAAGGAGAACCGCCATGACCCGTCTGCGAATCGTACTAGCTTTCGTCCTGCTCGGCGCGGCATGCCTCGCGGCCGGGCCGGCCCGTGCCGACGATGCTGCGGTGTCCGTACGTGTCGACGCCCGCGAGGTGCTCACGGCCAACGACCAGTTCTGGGCCAACCTGGTCTTCCATCCGACCGAGTACCTATCGACCGAGTGGGGCGAGGAGCACATCGCCGTGCTGCGCGAGTCGGGCGCGGCGCTCAAATACGTGCGCATTTACAACCAGCCGGAAGACGCCGCCGTAGTGCGCGACGACGGCACGATCGGCTACCGGTGGGACCACTTCGACCGCCGGGCCGACCTGATCCTGGAGCAGGGGCTGAAGCCGTCGGTCGCCTTTTTTTCCATGCCGGCGCAAATTGCCGCCGATCCGACTCTGCTGCGCAAGCGGCCGTTCATGAACGGCAAGCCCATCTTCCTGGGCAAGCCGAGGGACTACAAGCTGTGGCAGCAGATGTGCGCCGACTTCACCCGCCATGTGATTGAGCGGCACGGCGAGGACGAAGTGGCCACGTGGCGGTTCTCCTGCTGGAACGAGCCCGACCTGGGCGGCTTCAGCCGGTTCAAGATCGAGGAGTACCGACCGCTGTACGACCACTTCGCCGAAGGCGTGCGGTCGGTGAGCAAGCGCATTCCGCTGGGCGGGCCGTCGCTCTCCAGCAGCAATATCTACCGCAACCCGCACCTGTTCCGAAACACGCTGGAGCACCTCGCCCGCGGAAGGAACTACGCCACGGGCGAAAAGGGCTCGCCGATCGATTTCATCACGATCCACACGTACGGCGGGCATGGCGCGGCGGGGAGCAGCCGCAGCAAGTACCCGAGCGTCGACTACATGCTCGAACAGCAGCTTCGCCTGGTGGCGATCCGCGACGAGTTCGCCGAGCTGCGCGACGTGCCCATCGTCGTGGCCGAGTGGGGCGTTACCTCCGGCGGCGGCACGAGCATGGCCCGCCAGCCGCTGGCCGAGGTGCGCAACTCGCAGTTCGCGCCGGCTTTCCTGGCGACGGCGGTCGCCAAACTCCTCGACCTGAAACTGAACGACGACGTGCGCATCGGCGACATGTACATCTGCCTTTCCGGTTACGAAGTGGCGCGGAAGACCGACTTCGAGGGCAAGCGGACGGCCGCAACCCGGAGCGGTTTCGACAAGCCGCTGCTGAATGGCTACCGTATGCTCGCGAAGCTGGGGCCGGAGTTCGTGCCCAGCCGCGTGGCGCCGGCCGAGTCGCCGGTGACGGCCGTCGCCGCCCGCGACGGCAAACGGCAGACCGCCGTGCTCGTGGCCCACTTCCGCAACCAGCATCCCGACAACCTCGGCCCCGCTGCCGCGGTCGAGTTGGAAATCGAAACCCAATTTCCCGCGGGCACGCCCGTGGTGTTGCACCACTGGCGCGTCGACGAGACGCACAGCAACGCCTACACGGTGTTCCGCGAGTTGGACCGGCCCAAGGCGCCGTCCGAGGAGCAGATTGCGCAGATCAAGGCCCGCATGGGTCTGGAACCGCTGGAGGAGCCACGGAAAGTCCGCATCGACGGGCCCGTGAAGCTGAGGGTCGAGTTGCCCTGCAACGCCCTGTCGCTCATTGAGTTGGTGGCCGAGTAGCAAACACGGTTCCTCTCGCCCTGAAGAAATCAACATCGTTTCATCGCTTGGAGATGCAAACCATGAGACATTGCTTCACCCCCGTTGTGCTATGCGTGCTCTTGGCAGCCGCAGGAAGCCCGTTCGCCGCATGGGCGGAAGCTGCCGCCCCATTCTCGCTTTCGGCGCCGGAGGCGACGGCGACCATTCTGGTGCCGCCGGAGGAGCCGGAGTGCGTTCTGTTGGCCGCCGAGGACCTGGCCGCCGACGTCGAGCGAATTTCCGGCCGGCGCCCGGCGGTGGTCCGCGACGCGGCCGAGGCCGGCGCTGCCTGCGTGCTGCTGGCCACGGTCGGCAAGCCCGAGGCAACGGCGCTGGTCGAGCGGCTCGCGCCCGGGCTGGCCGGGCAACTGGACGGCAAGTGGGAAGCGTTCCGCGTCGTTTCGTTGGGCAAAGAACTGGGCGCCGCCAAGAGCGTGCTGCTCATCGCCGGGAGCGACCCGCGCGGAACCATGTTCGGCCTGTACGCATTCTGCGAGGAGTGCCTGGGGGTCGATCCGATGCATTTTTGGGCGTCGTATCCGCCGCGGCAGCGGGAACGGCTCCAGTGGGACGCGGTCGAGTTGGTGGGCAACGAGCCGGCCGTGCGGTACCGTGGCTGGTTCATCAACGACGAGGACTTTCTAACCGAATGGTACACCGACGGCGGCGAGCGCGACATCGACTATCCGTTCTACGCCACGGTCACCTCGCCGAAGGCCTCGCGGCACGTGTTCGAGGCGGCGCTGCGGCTGCGCATGAACCTGATCATTCCCGCGTCGTTCGTCAATATCACCAATCCGGCCGAAGAGCGGCTCGTGGCCGACGCGGTACGCCGCGGCCTGCTGGTAACCCAGCATCACATTGAGCCGTTGGGCGTGAGCGGGTTCGGCTTCCTCAACTACTGGCGCGACCGGGGCGAGAAGGTGCCCTATTCCTACACGGCGCATCCTGAGAAGTTCGACGAGGTGTGGCGCGAGTTCGCCCGCCGCTGGGCCAAGTACGGCGACGCGGTCGTGTGGCAGTTG
The DNA here is from genome assembly GCA_964414315.1 of uncultured Planctomycetaceae bacterium. GTDB lineage: Bacteria > Planctomycetota > Planctomycetia > Pirellulales > Thermoguttaceae > PWXP01. The sequence continues at coordinate 7,146 of CAYPWB010000138.1, read as the reverse complement.
GGCCTGCGCGGTATCGCCGACCGGCCGCTTTGGGCTTCCGACCCGAACGCGCCGCAGTCGATGGAAGGGCGGGGCGCGCTGATTTCGCAGGCCATGGCGCGGCAGTACGAAATCGTGCGCGAGGTCGATTCGCGGCCGAATCCGCCCGCCACCACCACGTTGTGGATGGAAGGCGCCGCACTGCACGAGGCCGGGCACTTGACGTTCCCCGAGGGCATTACCATCGTCTTCGCCGACCACGGACCCGGCTGGCGAATGTGCCCCGACTTTGCCTCCGTCGAGCGCCGCCCGGAGCACACCTACGGCATCTACCACCACCAGGCGTTCTGGTCGCACGGGCCTCACATGGTGCAGGGCGTTTCGCCGGCGCGGATCACGGCGATCGTCAAGGACGCGCACCGCCGCCGGTCCACCCACTACGTCATCACCAACGTGTCGAACGTCCGCGAGTTCATCCCAGGGCTAACGGCCCTTGCGGAACTGCTGCGGGCGCCGGCCGCGTTCGACGCCGACGAGTTCCTCACGCGCTGGTGCCGCGAACGCTTCGGCGAGGAGGCCGAGTCCGTCGAGCAGTGCTACCGCAAGTTCTTCGCGTGCTACGAACTCGAAGGCGTCGACCATCGCGTACCGCCGTTCGACGCGGCGACGTACATGATGGGCATTCGCGTGCTGAACACCATCGGCCCGCGAATCGGACCGGAGTATCGGCTCGACGATCCGGAGCAAGTGGCATCGCGTCTGCGCTCTGTGCGGCTGCAAGCGGAAGCGCTCGAAGAACTGGCGCAGGAGATCGACCTGGGCACCGCCGCCGCCTGGGCGCTGAACGCGTACTCGCCGCTGGTGAAGTCCTGCAG
>CAYPWB010000138.1:0-6282 GCA_964414315.1 uncultured Planctomycetaceae bacterium | reverse complement strand
GCAGGAGATCGACGCGACCGCCGCGCGGCTCGACGGCCCGGCCCGCCGCCTGTTCGTCGTCAACCTCATGGTTCAGCAACGCATCCTGTTGGGCCTGCTGCGATGGAGCGAGGGAGTATTGGAGGCCGCGCTGGCCTTCGAAGACGGCAACTGGGCCCGCGGAGCCGAGGCGCTCCGGGCCGGCGACGCGCCCATGGACAACCTACGCGAGGCGCAGGCCCTGGCCTCGTTCGGCATGTGGGAACACTGGTATCGGGGCGATCGGAAGATGAACCTCGCCCGCGGCCGCGCGCTGGCCGAAAGCGTGGCCGCAAAGGCCGACGCGCAGCGATAGTCGGCGGAAAACCTCCGTGGGACAAGCTTCCAGCTTGTCAAGTAACACGAGCTTCCAGCTTGCCAAGCTTCCAGCCCATCCCGCGCATTTCGCTCCCCTACCGCATCGCACGACCAAAGACGCCCCGTCCGGTTTCTGAAAGGAAGATCACCGTGAACCGTAACCGCATCGTTCCATCGTTGGGTCTTGTGCTTGTTTTGGCCCTCAGCGCCGCCGCGCGCGAGTACGACGTGCGCGACTTCGGCGCCGCCGGCGACGGCGAAACGCTCGACACGAAGGCCGTCCAGGCCGCCATCGACAAGTGCGCGGCCGAGGGCGGCGGGCGCGTCGTGCTGGCCGGCGGACGTGTGTACCTGTCCGGCGGAGTCGTGCTGCGAAGCAACGTGACGCTGCTGATCGACGCCGGGTCCGTCCTGCGCGGCAGCCTCGACAAGGACGACTATCCCGACATCACGCCGAAACTGCCTTACCTCTACACCGAACGCTTCACCCGGTACCTCATCTACGCTGAAGGGGCGCGGAACATCGGCATTGCCGGGCGGGGCACCATCGACGGACAGGGCACGCACGAGGTGTTCGACCACCGCAACAACCCCGGCGACAAGGACCGGCCCTACATCCTGCGGATCGTCGAATGCACGAACGTGCGGGTGCGCGACGTCACCCTGCTCGAATCGGCCCGCTGGTGCTCCCACTACCTGGCCTGCGACGACGTGGTGATCGACGGTATCACGATTCTTTGCAGCCCGCGCGCCAACCGCGACGGAATCGACGTCGACAGTTGCAACCGCGTGCGCATTGCGAACTGCCGCGTCGAGACGGGCGACGACGCCATCGTGCTGAAAGCCACCGCACATCGGCCCTGCAAGAACGTGACCGTGACCAACTGCAACCTGTCGAGCCAGGCCGCCGCGTTCAAGTTGGGCACCGAATCGAACGGCGGGTTCGAGAACATCGTCCTGTCGAACTCAACGATCTACGACACCGGCGGCAGCGGCATTGCGCTGCTGATGGTCGACGGCGCGGTGCTGGACGGGGTGTGCATTTCGAACGTGGCGATGGACAACGTGGCGGCGCCGCTGTGCATTCGCCTGGGCAACCGGGCCCGGCCGATGCCCGGCGAAGACCCGCCCGGGATGGGCTCCATGCGCAACATCGTCATTCGCGGCGTGCAGGCGCGGAGGGCGGGAACGCTGGGCTGCTACGCTTCGGGCATTCCGGGCGAGACCATTGAAAACCTCACGCTGCGCGACATCCGCATCGAATTCGCCGGCGGCGGCACGCTCGAACAAGGCATGGCCGCCGTGCCGGAGCGGGCAGACGCGTATCCCGGGCAGCGCACGCTCGGAACCTTGTCGGCCTACGGGTTCTTTATCCGACACGTGCGAAACCTGACCCTCGACGGGGTCGATCTGAGCTACGATCCGGAGGTGGGCGAGCAGCGCCCGGCCCTGGTCCTCGACGACGTGCTCGACGCCAACTTGAGCAAGCTGCGCGTCCGGCCGGTCGAACAGATGCCGGCCGTTCGCCTGGTCGACTGCCAAGGCGTCCTGCTGCACGGCTGCCGCCCGGCAGCGGCCCAGGGGCCCTTCGTCGGCGTCGAAGGCGAGCAAAGCCGCGACATCACCCTGACCGGCAATGACCTGCGCCACGCCCGGCCGCCGGTGCTCCTCTACGACACCGTTCCCGAAGACGCCGTGCGGCGAACCACTCAAGAGTAAGGGCTCGCCATGAGGCGCGTTCGCTGCACGGGCACGGGCCGGCTCTATGGGCGAGCCGGCCCTCGGTTGGCCGGTTTGTGAAGGAACAGTTCGTACTGGGCGAATATCTGCCCCGTGCCGCCGCGCGGGCCGATGTTCGCCAGTGAGGCCGGCGCGTCGCGCGGCGGGAACACGTCGGCCAGGCTCGGCCGGCCTTCGATGCGCCGGCCGCTGAGCCGCTGCGCCAGGGCGTCGGCATCGAGCGCGTCGGCCGGCCAGGCGTCCCAGCAGCGGTCGGTATAGGCCAGGACCGGCTCGTCGAAGTTCTCGCCGGCCGGCGGCTCGCCGAGGGCCAGCGGGCGGGCCAGGAAATCGCCCATCGGACGGTAGCGCGGCACGTCCCACGAATGTCCCCCGGGAAAGACCCGCGAGCGAAACGCCTGCTCGGCCCCCAGAAGCCGATACACGTGCCGCACTTTGCGCGACGTGTGGTAGAACAGGTCTTCCGGGAACAGGTGATCGGCGGAACCCTGGAAGACGTACATGGGGCGCGTCGCGAAACTGCCCAACAGGTGCCACATTTCCAACTGCCCGACGATGCCGGGCAGCAGGTTGCAGTGGCAGTGGGTCTTTTCCTTGCGAGCGATGAAATCGAACGTGCTCGGATACCCGGACGACGAAAGGGCCGCAAGCTCGGTGCAAAGAGCAGCCAGGAACACGGTCAGGGTGCCGCCGCCCGATTGGCCGATTGCCGCGAGCCGCTCCGGGTCGACACGCTGCTGCCGCCGTGCCCATCCGATCCAGCCGAGCGTTTCCATGACGATCAACCCCTGCACGCTCAGGCCGCAAGCGAACGGCACGACGCAGTGGCGGTGGCCCATCGGTTCGCGTTCCCCCTGGCCGATGTTGTCCGGGCAAAGCACCATCGCGCCGCGGCGCGCCAAGTGCCGCGCCATGCGCTGGTAGGCGGGCGACAGCTTCCCGCCCCGGCCGTGCCCGCAGCATAGCACCACCAGCGGCCGCGGCCGCTCCTCGCCCTTGGGAACGTACAGCAGGGCGGAGGCGGCCGTTTCGGACCACGACTTCGCCCGAAGCCACTCGACGCGAAACCCGTCGAACTCCGTCCGGCGGACCGTCTCGGCGTCGACGGCGGGAATCCAGTCGTCGCGAATGCCCAGGCATTTCCGCGTAACCGCGGCGATCGTCTCGCGGTCGGCCGGGTCGGCGGGGTTGAAGTCGGGCTGGCGCAGCCGAGCCGTGGCGAACCGCCGTTCGTATCGCTCGAACAACTCATGCGCCGCGGCCGCCGGGTCGGCCGGCAGCGGGGCCGGCGGTTCGGCGCCGGCCGGTCGCTGGGCGGCATCGGCAACCGGCGAACTGCCCGCGCAGCCCGCGCCTGCCAGCCCGAGTGTCTTGATGGCATCGCGTCGATTCATGGCAAGGTTCCTGCTGAAAGCTGTTTAGGAGCGTTTTCGGGGCGGCCGGGGTGAGACGCTGCCAGGCATCGTGGGATAGAGCTTCCAGCCTGTCATTTCCGCCGACAGGCTGGAAGCCTATCCCACGCAACTCTCCTCGCTCCTCGTCGCCTCCATCCACTACCGTTCCGCCTCGATCCGCTCGATGCCGATCCGGTGGGCCTGCACCAGAGCCAGTACGGCGGGGCCGAAGGCATGCGAATCGTTCATAACCCAAGGACGCTCAAGGTACGCTTCGATGGAGCCGTCGCCGGGGCAAAGCGTGCCGCGGCACGTGTGGCCGACCGATCCGTCGGGCCCGATGTACTTCAAATAGCCCCGCAGCCCGCGCAGAAACGGCTCCCGAAAAGAATCATCGAGCACGCCCCGCTCGATGCCCACGCCCATGGCGAACAGCAGCAGGCCGGTGCCGGACGTTTCCGGGTAGGAGCGTTCGTCGTGGAGTGTCATCTCCTGCCGCCACATGCCGTCGTCGTCCTGGTGGCGGACGACGGCGGCCATGAACTCACGAAACAGTTTGTCGACCTCGGCGCGGCGGGGGTGGTCGTCGGGCAAATAGCCGACCAGCGCCGCCCACGACAGGGCCGCCCAGCCGTTGCCGCGGCTCCAATGGTCGGCGCTCACGACGCCCTTGCCCTGGAACCCCCGGCCCTGGTGGTACAACCCGTGCTCCCGATCCAGCAACACTTGGTGCAGCCGGTGAATCTGCTGCCAGGCATCCTCGATGTAGTCGTCGTTTTCCACCGCCAGGCCGGTCCACGCCAGGAAGGGGGTGACGGCGAAGGCCGTGTCGATGAATACGCCGTCCGTCGCCCGGTTGCCCGCGAGGAACTGCCGCGCGGTGATGATGCGGTCGCTCGAGCGGGGGCTGCGGCGGTGCATCGCCTCGGCCGTCGCCACGATGCGTTCGCGTCCCTCGGGCAGCTTTCCCTTTAGCAGCAGCAGGGCCGCGCCGTTCCCGCCGCAACGGTAGCTGACGAAGTTGCCGCCCATCGTATCCTCGCCGGTGGCGAACGGCAGGAGCAGCTTCCGCGCGGCCTCCAGGTCGTCGGCCTCGCCGCCGGCCAGCGCCAGTTCGGCCATGCCGTGCATCAGCAGGACGCCCGTGTAGTGCTTCAAGCTCATGCTGTCGACGCCCTTTCGGGCGACGGTGCGCGCAAGCGCCAGCGTTTCCACGGGCTCGGCCGCGATGCAGTCGACGGTCCATGCCCCCGACGCACAAAGGCATAAGACGGCGACCATGAGGGGGCATGCCTTCATCGGCGTTCCTTTCAACCAGGGGGGCCGGTTGCGGTTCAGGGGATGGTTGCGGTTGTGGTTCATGGGCCGGCCGTCGGGCAACGGCAGCGCGTCGTGGGCCGTCACTCCGGAGGCGGCAGGGCGCCCATGTTGGAGGCCGCGGAGGCCGGGACGTCGAAGTCGTGCGTCGCCGTGCCGTCGGAGAAGTCGACGGTGGTGTGGTATTCGTCGAACAGCTTGCGCGGTTGCGCATCGGGCAATTCGGCGCGCGCGAAGCCGCGAATCCGCACGTGATAGCGCCCGCCGGTGATGCCCTTGTTCTGACCTCGGGTGGTATAGCGCCCGTCGTCGATCTCGGCGAATCCCTGAAGGCCGTCGTTTCCTTCGCCGACAGCCGGGTCGAAGATCACGACGCCCGCGGGAACCGGCGCCCCGTTGAACGTTACCTTGCCCGACACGTCGTACCGTTCCGCCCCGCCCCGGCCGCAGCCGGCCAGCAGCAGGACCGCGGCGATCCGAAGCATGCGGCGAGCCTCGGGGCGGATTTGTCGGCAACCTGTCGTATCGATCGGCATGGTGTTTCTCGTCTCTTTCATGGCAGGGCTTCCGTTTCTCCGCCGGAGCGGCTGGCGGCCGCCTTGTAAACGCCCAGGTTCACGCTCTCGCTCACGAAGACCACGGAGCCGTCGCATCGGACGAACTGGGCGCCGCCGGGATGGTGGCTGCCAAAGCTCACGTCGTTGAAGTCGCGAGCGTACTCCGAATAGGCGAACACGTTGAGGCCGTACTCCACGTTCTTCGTCGACCCGCACGAGTAGCAACCCGTCTCCTGGCACCCGCGGGTGTAGGTGCGATACACCGACGCGCCGTCCCAGGCGATTTCGCCCACCATCAACGTGTTCGACAGTCCGTCGCGAATATCGGCGAACGGCACGCCGCGGCTCTTGAGGATTGCCCCGCCTTCCGCCTGATTGCCGCAATAGCCGTCGGTATCGACCGGGTACGGCTGGCCGCGAAGGGGATTGACGCCTTCCGGCCCCATCACCCCGTAGTAGTGCGTCGTATAGGTGTCTTGCCCGCTCACCTGCTCGCCGCTCGACGAGCCGGGGAACGGCAGACGGGAGTAGACGGAACGCTGGTCGGAGAAGCTCGGGCAGAAGTAGGTGCTCACCGCGTTGAGCGCCGCCTGCTTGTTCTGGGTCGAGTCATACGCGCTTTGCAAGTTGAACTCTTCGTACAGGTTTGTTTGCTCCAGGTGGGGCAGAATGACCGTGAGGAAGGAAAGCGCGATGTCGTTGCCGTACACCGAGGCGCGCGGAAGCGTTTGGTTCGCCTCGTGATACAAATGCAGCGCAAGCCCGATTTGCTTCAAATTGTTGCTGCACTGCATCCGTCGCGCCGCCTCTCGCGCGCTTTGCACCGCCGGCAGCAGCAGGGCGATCAGGATGCCAATGATGGTAATGACCACGAGCAGTTCCACCAGGGTAAAGGCGCTTCCTCGGAAACGAAAGGCACGCGGGCGAACCGGGGCGCG
>CAYPWB010000137.1:8017-13880 GCA_964414315.1 uncultured Planctomycetaceae bacterium | reverse complement strand
GGCAGATCGCCCTTTGTGCCGCGAAAATCGGGACAGTCCCCTGTGAACGGTTACCTAGAGCCAGGCGCGCACGCCGGCGACGATGCTATTGCACTGCGTGCGGCCGATGTCGAGGTATTCATACCCGATGTACGGTTCCATGCCCCAAACGACCACGCCCGCGGTGGCGCGGCCGCGGAACAGGCCGGCCCGGCCGAGCTTGCCCCAGTCGATATCGAGTGAGACGACCCAAGGGCGCCGCGGGAAGAAGTCGACGCCGTAGGTGAAGTTGAAACCGTAGTCGGTCCGCTGTCGGTCGTCGAGCCAATTGAAACCGACCCCCATGCGCCATTCGCTCCAGTCGCTTTGCGCGAAGCGGAAGATGAGATTGCCGTCGCCCAGCCAGAGCCGATCGGTTCGCCCTTCGGGAAGCTGCTCCTCAAGATGGCTCATCTCGGTATCGACGCCGAATCGCGACGCCGTGTTCACGAGCAGCCGCCCGCCGATGCGTTCCAAATCGTCCAATTCACCGGCGTACTCGGCCGACACCCTGGCCGACCAGCGGCGGAGCTGCGGCGGCAACAGCCCGATCCGAAGCCGGTGCATGCGGTCGTCGAGTTCCTCGGTGAGCTTGGCGTACGCAGGGGCTCCTCCGGGCAGGTCGTATGGGCGAACGACGCTGCCCTGCGTCACCTGGTAGGGAAACCGCTGAAAGTGTGCGTCGAGTCGCAGGTCGTCGTTCGTCGCCGCCACGGGGAACCACAGCGGCGAGGTGGCGGCCCAGAACGACATGGTAACGCAAAACGTCGCCAGGCTGCCGTCGTCGTGGTAGTGGAAGCGGCTGCTACTGGGCCGCTTCGGAGCACATGCCTCGCCGCCGGAGGGGGAAGGTGCCGGGAGCGGCGATTTGGCAGTCCGCCCCCGCACGTCGGATCGGATCGTATCCAAGTAGTTCTCGGCACCTGCACACGGTCTGGGGGCAAGCGGGAACAGAAGCAACACCGCCGACAACCAAACGACGCGTTTTCGCATGAACATGCTCTCGCCCAAAAAAAGAGGAGGAGCAAACTGTACCGAAGTGCCCTTCGGCGGTCAATGCCATCTCCAGCAGGGGGGGCAGATCGGAGGCCGTCCGAAGACGGGCTACGCAACCCAACGGAGCGCGTTGCTCACAAGCGAGGCGAAGGCCGGCGCGGAGAGGTGCTCGAACTGCCCCATCGCGGTGGCGAACACGCGGGCGGCCCCCCGGTGGCGTGTCCAAGCAACCGGCTGCGGCTCGCCCGCACGGCGTCCCGCAAGCAGAACCTCCGTATCGTCGGCCAAGCGGATCCCTTCCAGCAGGCTACCGGCAAACGTAGGAAAAGCGATATCGGCCAGGATGGGATGACGCTCGACGCTTGGCTCGATATGCCAAGGTTGGGCACCGGCGGCCAAGACGCCCACGGCGTCGATGCCCAGGACATCGGCATCGAACCGTGGCCAGCGGGCGAAGGTCGGACCGCCGCCGGCACTCAGGGCGAGTAGCGGACGGCCGCGTTCACAATACCACTGCATCCGAGCAAGCGCCTCGCCGCCGAGCGGCATACGCCGGCCGCAAACCAGCGCAACGTCGCACGCGTGCAGTTCGGCGAAGCTCGGCGCCGGGTCGTCGGTTGCCTTCCATGCTCGCGCAGCTTCCAGGGGCACACGCTCGGCAACGGCTTCGAGAAGAGCGTCCAGTGCGCGGTCGGCGTCGTCGTCCACCGGCGTGGCGACAACACAAACACGCAGCAGACCGGTGGGGGAATCGGGCATGGAGGCATTCCAGGCAATTTCGCCATACGGCTCGGTCCGGTTCGGCGCCACGCCGACCGAACTGTGTGCCGCATGGGCAAAGAACTTGCGCTGCCGTAGGTTCACTTGACCGCTTGCATGGGTTTCGGAAACACCGGCCCGCTGCCTGGGTAAAGGCACGAGCCATCAACCGATTGTCGCACAGCTCGGCCGCGTTGTCGAGGGGGCGCCGCGCGGTCCGTCGCGGTGGAAGCGGTGAAAAACTCCCTGCACGGGCCGGTCGTAGCGGCCGCGTCGACCTGAACGCCCAAGGTGCCCGCGGGCGAAGGCGACAGCCCAGGTCTTGCGGCGGAGCAATCGGCCCAACCGGCCTTCGTCGGCGCCTGCTGAAGCCGAAATGCCCCGCCAACGCTTGGCACGGTCCGGTCGGGCTGATAGACTCAAACCTATCGCGTGCATACGCACGGCTCATTTCTGTCTGTTCCGAATCGCCCTTGAGGCATATCACTTGCCGGAGGAGGCAAACCATGACGACACCCGACGATCCTCGCGCGTTCCAGCCCTCACCGGACGATTCCGATCCGGGAGATTCCTCGCCTCTTTCCGAACTTACCGAGCTCCGCGACCCGGAACTGCAACGCCTGTTCAACGAGCCGGAACTGCGGGCGGCGGTGGAGGGGGGCGATCCGGCTGAACTGGAACGGACGTTGCAGCAGCGGCGCCGATTCGAACCGGACCCGAATCTTTGCGCGAAGATCGATGAACTGTTGCAGAACCGCCGGCTTTTCCTCCGCCCCATCCACAGCGCTCCGAGCCTTTTCACGTTCAACGGGATCGGGACGATGCTGTACGGTCGGCAGGATTTTGATCCGTCCGACGGCACCTACTTCGCCACGCTCTGGTTCACGGTACTGTTTCTGCCGATCGTGCCGCTTCGGCAATACCTCGTGGCCGACGCCGGCGGCGGCGCCTACCATTTTCTGGGTAGGGTGTCGGTCTCGCGCGGTCCGCGGCGCGTGGCATGGACCTTGGCGGCGCTGGTGGTTGCGGCCGTCGCGGCCGTGGCCGCTACGTCGTGGTATTCAAGCAGGTACACTGAAGTTCACTTCCTCAACGGGCTCGACACGGCCGTGGCCGTCGAACTGGACAACACGGTCGTCGAGGTTCCGCCGGAGGGCCGCGTCACGCGGCGCTTGGCCAATGGGGCGTACAATGCTCGGGTGACCGATCTTGAAGGCGCCGTCCTCGAAGAGCAGACGATGAACGTATCCGGCGGCGGCGGACTGGTTGCCTACAACGTGCTTGGGGCCGCCCCGCTGATTGTCGAGAATGTCGTGTACACCGGTCCGCAGGCAGTCCTGCCCCCGCAGAACGCTCCGGAGTTCGACCACTTCGTCGGTCAGCGGCTGGTGCGCCGGCCCAACGTCGATTACGTTTTCGAGGATCCGCCGGCGGAAATCAGCCTCCCGTCGGAACGGTCGGTCCAACGGCGTCGGCATGCGTTCGTGCTGCCGGGCGGTTGGCAAACCAGTTTGAACGTACTGACCAGTCTGGACGACATGCAAGGAATTGCGTCGCTCACCGAGACGATCGCGCTTGCCCGGCCGGACGACATCACGGCCGTGAGGCTCGCCTGGGCTTTCATCGAGACGGAGCGCGGTCCGGATGCGAGCGCGGCGTTCGTGGAGCAACTGCTAGAGCGGGTTCCCGACAACGTCGAAATCCATCGCGTTCGCCAGGAGGCGATGGCGCGCGCGGGGCAGGAAACCAAGGCAAGGGAAATCTACCGCCGAATGGAAGCCGACCGGCCCGACTCGGCGATGGCCGCCTACCTGCGTGCCCGCCTCGAGCCGCTTGCCGAGTCGCGCGACCTGTACCGGGACCTCGTTGCCCGATTCCCCGACTATTACTACGCGGTCAACGGCTACGCGTACGTGTTGGCGATGTCGCGGCAGTTTGAGAAGGCCGTGCCGTTGTTCGAGCAAGCCCGGCAAATGGAACCCGAGGAGGCCGTCTTCTCCTGGGATTTGTACCTCGCATCGCTCGTGGCGGCCGGACAGCCCGACGCGGCGATCGCCGCGCTGGTGGAAGCGTGCCGCCAAGAGCCGGAATCGGTATCGTTGGGCACGGCCATTCTGTACGGGCAACTCGCCCAACTGCGGCCCGACGACTCGCTGCCGCACCCCGGGGACTACTACCTCAGCACGCTGGCCGCCGAGCCGGAGGAGACCGACTTCCTGCGGGCCTGGTTCGATTTGCACGTATCCGGTGAGGTCGACGCAGCGTTGCTCGAGCGATTGGACGACGAGACGCGGCAGGCAATCGACCTGTGCCTGGCCGCCGGCCGCGACCCGGAACGGGCCCTGGCACTGGCCGAAGCGACCACGCCGGAAATTCTCGCGGGAATCGACAACACGACACTGGTGCTCTTGGCTTGCGAGGCCGGACGCCTGGGCCGCCATGCGCTGGCCCGCAAACTGCTCGACGGCGCACCGATGCGGCGGCCCGAGGAAACCGAGGCCTTGGTGCAATTCGCCCTCGAAGGAGTCGATTCCGACCGGCTAGCCGAACTGGACCTTGCCGTTCAGGCGGCGCTGCACCTCGCCCGGGCGCGCCGGGCCGAGGCGGCCGGCCAACCGGCCGACGTGCATCTGGCCGGCGCCCGCGCCGACGACGTGCTGCGCGGTGTAGTGGCCCGGGCATGCGACCGGTGGCCGCCCGTGCGAACGGCGGCCGTCGATTGACGACCGGAAAAGATCAGGCCGTGCGGCACTGTAGGGCCAACCGTTCGACGATCGGCTCGTACGTGTCGCCGACGGCTTCGACGGTGAAGCGGCGTGCCCGGTCGTCAATGATTTCGATATCGATGCGAAGGTACTGGCGCGGCAGGCATCGCCCGACACGCTCCGCCCACTCGACGAACACCAGCCCTCCGCCTTCGAAATACTCGTCGGGACCGAGTTCGAGAAACTCGTCGTCGTCGCGAATGCGGTAGGCGTCGAAGTGGTACACGGCCCGCCGGCCCGCGTATTCCTTGATGAGGACGAACGTCGGGCTGGCCACCTCGCCGGGCGGAACGCCGAGCGACTCGGCCACCGCCTGCACCAGGCGTGTCTTGCCGGCGCCCAGTGTGCCGGAAAGAGCCACGGTAACGCCCGCCGGCAACGCGTCGGCCAGCAGGCCGCCGAATCGGACCGTATCGGCCTCGGTGGGTGCGTCGAAGGTGAAGGCGTTCAAGAGTGGTATGGCGACGCTACTCGCGTCGTGCTCGGGCGTCGGTTCAAGCGTGTTCCCATCCGCGCGGCGGCAGTTCATGCCGGATACCCCGCGCGTCGATCTGCCAGAGGCCGGGTTCCTCCACGAACTCGCCGATGTCAGTCAGCGGTACGTCGAGCGGTTGTTCGGCCAACAGCGACCCGGCGTCGGCCGGCGGCACGGCCAGGATCAATTCAAAATCTTCCCCGTCGTTCAGCGCGTGCTCCAGCGGGGTGGCGCCGTCGTCGCGCTGGCGGGCCAACCGGCGCGCGTCGTCGTGGACGGGCACGCCGGTCGTGTGCAGCACGGCCCCGCACCCGCTCGCCTCCGCCAGGCGCGACAGATCGAGCGACAGCCCGTCGCTAATGTCGATGCCCGCGTGCAGCCGATATCGCTCGTTGAGCAGCAGGGCTTCGCGCACGCGAGGTTCGAAGTCCAGGTGCCGGCCGAGGATGCTGCCGCCCATGGCGCCGGTGACGAGGATGCGATCGCCCAGGCGGGCGCCGTCGCGGCGCAGCGGCCCGCGCTCGGTAACCGTTCCCAGCAGCGTGACGCTGACGACCAGCGGCGCGTCCCAGCTATTGGTATCGCCGCCGGCAATGGCCACGTCGTACTGCTCGGCCAGGGGGAGCATTCCCTCGACCAGGGCCTGGGCCAGTTCGTATCCGCCAGGGCGCGGGAGGCACACCGAAACCACGGCGGCCATCGGTTTGGCCGCCATCGCGGCCAAATCGCTCAGGTTTACGGCCAGCGCCTTGCGCCCCGCACGGCGAGGGTCGATCTCCGAGAGCCGGAAGTCGACTCCGTCGCTCAACAGGTCGATGGTGACCGCACACTCGTCGACGCCGGCCATACG
>CAYPWB010000137.1:0-7917 GCA_964414315.1 uncultured Planctomycetaceae bacterium | reverse complement strand
CGAACTGGAACGCGCCGCCGGACAACCACGTTTCGTCGCCGACCGTCTGGCTGCCCACGCTGGCCCCCGGCGCGTGCGTGCCGCCGGCCCCGATGGTTACCGTGCCGCCGATGCTGCCCGTGCCGCCCAGCGTGCCGCTCTGGTGCACCAAGACCGCTCCGCTGCCTGTGCCGGAACCGGCGGCATTGCTGACCAGCAGCGTGCCGGCGTCGACGGTCGTGCCGCCGGTGTAGGTGTTGACGGCGGTGAGTGTCCACGTGCCGCTGCCGGTCTTCCGTAAGTCGCCGCTGCCGGGAATGACCTTGGCCATCTGTCCGTTCCCGGCGCCACTGAGCGTCAGCGCGCCGCCGGTCGTATTGACGATCGGGTGATTGCCGTCGTAGGCCAGGGTCCAGTCGGCCCCTGCCGCGGCTTCGAGCGTGGCGCCGCCGGCCAGGATCGTGAACCCGCGGCCGTAGTTGGTAGCGCCTCGGACGCGGACGGTGCCGTCGTTGAAGACGATGGCATTGTTGTTGGCGCGCAGGCCGCCCAGGGGCATCGCATCAACACCGTAATTCCAGGAGTCGATTTCAACCACGCCGCCGTTTTCGACGGTCAGCACGGCGGACGCCTGATATCCGCTACTATAGATTTGCGCGCCGGAAGCGATTCGCAGGGTGCCACCGCTGACGGTCGTGTTGCCGTTGTACGTGTTCGCGGCGGCAAGCACCATGGTGCCGTCCCCCAGCTTGTTGATGCCGCCCGCCGCGCCGCCGGCATTGCCCGCGCCGTCCAGAATCATGCTGACAATCAGGTCGGCGTCGGGGGTGCCGGTCACGTTGGCGACGTTGAAGTTTTGCATGCCCTGCAAGTGGATGCCGCCGCTGCCGTCCATCCTCGAGGGACTGGTATTCCCGCTGGTGTTGCTGACGGTGACGGTAGCGGCTCCCGCGGTAGTGTTGGCGAGCAAGGCATCCCACGCTCCCAAGCCGCGATGGGAGGTCCACGTGGCCCCGTTGCGCAATGTAACATTGCCGAAACGGCTGTCCATGCTGCCGTTCATCAGCCACGTTCCGCCGTCGACGGTAATGACTCGGGAATCGGCCATGGCCGTGCCGTGGTCCGGCACGAAGATATTGGTGGCGCCGGTTTCGAGGGTTGCGCCCGCGTTGACCGTGATGCTCGACGTATTGCGGAGCGTCCCGGCCACGCGCAGCGTGCCGCCGTCGACGGTTGTGTCGCCGGAATAGCCGTGGGCGCCCGTGAGGGTCCAGGTGCCGGTACCGTTCTTGACGAGCCCGCCGCTGCCGCCCAGCCTGAGATTCAGCAGGCCGTCGCTAGTGCCGGCGAGAGTCAGCGTTCCGCCCGCGGTGCTGGTGATGCCGAAATTGCGGCCTTGATTAAGAGTCCACTCGATGGTGCCGGCGGCCTCCAGGATGGCGCCGCCGGCGCCTACGGTGAAGCCGCGGTCGGAATTGCCGCTAGACGCCTCTCCGGTGTAGCGAATCGTTCCGTTGTCGATTTGCAGGTTCGCAGCGGCGAACGACACGCGCCCCAGTCCGAGCGAGTCGCCGTCGGCCCATCCGCCCACCTCGAGGATTCCACCGCCCTCGACGGTGATGGCCTGATTGGCCCAACCGTAGTTGTTGTAGATTTGTCCGTTCGCCAGCGAAAGCGTTCCGTCGCTGACGGTGGTGGGACCGGTGTAGGTGTTGGTTCCGGTGAGGGTCCACGTTCCGCCGCCTGATTTCACCAGCCCGCCGCTGCCGGGGATAACCTTGCCGAGTTCACCGTCACCCGCGCCGGTCAGCGTGAGCAGCCCGCCCGCCGTGCTTATCAGCGAAGGCGAATCGGCATGATGCGACAGGGTCCACTTCTGGCCCGCTGTTGCGGCTTCGAGGGTGGCGCCGCCGGCGCCGATGGTAAAGCCGCGCCCGTTGGTTCCGGTTGCGGTCGTTCCCAGGTAGCGGAGTGTGCCGTTGTTGAGGACGATGTTGCCCGACGCATACCAGAGTTTTCCGAGGCTTCCGTTCCAGTGGAAGTCGTCGATTTCCAGGGATGCGCCGTTCGACACCGTGATGTTGAAGTTTCCGCCGGAACCCATGTAAAGACCGCCCGTTCCAGTCACCCGAAGAGTCCCGCCGCTGACGGATGTCGAGCCGGTATAGGTCTGGGCGCCCGTGAGGGTAAGCGTGCCGGCGCCAACCTTCGAAAGCGTGGTTTGGGTCGAGCCGGTATTTCCATCGGCGATCACACCGCCGTAGCTCGTGTCCAGGCCGAGGGCGCCCACTTCGAGGGTAACATTGCCGGAACGTCCGTATTTTGAATTGAGGATGCCACCCGAACCGCTCAGCGCTCCCATGTAGGCCGTGCCGGCCTGCGCGTTGTTCAGCAGGTAGACCCTTCCGGCGTTGACCACGAAGGCGGCGTCGGCACTACCCGACGTCGTTGCCGCGTTGCCGAACGGACTATTGTCGATCATCAGATGGAGTTCGGCGCCGCCGTTGTCTTTGACCAGCGTGCCGGCGAAGCCGCTCATATCCGTCGCCATGCGAATGCTTTGCGACCCGACCACGTTCAGAGTGCCCGCCCCCGATACGGCCCCGATGAGATCCTTCCGATTTCCCAGCGCCTCCAGATTGGCGTTGCCGATAACTTCCAGATCGTACACATGGTTGGCATCGTTACCGCCTCCGGCAAGTTGCAGCGTACCGCCGTGGAGCGTCACGTTCGAGCCGGCGGGGCCGAAGGCTCGCACGTGGTTTGCCCGCAGCGCGCCTTCGTGAAGAACAGTGCCGCCGCTGTAGGCGTTGTCGGCGGTGAGGGTAAGCGCGCCGCCTCCCAACTTGGTCAACGAACCGGTTCCACTGACGACGTTGTTCATGGAAACCGTGTTGGAGCGGTTGACGACCAGTTGGCCATGGTTGACGATGTTTCCCGCCCCCACGATGCCGTCCGTGCCGCCGTCGCCGATTTGCAGGGTTCCTGCGTCGATGGTGACGTTGCCCGAGTAGCCCGACCCGTTGCCGGCCACGACGACGGTGCCGCCGCCCTGCTTGGCCAGGTCGTGGCTGCCTTCCAACTTGGTGCCTCCCACGGTGAAGGTGGCGCCGGTGTTGACGTTCCACGTTTGCGAAGCTCCCACGACAACACCTTGAATAATGAGGTCGCGGAGGGAGGTCGACATGTCGAGCCCGCCGGTGAGCAACTCGATGTGATTGGCGGCCGTTGTGTTGTTGATGTTGATCGTCGGGCCGGCATCGCTCGCGACTCGCAGGCCCAGGTACGTGAGCGGTGCGCCGGTTCCGAGGTTACCGCCTTGCTGGTACGTGTCGTTGAACACAACCGTATCCACGTCTGTTGGCAGCACGCCGCCCACCCAAGAGCCCTGCTGGTTCATGCCCGTCGTGTTATTCGCCTTGACAACGTCGGCGGCCCGGACGCCCGTTCCGCCCAAAATCAGGAACGCGAGCAGGCATCGGGTGGCAATTCGGAATGCCCGAGTTGCGTCGGTACAACGATCCACGAGACGTCGTGATGCGTTTCGAGTGGCCATGGTGCCTCCCCTTCAAGAAGTGGGGTCGTTGGAAGTTCCCAATCTGCGATCAAAGTCTGATCCAGATTCACCGAGTGCAAAGCCGAGTGGTGGAGATCCTCGCCAGCCGGACAACCCGGCTAGCCTGCCCCCAATGGGCAGCCGACCCCTATTATGACCGGCGGTCGCGCGGATTGCAAGAAGTTGGCCGGGGCGACGCGTGAAGAGCCTGTCGCGCCGGGCCTTCCGCCACGATTGCCTGTAGCGTCAGGCAAAACGGCGCCTACTGCCGGAGCGCCGTCTGCACCGAAAGCGGGAGGTGGGCGTAGAGGGTCTCGCCTTCGCGGAGCACGTAGATCTTCAGCGGGGCAATGCTCGACAGGTCGGAGCGCTGGAGGATGTAGCTGACGTTCTCGAGCGTGGTGGTTTCCCAAATGTGCATTCCTACCAACACGTCGCCCCCCTTCACACCGCTCTCGGCGGCCGGACCCCCGGGGCGTACGTCCGTCACGAGCAACCCCCCCCGGTAGCGGGCGCTGCGGTTGCTGAACTCGGCGGCCGGCACCGGCTTCAAGGCGAGACCGAGCATTTCCCACGCCGGCCCGGTCGGCGAGCGGAGCGGGAGAGACACCTCGGCAAGCGCCAGGGTGGTCGCCACGGGGTCTCCAGCACGAAGGGCCGCAACCTGCAGTTCGTCGCCCGGCTTCCGCTCCAGCAGGGCGCGGTAGAAGTCCAGCGGCCGCACCACTTCGGTGTCGGCGATGCCGGTGATGAGGTCGCCGGCCTGGATGCCGGCCTCGGCGGCGGGGCTGTCGGCCTCGACCGACTGCACCAGCACGCCCTCGTCGGACTGCTCCGATGCGTCGGCCAGGCGGATGCCATGCCAGGCGGTCACATCAGTCGAATCGGCCAGCAACCGCGACGCGACGGCCAAAGCCGTGTCGATCGGAATGGCGAACCCGATGCCCTGCGCCCCCGCCCGCACCGCCACGTTCACGCCAATCATCCGCCCTTCGATGTTCAGCAGCGGGCCGCCCGAATTGCCGGGGTTGATGCTGGCGTCGGTCTGGATCAGGTCGTCGTAAAACTGAGCGTCGCTCACCTGCACGGCCCGGTGCAGTGCGCTGACGATGCCGCGGGTTACCGTATGTTCGTAACCGTAGGCGTTCCCCACGGCAATGACCGACTCGCCGGGCATCAGGTCGCTGGAAGTTCCGAGCGATATGACCGGCAGCGGGTCTTTCCGAGCCACCCTGATGATGGCCAGGTCGGTTTTGGAATCGCGGGCGATCAGGGTCGCCACGGTCGTTTCGCCCTCGGCGAACGTGACGTTGATTTCGCGGACCCCGTCGACCACGTGGAAATTCGTCAGAATATACCCGCGCGAATCGATGACCACGCCGGTTCCCATGCCGTTGACGCGCCGGCTGGGGGTCACCCCCGACGTCGGCTCGCCGTCACCGGGCACGGTCTTCTCGCCGCGAATGTTGACCACCGAAGGCCGGGCGCCGCGAACCGCCTTGACGATGGGCGTTTCGCGAAGCTCGGAGGCGCGAAGCCAACCGGGCAGCAAGAGCAGAGAGACAACCAGCACGCGCCACGCAACGGAGACGCACGGCGGGCATTCGCGGGAGCTTGAATCGGCCATGTGGAGTCCGTCGCAGATGGCTGGGCTGTTTACTCAAAGTAGATCGGTCCTGCCCGCCAAACGGCTTGACCGGCCATGCTACCACCCGCACAACTTGCCCAAACTGTCAGAAAGTGCCACTTCGACAACCGCAGATGGCAGAAAACACCCCGGAAGCCCCGCGATGCAACGGCCGGATGGCCCGACGAGACCCCTCGTGGTAGGGGCATGGTATAGCAGCCGTAGCGAAGCAGCGGGCACGATTCGTCGTGCCGTCCGCTGCATTTTGCAGACCGCCGGCGCTCGGCCGAATCGTTTCCGCTTGGAGACCGGTTGGCCGGTCAACCGGGGGGTCGCGCCATTCGGGAGAGCCCTGGTGTCACTTTCGCCGGTCGAGATGCCCCGACTTGCTGATCGCCCGCCAAAGCCGCAGGCCGAGCGTCAGGCTCAGCACCATGCCGAACGCCCCCAACGAGGAGATATCCTTGAGCAACAACCACCGAATGTTCAGCACAGGCGGCACCTCGTGGGCCAGCAGGAGGGAGGAGCCGAGGAACAGGGCGCTGGCGAGCATGCCGAGCACGAGACGGTTCACCGAAGGCTCCAGTCCGCGATGATCCAGGTGCACGTCGAACGTGCCCGACTGGATCTGCTCCATGATCTCGCCCAGGTTGTGCGGCAGGTTGCGCACCAGATGTTCCACCTCACCGTACAGCCGCCGCCACTTGCGGTATTGCCGCTTGGGCGACCATCGGCGCCAGATCATCCGCCGATGGTAGGGCACCATCACCTCGATGAGGCTGAAGTTCGGCTGCACCATGCGGGCTGTTCCCTCCAGGGTCACCAGCATTTTCAGCAGCATGGCAATCCGCGCGGGCAGCATGATGTGGTAGCGGCGGATCATCTCGGTCATTTCGTTCAGCGCGCCGCTGAGGTCGAACCGGTCGAGCGACTGGCTGCCGTAATGCGCGACGAAATCTGCCACGTCGAGCGTCAGGGCTGCGCGGTCGAGGTTCGGCGGGGTGGCCCCGACGCGAGTAATGAGCATGGCCAAGTGCTCGGCGTCCTGGTCGGCCACCGCCAGGAGCATTTCGGCGAAGTCGTCGTGCAGCGCCTCGTCGATCCGGCCCACCATGCCGTGGTCGAGGAGCCCGAACACGTTGCCGTCGAGCACGACGATGTTCCCCGGGTGCGGATCGGCATGGTAGAAGCCGTGCTCGAAGATCATGCGCATGTAGATATTCGCGCCCGCTTCGGCCAGCGCCGCCATGTCGACGTTGGCCGCCTCCAGCCGTTCGCGTTCCTCCAGCGCAATGCCTTCAAGGAACTCCATCGTCAGCACGCGGTCGGTCGAATACTCGGGGTAGGCCCGGGGGATACGCAACGTCGGGTCGCCGCCGAAGTTGCGCGCAATCTGCTGCATGTTGCGCAGCTCGCGGGAGAAGTCGAGTTCGTTGCTGAGCGTGCGGCGGAACTCTTCGACGATGGCTTGCGGACGGTAGTTCTGAAACTCCTCGATCATCTGGGCCATTTGCGCCAGCCCGGCGAGGATGTCGAGATCGACGCGTATCTTCTGCTCGATGTCGGCATGCTGGACCTTCACGGCCACCGCCTCGCCCGTATGGAGCCGCGCGCGATGCACTTGGCCGATGGACGCCGAGGCGATTGGCTGCTCGTCGAACTCGGCGAAGAACCGCTCCAACGGCCCGTCGAGTTCTGTTTCGATGGTCGTACGGACGGCGTCCGGCGCATCGGCCGGAACGTTCTTTTGCAGGTTGGACAACTCGTCGGCCAGCGCCACGCCGACCAGGTCGGGCCGTGTGCTGAGCACCTGGCCCAGCTTGATGAACGTCGGCCCCAGTTCCGCCAGCGCGTTCCGCACACGGCGTTCCCAGCCGGCGCGTGCGATGGGGCTTCCGCCGCGGTCTTTCAGAATGTCCTTGGCGAAGTCGGGGCCCAGCCGCCCAATCCAGGTGGCTAATTCGTACTTGCTCAGAACGCCGAGAATTTCCCGCCAGCGGTACAAATGCCGGTAAATCTGCGGAATCGAACTAATGCGCATAACAGGACCGTGATCGAGTCGGCCGAACGGCGTGGGGCAGGCTCCCGGCCCGTCATTTCCCCCGGGATGGGCTTCCAGCCTGTCATCTCCGCCTATTGCCCCCCTAAGTATACCCAAGGATACGCCACACCTCGACCCGCGCCCTGTTCCGGTTCGCGTTCCAATTTAACGGGCATTCCTCGCCGAGATCGAACGCTGAAGGGTGAACGCCAACAGGTTAGGGGTTCATCCCCCATCCGAAAACGCCCAATTTCCGGCTTTTTTCAGCGACCCCGCTGCCGCGCGGTGGGCAACCATTCATGGTTTGGCGGCGTGAACGGTTTTCTCGCGTTTCACTTCGTTGTCGGGGGGGCGTGTCGGCAAACCTCGCCGCACGCGACCGGGCTGGCAATTTGACAACGGCCCTCGACTGCGGCAGAATACCCTCATGTTTCGGATTTCCTATCCGTTCCCAGGTGACTGTCCCCCCCGCACCCACGGGAGAAGACAACCCTCGCCGCCAACCCGTGAACGCTTACCGGGCTTCTGCCCTTGCCCGTGCCCAGGAGTGTGCGCCATGTTCCGCTGTCTGTCCTTTGCGCTACTGATCATTCCGTCGGTCCTGCCGGCCTGGGCGCCCGCCGCCGAGCCCTCGCGGCCGAACCTCATTTGGGTCATGGCCGACGACCTCGGCTACGGCGACCTGGGTTGTTACGGTCAGCAGGTGATCCGAAC
>CAYPWB010000136.1:7332-13890 GCA_964414315.1 uncultured Planctomycetaceae bacterium | reverse complement strand
GAGCCAACCGATGAGTGCAACCGTCCATGCCATTTACGAGAACGGCGTCTTCCGACCGGTCGAGCCGGTCGACCTGCCGGAACGCACCCCGGTGCAGTTCGAGCCGCGAGTGATCGCCGAACGGTCTGATCCAGTTCCGGCTCCCATACCGGAAGGACTGGCCAAAATTTACGAGATTCTTGGCCGGCGTTACAGTTCAGGCCATATTGATACTGCGGCCCGCCACAACGAGCATCAGCCATGAACGGCGTATTCCTGGATACCGTTGGGATGATCGCCGTGTGGGATGAAACGGATCAATGGCACGCGGCGGCCCACGCCGCCTATCGTGCAATGCTTGCGCGCGGTCGGCGGCCGTTTACTACTAGCTTCGTACTTTGTGAATGCGGCAATGCCGCAGCAAGGCGTCCCTATCGACCGGTGGTGAACGAACTACGAAAGTTCCTCATTCAAGAGCAACTGATGATTGATCCCACGGCAGATGAAATCGAGGAGGCGTGGGCAGGCTACGACCGGGGTGAGGCGGGCGAAGCCGGCATCGTGGACCATCTCTCTTTTGGCGTGATGCGCCGGCTTGGCCTTACGGAAGCGTTTACCAACGATCAACGCTTTCGAGCGGCTGGATTCACGACCCTGTTCTAAGGGAAGGGGCCGGCGACCGCGGGCGTAGCCCGCCCTGCTGCTATCCCCTTGAGTTTCTCACTTCGCACATCCACACAAGCAATCCCGCCCAAGGAGATCTATCATGCACCATAAGATCACCCGCCGCGAGTGGCTCGGCACGACGGCCGCCGCGTCGCTGGCCGCCTTCGCGCCCCGCTGGGCCGCGGCCGACCAGCCCGACGCGCCGCCGCAACGGACCATCACCGGCGGGCCGAAGCACCACTGGTTCGCCTACTACGACAAGCTGCAATTCGATCCTGCCGGCCGCTATTGCCTGGGCATGGAGGTCGACTTCGAGCACCGCAGCCCCGAGCCCGACGACGTGATCAAGATGGGCATGATCGACCTCGAGGACGGCGACCGCTGGAGCGAGTTCGGCGAGAGCCGCGCGTGGGGCTGGCAGCAGGGTTGCATGTTGCAGTGGATTCCCGGCTCCGGCAGCCGCGTGCTGTGGAACGACCGGCAGGGCGACCGCTTCGTGTGCCACGTTCGCGACGTGAAGCGCAACGAGCAGCGCACCATCGGCCATCCCATCTACTGCCTCAGCGCCGACGGCCGCACGGCGTTCAACGCCGACTTCCGCCGCATCAACGACACCCGCCCCGGCTACGGCTACGCCGGCCTGCCCGACCCGCATGCCGACGAGAACGCGCCGGCCGAGTCGGGCATTTGCCGGGTGGACCTCGAAACGGGCGAGTCGAACCTGATCGTTTCGCTGGCCGAGGCGGCCCGCTACCCGCTGCCGAAGGAGAACGCCTACTTCCCGCCGGAGGAAATGCCCAAGGCGAAGCACTGGTTCAACCATCTGCTCGTCAACCCCGACGGCACGCGGCTGGAGTTCCTGCACCGCTGGCGGCCGGAAAACTCCCGGCGATGGTTCACCCGCATGTTCACCTGCGCCCCGGACGGCTCGGAGCTTCGGTGCATTATCAACACGGGCATGGCGTCGCACTTTATATGGCGCGATCCGTCGCACATTCTGGTTTGGGCGCGGCATGCTTCGCACGGCGACAAGTTCTACGTGGTCGAGGACCGCGAGGGCGGGTCGTTCGAGGTCGTCGCTCCCGACGTGATGACCCGCGACGGCCACTGCACCTACCTGCCCGACACCGACTGGATCGTCAATGACACGTACCCCGATGCCGAGCGGAAGCAGCACGTGTACTTGTACCACCTGCCGACGGGCCGGAAGGTGGAACTGGGCCGGTACTACCAGCCGCCGGAGTACCGCGGCGAGTGGCGCGTCGACACGCATCCCCGCCACAGCCCCGACGGCAACCTGCTCACCATCGACACGGCCCACACCGGCGAAGGGCGGCAGATTCATTTGATCGACATCAGCGGGATTGTGGGGGGATAATTCCTTGCCGGCCATGGTATAATGGCCCTGGGAAGGGATTCAGCCAACGTGCCCAGATCGTTTTTCCGGCTTCGGCCATGCGGGAAGCGGTTTTTCCGCGGGGGCCGCCAGGATGTTTCGGCCGCGTGGCCAAAGGAGTTCTTCATGTGTGAATTGACCGTGACGATCCCCGACGAACAAGCGTCGGCGTTGAACGTTCCGCGTGAACGGGCGGCGGACGAACTGCGAATGCTGGCCGCCGTGAAACTGTACGAATTGGACCGGCTCTCCGCAGGCGCCGCAGCCGAGTTTGCCGGCATCCCCAAGCCCCTGTTCCTGCAACAGTTGGCAGAGTATGGGGTGGCAACCTTTCGCCAAACCAAGGAGGAACTCGAAGAAGAGATGAGGAATGCCTGACGTTGTCGCCAATACCTCGCCTCTACAGTATCTTCATCGAATGGGGTTGCTGGAGTTACTTCACCAGCAGTACGGAACCGTAAGCATCCCAGGGGCTGTGATGCAAGAGCTTGAGTCGGGCGCCTCGCTGGGGGCCGACGTTCCGCAGGTCGCGGTCGTGCCATGGATTCAGGTGCAGACCATTACGAGCATCTCATTGTGCCCGATAGCGACTTCGCTCGGCCGCGGCGAACGTGAGGCAATAGCGCTTGCTCTGACCAAACCGGACCCGTTGGTCATTCTCGACGACCGCAGTGCACGCCGGGAGGCGCAACGACTGGGCATTCGATTTACCGGCGTCCTGGGAATTATGTTGAAGGCCAAGCAGGAGGCGGTCATTACGCGACTGGCTCCGATGCTGGATGATCTGCAGCGCCACGGGTTCTACCTGGACGCTCGCACACGGGGCGGCGTGCTGCAACTTGCAGGAGAAGCCCAGCGGGAAGACTAAGCGACGGAAGCGTAGACTTCGGCGACACAACCCATGGCACAGAACCGAGATGAGAAACCCGGTTCGCCCGGGAGCTTCGCACGGAACGTAACCGTCATGCCAAGAACCTTTGAACCGGAGGTGTGTCGGTGAAACGGCTGTTATGCGTCGTCGTCGGAGCCGTCCTTACGTGTGCGATGGCCCGGGCCGAGGAGGATACTGCAACGAAGCTGCAAGAGGTGGAATCGCGGATCGCGAAGACTCCTAACGATCCGATGCTGTTCTACCGGAAGGCGCAGTACCTGATGAAACTCGGCAGGACGGAAGAAGGCTATCAGGCTGCAAAGGACGCCATGGCGCTGTTCGTCGAGCAGCGGAACGAGCTGGCCTGGATGATGCTGGAGCAGATCGACCTCGGGCACGTGCGGGTCGACGTCCACTTCAACATGGGCCCGGGGGAAAGACGCCCGCCGGAAATCGGAATCATCCGCCCGCTCTCTTTCCGGGTGTGGACCCGAGGCGAAAGGCCCGAACTCCTGGAAATCATCGACTTCGAGATTGCCCAAATGGGCGGCGAACCAATGTCGGCCGCCCTGGGGCAAATGACCCCGGAAGGCGGCCACGCCAACTTCGGAGTGCTCAACACCGACGCAACCTATGCCCAAATCCGGGAGCGACTCGTCGCACTGGTGAAGAGCAGACACAAAGCTCAGCCCTAAGCGCAAGAAGACCCACGGGAGGGCACGCACATGACCCGAAAGCTCTCCAATCCCCAATCGGCCGGCGACGAAGCCGGATGACCGGAGCGCAAGGGCCGCCGGCTTCTTTGGCTGGGCGGGGCGGGCATCGCGGCGATTGTGGCGGCGGTGGTGTACGTGAACCTGGGGCCCTCGCGGGCGCTTCGGATCTCGAAGGAAACCACCTACATTACCGAGCCGCTGAAGTCGGACGGCCAACAGGTCGACTACTTCGCCGCGCTCCAGAAGGCGACCTACCCGGCGAACATCGCCACCGACGAGAACGGCTACCGGCTCATCTTGCGGCACCTGGGTAAGGGGCTGGAGACTGAACCGTGGTATTTCGTGCAAGAGTGCGAAGAGCTTGGGCTCGACTTTTAGCCTGGCGGTGAGCCTCCCCCGACATGAAGTCGGGGCCTTCCGGTGTCGCGCCCAGCTTGGAGGCATGAAGCCGCCGGGTTTATCCCGGAGGAGCTCCACCTTCCGCCTGGCATTGCGCGGCCGGGGCAGGGGCGCGCTTACTGGTAGTCGCCAATCCAAATGGCATGTTGCTCCAGCGGCGTGCCGGACAGGGCGTTGACCAGGCGCCGGTCACCACTGACCATCGCCGAGTTCGTTTGAACGGCCAGAGCAACGTACAGGCCGTCATAGACCGTCCGGTCGAATTGGATGGCGAAGCTCAGGGCGTCCGAAACCAGATCGGCCGCAGGGCGAATGCGCAGCGGCAGGCCGATCATCTGCATGGCGATGGCCGCCCCATCTTCGACGCTCAGGTCGCCGCGCCGGTGCCGCTTCCAGATCACGTTGCCCGCCTCGGCCCAGATCAAGTCGGGGGCGTGCAGTTCCTCGGCTGCCCGGACGCACTGCTCGGCACGGTCGGAATGATCCTCCTCGAAGAACAGCTTGATCAACACGCTGGCGTCGAGGACCGCACGTTTCATCGCCGGCGGTCCTCGCGGATCAATTCGGCGCCGTCTTCGAAGCGACGTCCGAGCTTCTTGCGCCAACCGCGGGCCGTCTCCAACGCTTCGGCGATGGAGAGCCCGGCGGCATGTTGCAGGATCGTCCGCAGTTCGCCCTGTAGCGAGCGGCCGTGCTCTTTCGCACGCCGCTTCAACCGATGGAGCGTTTGCGGGTCCAGGCTTCGTATCAAGACATCGGGCATGGCCCGTCCCTTTCGTTCCCGCGAGTTCCCAGCTATCATAATGATATCACATTGCCGGAGGGCGGTCAAGCGTTGCGCGCAACCATTCACAGGTCGGCGGCGCGGGCTGTCTTCTCCGCTGTATGCAAGGGGGACAGTCCCATTTTCGCGGCTTCATCAGCAGGGCGATTGGGCAAATTGCCGTCTGTGCCGCAAAAATCGGGACAGTCCCCTGGGAACGGTTACGTAGGCGACACCGATCTCAACGCCGCTTGAGCATCAGCGACCAGGAGGGATGGCGGCGGGAAGCGTCGGCGCCGGTCTGAATTTCCGACTGCTTCAGCCACACGATCTCGAACCCGTCGGCGAAATCGTCGCGCATGGTCTGCTCGCGCACGCCGGGCGGACGATCGCGGTTGCAGGAAACGATCAGGGCGCGCGAGCCGGGCCGCATCAGTTGCCGCATCGACTCGACGAATCGTTCGGCATCGACGTAACGGACGTTGTGGTAGCACCCGCGGTCGAAAATGAGGTCGAACGTGCCCAGGTCGGGCAGGTTCAGCACGTCGGCCAGCAGCCAGCGGACGCGGACGTCGGCCTCGTCGGCCTTGGCTCGGCCGATGGCCAGCGCGGTCGGGGCCACGTCGACCCCGGTGACGTCGAACCCTTTTTCGGCCAGATAGACGGCGTTGGTGCCCGACCCGCAGCCGAGGTCGATCACGCGGCACGGCTTGAGGATCCCCTGCTCGACGGCGTTTCGGAGGTCCTCGGCGGGCAGGCCGGTGTCCCAGCCGGGCTGTCGTGAGCCGCGGTACGGCCGGTCCCAGCGTTCGATGAGGCGAACGCCCTGTTCGCCGTGCGGGAGGATGCCGGCCGGCAGGGCCCGGGGCGCGATCGGCTCGCCCGAATCGTCGGCCGTCGCCGCGAGCCAGCCCGGCTCAACGTACCGCCGCGGCAATTCCACGGCGAACTCGCGCCCGCTTGCATGGATGGCGAGCTGCCAGGCGTCGCGCTCGTCGAGCGGCTCGAAGGCGACGGACTGGGGGTCGCCGGTTGCGTCGCCCACCCGGAACAGGCAAACGGTGCGTATGGCGTCGGCCGGCGGGCCATCGGCCGATTCGGTGTCCGCCTGGGCGGCCTCCGCCGCGAAGCGCAAATCGCCCACCGGATCGTTCGCATCCGCCCAGCGGAGCCGGTCGAGGCCCTCGACCGGCCCTTTCGCGTTTGGCGCCACGGCGACCGGCTCCGGAGTCCAGCCGACCCGGCCGATTGTTTCGGGCGAAGCGGCCCGGCTCCAAAGGTCGTCGACGATCAGCAGCCCCGGCTTGATCAACAGCACGCGGCGGAACCGCAGCGAAAGCGGCCCTTCCTTCTCGGCCGGGCGCCGGCCGAAGGCGTAGGTGAAGTTGGCATTCTCCTCGTACGCAACGAGGCGTTCGATGCCCAGCAGGTCGGGCTTCGGCGTCGCCTCGTCCAATCGCGCCAGCCGATCCTGCCATGCGTGCAAATCCTCGGCCCGGTAGCCGATGCCCGGCGGCAGTTCGGCCCCGCGCGCCGGCCCGGCGACGGCCATCCACGCTCCGACGCAAAGCAGCCCTACCATTCGAACACAACAAGGCACTCTTGGGCCAAACATTTCGCATGCTCCTGATTTGCTGGAATCGTGAGTTGCCGGTTACGCGCGTCGGTGCGACGCAATGGGCTTTCCGACGGCAGGGGATCCATGGCACCCCTCACGCGTCCCCGATTGTGGCCCGGCCGGCTCCGCGCGTCAAGGCTGCGCGTCGGG
>CAYPWB010000136.1:0-7232 GCA_964414315.1 uncultured Planctomycetaceae bacterium | reverse complement strand
AGACCATGGCCACCATAAACCGCTCCCTGTCGTTCTTCATCCTCGGCCTGCTTGTGGGCGCGGCCGGCGCGACGACGCTGCTGGTGCTGTGGCAGCGGTCGGCGCGGCTGGGCGCCCCGCAGGCCTCGGGCCAAACCGTGCTGCGCCTCGGACACGTGCTGGATCAGTCGCACCCCGTGCACGCGGGCATGGAGCATATGGCCGACCGGTTGGCGGAGCTTTCCGGCGGCACGGTGGAGCTTCGCATCTTCGCCAATGGGCAGCTCGGCTCCGAGCCCGAGTGCATCGAGCAGGTGCAGCGCGGCGTGCTCGACATGGTCAAGACCTCGGCGGCGGCCATGGAGGGCTTCACGCCCGAGATGGCCGTGTTCGGCCTGCCCTACCTGTTCCGCGACGAGGAGCACTACTGGAACGTGCTCAGCGGACCGCTGGGCCGGGAACTGCTGGAGTCGCCGCGTCCGACGGGCAGCATCGGTTTGTGCTATTACGATTCCGGCAGCCGGAGCTTCTACACCATTGAGCAGCCTATTCTCGAACCGGCCGATGTGGTCGGGTTGAAGCTGCGCGTGCTGCCCAGCCGCATGGCGATGGACATGGTTTCCACGTTCGGCGGCGCGCCGACGCCCATTCCCTGGGGCGAATTGTACACGGCGCTGCAGCAAGGCATGGTCGACGGCGCCGAGAACAACCCGCCCAGCCTGCTCACCAGCCGGCATTACGAAGTGGCGAAGCACTACGCGCTCGACGAGCACACCCGCGTGCCCGACGTGCTGCTGATGAGCCTCGAGTCGTGGGAGCGGTTGCCCGCGCACGTGCAGGCGTGGGTGCAGCAGGCGGCCGACGAATCGGTGGTGTTCCAGCGGAGGCTTTGGGCCGAGAAGACGCAGGAGGCGCTCGAGGAACTCGAAGCGGCCGGCGTCGAAATCTACCGTCCCGACCCCGCCCCGTTCGCCGAGGCCGCCAGGCCGCTGCGCGCGGCGCACGAGGGGACGTTGGTGGGGGAACTGGCGGAGCGGATTGAGGCGGTTCCATGATGACCCACAAGCAACGCATGCTCGACGTCGTGGCGGGCAAGCCGGTCGACCGGATTCCCTGGGTGCCGCGCTTGGATCTGTGGCACCGGGCGAACCGGCTGGCCGGCACGCTGCCGGCGAAGTACCGCAGCGCCTCGCTTATGGAAATGACCGACGACCTCGGCTGGGCCTCCCACGCCGTCGTGCCCGACTACCAGGACCTCCGCGGTCCCGAGGACCAGGCCGACTGGCCGTTGGGCATTCACAACCTGCGCGTCATGCCGGTCCGCACTGTGTGGGAAGGCGTCGACCGCCGCATGACCCAACGGGGCGACCGCACCACCGTCGAGTATCGCACGCCGTTGGGCACCGTCGCCACCGAGATGGTGTACGACGACGCGATGCGCCGCGCGGGCGTCACCATTCCGCACGTGTCGCGCTACGCATTCCAGGGGCCGGACGACTACGGCCCGCTGGGCTACCTGTTCCGCCACGCGCGGGCCGAGCCCGACTACGCGGGCTACGTGGAGTGGGCTGCGTCGGTGGGCGAGCGCGGGTTCGTGGTCGCATACGTCAGCGCGGCCGCCTCGCCGATGCACCTGATCCAACGCAGCCTGATGCCGGTCGACACGTTCTTCTACGAACTGCACGACCGGCCCGACGAAGTGCGCCGTCTGGCCGATCAGGTTGCCGGCTACTGGCGGCAGGTGTTGGAAGTGGCGGCCGGCTGTCCGGCCGAGGTGCTCCTGCTGGGCGCGAACTACGATTCGGCCATTCAGCACCCGCGGTTCTTCGCCGAGCACATCGGCCCCTGGCTGGCCGAGTTCGCCGCCATGCTCCACCCGCGCGGCAAGTACCTGCTCACCCACACCGACGGCGAGAACCGCGGGCTGCTGGAACATTACGTGGCCTCGGGTTTCGACATTGCCGATTCGGTTTGCCCCCGCCCGATGACGCGGCTTTCGCTGGCCGAGGTGCGAGAAGCCTTCGGCGGGCGCATCGCGATCATGGGCGGCATCCCGTCGGTAGCCCTTCTGGAGGAGTCGCTTTCCGACGCCCGATTCGAGGCGTTCTGCGACGAGTTCTTCGCCGAACTCGGCCGCGGCGACCGGCTCATCCTGGGCGTTTCCGACACCACGCCGCCGGGCGCCAAGTTCGAACGACTGCTGGCCCTCGCCCGGCGCGTGGAGAAGTGGGGAGCCCCCGAGGAAGCATGAACGTCATCACTCGCCTTGCCGACCTGTGCGCCTTCCTGCTCCGCTGGGTGCTGGTGGGGCTGTTTGCGCTCTTGTTCCTCGACGTGCTTTGGGGCGTCTTCTCGCGCTATGCGCTGGGGCACCAGGCGCGGTGGAGCGAGGAGGCCGCCGTGTACCTGCTTATTTGGGTATCGCTCCTCGGGGCGGCGTATGTGTTCCGCGAGAAGGGGCACCTCGGATTCGACTACCTGGTGAGCCGGCTCGATCCGGCCGCGCAGCGCTGGGCGGCCGTCGTCGCGGTGCTCATCTCAATGCTGTTCGTCGTGTACGTGTTCCTCTTCGGCGGCGTGAACCTGATGATGCATTCGCTGGACGGCCGGCAGGTGACCCCGGCGCTCGGCTGGCGGGTCGGCTACCTGTACAGCGTGGTGCCCATCAGCGGCGCGTTCTTCCTCGTGTTTGCCGTCGAGCACTTAGGGAACCTGTTCCGGGGCCGGCCGGCTCGCCATGGTGAGGCATGGAGCGGCGACGCGCTGCCCGAATCCATGGAGGACGGCGCATGACGTGGGGTTGCGGTAACCGTTCACAGGGGACTGTCCCGGTTTTCGCGGCACAAATGGCGATCTGCCCCATCGGCCGCCTGCCGAGGCCGCGAAAATGGGACTGTCCCCCTCGCATACAGCGGAGAGATCAGCCCGCGCCGCCGACCCGTGGACGGTTACGGTGCTGCGCGCGGAAGGCGACACGTCGAGCTTTCTTGGCCGTGGGCAAAGGGGACAGTCCCATTTTCGCGGCGGGAGCGTTCGTTGAGAGGGCCGGCCGCTTGTTGCGCCGCGAAAATTGGGACAGTCCCCGGGTGGAGGACGGTGCATGACCACGGAAGTGCTCATCCTCATCATTGCCTTCTTCAGCCTCCTGCTGCTGAACGTGCCCATCGCCATTTGCCTCGGCGCGGCGACGGTGCTGACCATGCTGGCCATCGGCGACCTGCCGGCCGGCTACCTCGTGGCGCAGCGCATGTCGACCGGCATCGGGAGCTTTCCCCTCTTGGCCATTCCGTTTTTCATCTTCGCGGGCATTCTGATGGGCGAAAGCGGCATGGCGCACCGGCTGATGGACTTCGCCTCGGCCCTGATGGCCCGCTTCCGCGGCGGCCTGGCCTATGTGAACACGCTCACCTGCATGATGTTCGGGGCCCTGTCGGGCTCGGCCACCGCGGCCGTGTCGTCGATCGGGGGGTTCATGATTCCGCAAATGGAACAGCGCGGCTACGGCCGGCCCTTCTCGGTGGCGCTCACTTCCACCTCGGCCACCACGGGGCTGCTGATCCCGCCCAGCAACATCATGATCGTGTACGCCGTGGTGGCGGGCGACGTGTCGGTGGCCGCTCTGTTCCTGGCCGGGGTCATTCCCGGCATGCTGGTCGGCCTGCTCATCATGGCCGTGTGCTTCGCCGTGAACCTTAAAGGAGGCGTGCCGCCGGAACCGGGGGCGCCGGTTGCCGAAGTCGTTCGAACCTTCTTCGGCGCCCTGCCCAGCCTGCTGTTGATCGCCGTCGTGTTGGGCGGCATTTTGGGCGGTGTCTTTTCCGCGACGGAAGCGTCGGCCGTCGCTGCCGCCTACGCGTTCTTCCTGGGCGTGGTCGTGTACCGGAATATTCCGCTGAAACGCATCCCCGACATCCTGCTCCGCAGCGCGCAAACGACGGCCGTCGTAATGTTCCTGATCGGCATGAGCCAGGCGATGAGTTGGGTCCTCGCCTATGAGAGCGTGCCGCAGAACCTCAGCGCGGGGCTGCTGGCGATTTCCGATAATCCGCTGGTCATTCTGCTGCTGATCAACCTGCTGCTCTTGGTGGTGGGGGCGTTCATGGACATGACGCCGGCGGTGCTCATCTTCACGCCCATCTTCCTGCCCGTGGTGGTGGGCCTGGGTTTCGACCCGGTGCACTTCGGTATCCTGCTGATTGCCAACCTGTGCATCGGCCTGTGCACGCCGCCGGTGGGCACGTGCCTGTTCGTCGGTTGCAGCGTGGGGCACTTGCCCATCAGTCGGGTCATTCGCCCCATGCTCCCCTTCCTGGCCGCGATGATTGTTGCCCTGATGCTCATCACCTACTTCCCCGAGCTATCGCTGTGGCTTCCGCGGA
The DNA here is from genome assembly GCA_964414315.1 of uncultured Planctomycetaceae bacterium. Taxonomy (GTDB): domain Bacteria; phylum Planctomycetota; class Planctomycetia; order Pirellulales; family Thermoguttaceae; genus PWXP01. The sequence continues at coordinate 2,874 of CAYPWB010000136.1, read as the reverse complement.
TCGCGGGGCTATAATGTCTGCTGGAGTTCACACTTTTGCGTGCCGTAGCCGGTAACGGGAACTGGAGGTACCGATGAGCCAATCGATGACCATCGAAGAACGAGTGTCGGTGCTTGAGCGGCAAGTTGCTGAGCTTCGACAAAGTGCTCATGCACCCTCGACGCCTTTGGAGCGGTTTCGTCGCCTGGCCGGTTCGTTTGAAGATGAGCCCGAGTTCGACGAGGTTGTGCGTCTGGGGCGCGAGATTCGCCGAGGCGAGCGAGCCGCCGAGGACGCCCCGGAATGATCCTGCTCGACACGGATCACATCTCGATCATCCAAAGGCGGACGCAACCCGCGCTTGGGCGTCTTGAAGAACGTTTGCTTCTCTCCCGCAACCTCGTCGATTTCCGAAAGGTCCCGGGTCTTGACGTTGAAGACTGGACCGTCGCCTGATCCGGTGGTGATCCGCCAACGGCGAGGTGATGTATATCATCCCGGTTGGGGAACAAAAACCCTGAAGGTTCGCTTCGTGTTGCACTTGCGGCAGGGCGTTTGAGTTCCACGACTCGGAGAGTCGTGCTGCGATCGCCGACGACTCGGAGAGTCGTGCTACAGTAGGGCGACTCTCCGAGTCGCCACGGCGCTGCAAAGACCCGCAACCGCGGCCAGTACGACTTCACGACTCGGAGAGTCGTGCTCCAGTGAAGTCGTGCTGCAGCAAAACCGCCCTACGCGCCCAACACGGCGATGGCGACGTCGGCGTTGAGGTTGGGGTTGTCGTCGACGGGCCGGCCGGTGGCCGTATCGAGAGCGATTTGCTGAAGGACTTTGTAGCCTTCATCGCGACAAAGCTGCTCGAAATCGGCCAGGGTAACGAAGCGGACGTTGGGCGTGTTGTACCAGTGGTAGCCCTCGGCGGGGAAGACGCGCGGCGCGCGGCCCTCGTCGGCCAACTGCCGCCGCAGCTTGTGGTAGCCGAGGTTGGGGAAGCTCACAATCGCCCGCCGGCCCACGCGCAGCATCTCGCTGAGCACGCGCCGCACGTCTTTGACGGTTTGCAGCGTTTGGGAAAGGACGACGAAATCGAACTGGCCGTCGGCGAAGTCGGGCAGGCCGCGGTTGACGTCGTCCTGCACGACGTCGAGCCCGCGGCACACGCAGGTGCGGATCGCCCGCTCGTCGAGTTCGATGCCGACCAGCCGCTCGTGCCCTCGGCTGCGCAAGCGGGTCAGCAGGCCGCCGGTGCCGCAGCCCAGGTCGAGCACGCTGGCCTCCGGCGGAATCAGCTCGACAATGCGGTCGTAGTCGAGCCGGTGCCGGTGGTGGAAGATGCTCGTGAGGCTGTGGCTTTCGGTATCGCACGTGCAGCCGTCGGCTGAGCAGCGGTCGGTCGACGGGTCGGACGGCGCGTCGACGTTGGCCAGAAAGAAACGCATCAGTTCGCCGTAGCTGTCCAACTCGTCGGGCAGCAGGAACGCGTCGTGCCCGCAGTCGCTCGCTACGTTGCAGTAGCTCACCGGCCGGTCCTGCGCCAGCAGCGAACCGACCATCTCGCGCGACTGGAACGCCGGAAACAGCCAGTCGCTGGTGAAGCTGACCAGCAGCCACCGGCACGTGGAGCGGGCGAGGTTCGCCGCGAGTTCTTCGGGCGTGGCGCCCAGGTCGTACAGGTCGAGCGCCATGCTCAAGGTCAGGTAGCTGTTCGGGTCGAACCGTTCGCCGAACCGGTCGGCCTGGTACGCCAGGTAGGAGCCGACGGAGAACTTGGTTTCGAACTGGGTCTGGATATCGTGCGGGCGAAGGCGGTTGGCGTCGAACTTCTGCATCATCGCCTCGCGCGACAGGTAGGTGATGTGCCCGAGCATGCGCGCCAGCGCCAAGCCCACCAGCGGGCCTTCGGCGCGGTCGTAGTATTGGCCGCCGTGGAAGTGCGGGTCGCGAATGATGGCGTTCCGCGCGACGATGTCGAACGCCAGCGCCTGGCTGGTCAGCCGCGGCGCGGTGGCCATCGCCAAGGCGCCGGCGATACGGTCGGGGTGGCGGGTGGCCCACTCGAGCACCATGAACCCGCCCAGCGAGCTGCCCACCGCGCACCGAAGCCGCTCAATGCCCAGGCGGTCCAGCAGCAAGCGCTGCGCCTCGACCATGTCGGCCACGGTGATGACGGGGAAGTCGGCCCCGTAGGGCCGGCCGGTGGCCGGGTTGGGGCTATTCGGGCCCGTCGTGCCCCGGCAGCCGCCCAGCAGGTTCGGGCAGACGACGAAGTACCGGTCCGTATCGATCGCCTTGCCCGGCCCGACTACCAGGTCCCACCAGCCGGGATCATCCGATTCGTCGTGCCGGGCCACGTGCGAGTCGCCCGAAAGGGCATGGCACATGAGCACCGCGTTGTCGCCCGCGGCGTTCAGCTTGCCGTAGGTTTCGTACACGATGGTCAACTCGGGAAGGCATCCCCCGCGTTGGAGCGGAAACGGCGCATCGAAAGCAACCGACTGCGCATACCGGAGCGGCCGCGCATGCCGGTTGCTGTCGCTGCTTTCGAGGATTGTTTCCTGCTGCTGGGAATCGTTCATCGTCTTGTACTCCTCACGCCAAGCGTGAGGCTACGCATAACTTTGTTCGTCGCCGCCGGGCGGTACAACACCCGCTTCGGCCGCCGGCGTGCTCCTGCGCGGCGGCCGGCCGGCAATCTCTTTACCGGACTTCACGCGGAGCGTGAAGAATACAACAGCGTACTCCTCACGCTCCGCGTGAGGCTACGCATAACTTTGTTCGTCGCCGCCGGGTGATGTAACACCCGCCCCGGCCGCCGGCGTGCTCCCGCGCGGCGGCCGAAGCGGCAATCTCTTTACCGGACTTCACGCGGAGCGTGAAGAATACAACAGCGTACTC
>CAYPWB010000135.1:0-13901 GCA_964414315.1 uncultured Planctomycetaceae bacterium | reverse complement strand
GGGCAGATCGCCCTTTGTGCCGCGAAAATCGGGACAGTCCCCTGGGAACGGTTACGAATGGGGAGACCCGCACGTATTATATCGTCCCAAGTGGAGCAGTGAGAATAGGGTGCGCTTCGCCCGATGCAGGTTGCCGGTTTTCCCCTGCCCCAAGTTGACCCGGTAGCGCATAATATAGAGAGAAAGGAAACTGCCGTGGAAAACGATCGACCGCCCGAAAAGCCCTCATCCGACCCCGAACGGCCCAAGTCGCCCGAACGCAAGCCAACCCCATTCGGGGGAGGTAATCTGTTCTGGTACCTCCTGGGGGCCGGCGTGGTCGTCATGCTGATGGTTCACCTGTGGCAGGAATCCGGGCAGGTGGAAATCCCGTACGGAGAGCTTTACGCACTCATCGAGCAGGGGGCTCCGGACGTCAATCCCGACGCCGCCATCGAGGTGCAGGAGGGGCCGGAAACCTCGCCGCTGACGGTCCGCTACTCGGAACTGGCGAACCTGAGGTTCAACCAGTACGAAATCTCCGGGAAGGTGACCCGGCAAGTGGTTGCGCCCGAAGCGAAACAAACCGAGCCGAAGGAAGTGACCTTCCGTACGGGCCAGGTGGGAATTCGCGACGACACGCTATTCAACTTGGCACGCGAGAAGGGTTTCGCAAGCATCCGGGGTGGCACGGCGCCCAGTGGGTGGACCGTATGGATGCCCATGATCCTCTTCACCGGTATCTTCCTGCTGCTGATCTTCTTCATGATGCGGCGGATGGGCGGCGCGGGCGGCGCCATGGCCTTCGGCCGCAGCCGAGGCCGCCTGATTGCGCAGGAAGAGGGCGGCGCCAACTTCGGCGACGTCGCAGGAATCGAGGAGGCCGTCGACGAACTTCGTGAAGTGGTCGACTTCCTCAAGACACCCGAAAAGTACCAGATCCTCGGCGGACGCATTCCCAAGGGCGTTCTGTTGGTCGGGCCGCCGGGCACCGGGAAGACCCTTCTGGCCCGGGCGATCGCCGGAGAGGCCGGCGTGCCTTTCTTCAGCATTTCCGGGAGCGACTTTGTCGAAATGTTCGTGGGTGTGGGCGCCGCGCGCGTTCGCGATATGTTCCAGCAGGCGCTGGCGAAGGCCCCGTGCATCGTCTTCATCGACGAACTCGATGCCCTGGGAAAGACCCGCGGCTCGAGCGTGGTGGGCGGTCACGACGAACGCGAGCAGACGCTCAACGCGCTACTCGTGGAAATGGACGGGTTCAGTTCGAACTCGAGTGTGATCGTGATGGCCGCCTCCAACCGGCCGGAAACGCTCGATCCGGCCCTGTTGCGCCCGGGCCGCTTCGACCGCCACGTGCTCGTCGACCGGCCCGACGTGCGGGGCCGCGAGGCAATCCTCAAGGTCCACATCAAAAACGTCACGATGGACGACTCGGTCGACCTGCGCCGTGTCGCCGAGATTACCTCCGGTTTCGTCGGCGCCGACCTGGCCAACCTCGTCAACGAAGCCGCCCTGCTCGCCGCCCGCGCCAACAAAGACGCCGTGACCATGCAGGAGTTCAACGAGGGTGTGGAACGGGTGACTACCGGGCTGGAAAAGAGGCAACGAATCATCCACGAGGATGAGAAGCAGCGCGTTGCGTACCACGAAAGCGCTCACGCCTTGGTGGCCTACTGCCTGCCGAACACGGACCCGGTGCATAAGGTATCGATCATTCCTCGAGGGCTCGCCGCGCTGGGGTACACGATGCAGCGGCCCGAAGGCGACCGGTACCTGATGACCAAGAGCGAGTTGGAGTCGCGCATTCAGGTACTGCTGGCCGGAACCGTAGCCGAGGAACTCGTGCTCGACGACGTTTCGACCGGGGCCCAGAACGACCTGGAGCGCGCGACCGAAATCGCCCGCAGCATGGTGATGGACTACGGCATGAGCCGCCTGGGCCGCGTCAACTACCGCGAAAGCCGTCGGTCTCTGTTCCTGAGCAATGCCGAGGACCGCGTGCCGGGCGAGCGGGCGCACAGCGAACACACGGCGCGCGAAATCGACCAGGAGATTCGTCACATCGTGGAAACGTCGCTCGACGAGGTGCGGCATATTCTCGAAAGCCGCCGCCCCGCGCTGGTCGCCCTGGCCGAAACGCTCATCGAGAAGGAAGTGATTGACACCGAAGAGCTCAAGGAAATCATTGAACGCGTTTCCGAGAGCCCCATGATTGTGCCGGGCACCGACGACATGCCGAACGCAGCGCGCAAGCGGAGCCCGTCCGGCGCTGCGGAGACAAAACCCCCTGGCACGGCGGAAGGCTCCCGGTAGCCCCGGGCCCCCGTTCGCCATCGCAATACCACGGCGCACGGCCACACGAGGACCGAGGCGTCCACCGGTTTCTCGAATCTTCCCGCGGCGGTCGTCGCCTTTTCGGATGGCCCTTCAATTCGGCCGTGATGCGCGGTGCCGGAACCGGCCGAATGGGGCGGTTGCCAGCGTAGTTGATTTGCGAGAGAATGCGACCGGTCTATCATATTACTCCCTTTGGAGAACCCTTGTGAAACGGTGCAGCCTCTCGACGTTGGCAACGGTCGTTTACCTTCTGACATCTCCGGTTTGGGCCGGCGATTGGCCGCAATTCCGTTACGACGCGTGCCGGACCGCGGCCTCGCCGCATGCGCTTTCGGCCGAGCTCGAACTGCATTGGGTTCGCACCCTGCCGTTGCCCCGCCCGGCCTTTCCCCACGAAGTCCGTCTCGCCTTCGACGCCTCCTACCAGCCGGTCGTGCTCGGCGACACCATGTTCGTCCCGTCGATGGTGACTGACAGCGTCGCAGCCCTCGATACGAAAACGGGCGCGGAACGGTGGCGATTCATCGCGGAAGGGCCCGTCCGCTTCGCTCCGGTGGCCTGGAAAGGGATGGTGTATTTCTGCGCCGACGACGGATACCTCTACTGCCTCGATGCCGCCGACGGCTCGCTCCGGTGGAAGTTCCGCGGTTTGCCCGAAGACCGGCGGGATCGGAGGGTCGTGGGCAACGGGCGTCTTGTATCGTTGTGGCCGGCGCGGGGCGGCCCGGTCATGGCCGACGGCGTGATCTATTTCGCCGCAGGCCTCTGGCCCACCGAAGGCGTGTTTGTCCACGCGGTTGATGCCCGGTCCGGCGAACCCATCTGGTCGAATACCGACAGCCACCGCATTCCGGCAAGCAACTGGGACCACGGCATCGGGTTCGAAGCCGGCTTGACCCCCCAGGGTTACCTGGCCGTGGTCGGCGACCGGCTGGTCGTCCCCTGTGGAACTCAATTGCCGGCCTTTCTCGACCTCCGCGACGGCAAGCTGGCCGATTACACCATGGGTTGGGGCGGGCGCGTCGGTTTGCCCAAGGGGTGCTGGTTCGTGGCCGGTGTAGGCAACTACCTCAGCCACGGCGGCGACCTGTACGACATCTCGCGGCCCTACACGGAGCGCGTCGAGAACCCTGAGTTCGGACGTTGGCTCTACCCGGGCGGATGGACTCGGCTGGAGGCCGATCCGTCGAACCAAAGGGAACTCGACGCCTTTCGCCGCCCCGTACTTACCGCCGAAACGATGTACGAAAGCGACCGAAACGGCATTCGCGCGCGCAGTCTGACGTCCGTCACGCTTCAGAAGAGGACGCAGGTCGAGGTTCCACCGCATCGGAGCGACGACACCTACCCGGACACCTTCGTCGCCAACTTCGAGCAGCTTTGGAGTATTCCCTCCCAGGTGGACGTACACATGAAGGCGGGCGACCGGTTGTATGCCGGCGGCCCCGGAGTGGTGGAGGCCATCGACACGGCAGCCGAAGCCGGTCCGGGGATCGCTTGGCGTGCAGAGATCGAAGGCACTCCCCAGGGTATGCTGGCCGCCGGCGGGAGACTGTTCGTGGTGACCGCCGAGGGGACCATTCTTGCGTTCGGCGCGCCGCAAACCGGCGAGGTTATCCGGCACTCGGCGGCCCACGCTTCGAGCCCGCCAACCGACGACTGGACGCGGAAGACCGCCGACATCCTGAAGGCGACCGACGTGCGCGACGGTTTCGCGCTCGTATTGGGAATCGATCGAGGCCGGCTGGTCGAGGAACTGGTGCGACAGTCGAACCTTCAGGTAATTGCCGTCGATACCGACGCCGGGAAGGTTGCGGCACTTCGGCACTCGCTCCACGAGGCGGGACTGTATGGCACGCGGGCTACCGTGCTGGTCGGTGAGCCCACGGCGTATCCGTTCCCACCGTTCGTGGCCAGTCTCGTGGTTTCGGAAGTCCCTGATCGTTTGGCCGAGGGCGATGAGCAATCGCTTGCCAAATCGGTCTTCCGCGTGCTGCGGCCTTACGGCGGCGTAGCCTGCGCGTGGGGTTCGCTGGCAGTACGCAGCCGCATGGAAGACCTCGTTCGCAATGATGCGTTTCCCGGCGCTACCGTGCGCGAGGCGGGGCCTTTCGTCCTGCTTGCCCGGTCGGGTCCGCTGCCGGGAGCCGCCGACTGGTCGCACGCCGGGGCCAATGCCGCCAACACGGGGGCGTCGGAGGACGACTTCGTCCGCTCACCCAAAAACATCTTGTGGTTCGACGCCTCGCGGCGCTGGCACAAGTATCCGGGTCAAATCGAGGTTCGAGTGGCCGGTGGGCGCGTCGTGTTGCTGGAGGAAGGGCTCCTGCGGGCGTCGGATGTTTACACCGGCCGCTCCATGTGGGAGGTTGCCGTACCCGTCGGTGTGGAGCCGCTCGCCGACCCGCTTGCCCGCGACGTCGCCCGCCGGACGCGCCGGAAGCAGTGGGGCCCACCGCCAAGCCTGTCGTCTGCAACGCAGTTCATCGCTCTTGAGGACAGGATCTACCTGAGCGACGGTACCTGCTGTGTTGTGCTCGATGCGGTTGACGGCCGAGTGGTCGGACGCATCGACCTTCCTCCCGATTTGACCGCCCCCTGGGCGAATCTTCGCGCTTGCGGCGACTACTTGGTCGGAAGCAGCGACGGGCATGTATTGTGCATGCACCGCGGCACGGGCAAGTTGCTTTGGCGCGTGAAGACCGACCGTGCCGCCCTGAGCCTGGCCGTGGGTGGCGGCAAGGTGTTCTGCGCGGAACTGGCCAACAGCCGGCGCGGCGAGGACGAAACCCGTCACGGCAGCACGCGCGCCCTGGACCTTTCCACCGGCGACCTGGTATGGCAGCGATCGGGCGGTGCCCGAGTGCGCTACAGCGAACCGCTCGACCTCGTTGTAACCGCCGCCGGCCTTTTTCGCGGCGCCGACGGAACGCCTGTGGCCCAACCGCCCGCAGGCGAGGCCAACCGGTGGATCGTCGCCGGACGCGGCCTGCCGGAGGCCGGCATGCCGGGGGTCGTCGCCGGGAAGCGGCTGCTCACCGGGAATGAAGAATTGCTCGTCGTTTACGACCTGCCGTCCGGCAAGCCTGCCGGCGAGCCGCTCCAGTGGGTGCGTCGCGGCTGTACCGGGACGCGGGCCAGCACCCACCTGCTTACGACGCGTTACCGCAGCAATTCGGCTTGGATCGACCTTGCCACCCGGAGCATCACGCCCGTTCTCGGTGTGCGGCCGGGCTGCGCGGTGAACAACAATCTGTATCCGGCCAACGGCGTACTGAACATGCCCAGCCTCACCGGCGGATGCACGTGCAATTTCGCCCCCGCCTCGTTGGCGCTCGTACCGGCTGAACTCGGAACACCCGACCTGCCCTAACGCAAAGGGCCGCAATAACGTTTGCTGTTGCAGCGGCAAACGGCCCGCCTCAGGCCCTGCTCAAGTTTGCTAGAGTGGATCGGACACCCCCTGTGTGGGTTGTATCAATAAAATCGCTCTGGTAGATTGACCTCGTCTCGACTTTTTGCAACGATAGGGGAAGAGATTCGTTTCGTGCTGCGCGGCAACTCGGGTTCGGGAATGCCGTATCGGTCAGCTTCTCACTTTCCTCCAGCAGAAAGGGAGTCTCCAATGAACCGTCTCGTCTTCGGCCTCATGAGTTGTCTTGCGATTCTGGGCCTGGCATGTTCGTTGCAAGCCGCGCCCGTTTCATTCAGCTACACGCAGTCCGACGCGGCAACCGGCGGCGGTACGATTACCGGCACCCTCGACCTGTCGCTGTGGGGCGGCCCTAGTTCGCTCAACTTCAGCGGCACACTGCCCTCGGCGTCGGTCGTTCAAAACGACCCGAATACGGGTTTCGTCGTGCCGTCGAACGCCGTGGGGCACCTTCGCAATGGAAGCAATTCCAATCCGGGAGGTGGGCCGGCCGACGGCGTGGGCGTATACCTCGATCTGAGCGGACCGCCGATTACGCTCACTGGTACCGACGGGCCCGACACGTGGACCGTCGACGTGCCGCGCGTGATGACCTCCGGCCTCCCGTACAACTACAGTTTCTCGGTCTTCGACGATCCCGGCGGGGCCGGCGACGTGCAAGGCAGTTACGAATTCGCCGGCTGGCCGGGCGACAACGGCGCGGGGCATCGCCATACCGGCCCGGTGATGAGCTTCAGTGTGGGCCCGGATACGCCCACCGCCTCCCAAAGCGGCAGCGGCTTGGGGTCCAACTCCGGCGGCGACAATCTCGGCTTCATGGCCGGGCTGCGCAACACCAATGACGCGCCGTCGACCTATCCGATCTTTGTCGACGAAATCACCTTCGGGGGCCAAATCGTGGCCGACGAAACCTCATTACTGAAGAACGGGGCGACGCCGCCAGCGCCGCCGCCGCAGTCGTTCAACTTCGCTTACGGCCAAGCCGATGCCGCCAACGGAGCGGGCAACATTGCGGTGTACAGCGCCAATGGCATCCTGTTTACCGGCGCGATGCCCGACGCAACCGTCGTGCAGAACGATACGACCGGTGAGCCGCTGCCGCCCGGTATCGTCGGGTTCATAAACGGCGGCAGCGAGGCCAATCCCGGCGCCAAAGTGGGCGTCCACCTGGGCTGGAGTGGAACGACCACGTTGATCGGCGAAATTCGCGACGATCTCGATCCGAACACGGCCACCAGCGATCCCGGCCGGGTTAATCTCTACAAAATGGACGTCGCGATGAAAGCGGTCACCGGCCAGCCGCACTGGTACGCGTTCGACACCTTCGACGACAACAGCGGCGTGGGCGGCTCGAACGACGTCACCAATAGCCTAACCCATCGCGGCTGGATTGGCGAGAACGGCGGCGGACACCGGCATACCGGGCCGGGCTTCGGCTACGCCACAGGCTCCGATACATTTCGCGCTGCCGAGTCTTTCAACTTGGGAAGCCAGGCCTCGGGCGACGATTTGGGCATCACCGCCGGTGTTGGACCCACTGCGCCCAACGGCACCCTGTTCGTCGACCAGATCGCTTTCACCGGCATGCTGGAGCCGGTTGGGACGCCCATATTCGCCGGCAGTGTGCTTGCCGCGTCGCGCAGCGGTACGATTACAGGCCTGACTCTCACCGGTTCCGGCCTGTCCACCGCCGGCGCCCAGATCGAAACCGGCGCGTTCGCCGAGGATGCCCTGACGTTCACCGACCGCCCGCACGAATGGAACCAGAACTCGGGCGAACTGGACATCGACCGACTCGGCCTGACGGGCGTGGATTACGTACGTTTCGCCAATGACGACAAAACGGTCTCGGATTTCCAGGCGGTCATCGAGATGGAGGAGGGTCTGAAGAACCTGTTCCTCCTGATCGACGACCGTGTCAGTTCCGATAGCCTGCTCAATATCTTTAGCGGAAACCCGTTCGTCGACACAGGCACGAACCTGGGAGTCGACGAGGACGGCACCGGCACGATCAATAACGCATCGTCGATGTACGTGCTGCCGAACTTCGACGGGACGTCGATTACCCTCGGACCGCAAGACGACGGCGGCAGCCGTAACATGTACGGTTTCGTCGTGCAGCCGTTGTCCATTCCCGAGCCCTCCACCTGGATGCTCCTGCTGCTGGGCGCGGTGCAGTTGCTGCTCTTGCGGCGACGTTGACAACGCCCGCTTCGGCAAGTAGAACCTAATGTGCACTCGGAAATATCCCCCCGCGCCTCGTTGCGGCGGGGCACCGGGCTTTCGTAACCACCTTCCATCGAGAGGTATGCCATGCGTACGATTTGCCGAGCTTTGGGTTGCAGTCTGTGGGCCGGAACGCTTCTTTTGGGAGCAGCCGACGCCTCCGAAGAGGTGTTCCGTGGCGAACTTGCCGAGGGGGACCGCGTACACAAGGAACGTGAGGCCTTCATCGACTACCACGTGGTCAAGGCCAAGGCAGGCCAGTTGATGACCGTTACGATGATGGGCACCGACGAAGACAATCGCCTGGACACCTACCTCCTTGTCACGGGGCCTTCGGGGCAGAAGCTCAGCAACGACGACGCCGAAGGGGGCGGGTCGCGCGTCGCATTCCGAGTGCCCGAAACCGGCGAATGGGAAATCGGCGCTACGGCCTTCGGCGAGGGTGAAACGGGGCCCTACACGGTCAAGGCACGGCTCCAAGATCTCAAACTGCTGCTGGGAAAACGCGAGAACCTCGAAGAAGGCGACGAGGTGCTGCTCAAGGGCGGCGAACTATACGACAAGTACCCAATCGAGGTCGTGCCGGGCAAGACGTACGTCGCCCTGGCCGCCTCCGGCGAGTTCGACACCTTCCTCAGCGTCCATTATCCCGGCGGATTCGCCAACAACGACGACGCGGAAGGGGGCGGCAACATGTCGATGGTCCTGTTCAGCCCAACCGAGGCGGGCGAAGCCACGATCGTCATCACTTCTTCCTACAGCAAACAATTGGGACGTTACCAACTGGCCGTGTACGAAGCGGTCGACGGCAAGGAAGGCGGCGTTCCGGAAACGCCGCCCGCCACGCGTTGATTTGGCCGACGGAGCCGGCGAGCACGCCGGCTTACTCGGCTTTCGCCCGCGTGGAAATGTAAAGGTAGTCGCCAATCGGCCGGCCCGTGGCGCGGAGCCGTTCGTGCGTAATCCTCGGTCGCCCGGGCATTCCCGTCCGGGCGTTTTCGAAAAGGGCCCGGAGAATAGGCGTGCCACCCGTTTGGGGTGGGCAGTCCCGTTTCGCGGGTCTTCCGTTCCTGAGTGCAACGCCCGACAAAGCGGCGGGCACGCTCCGTCGTGCCCTCCAGTGTATCGGGCGGAACACAGCCGTTCGTCCGAATGGTTTGTTTGCACCTGGAAACGGAAGAGCCCGCTTCGCGGCGAAGAGGGCTTCATTGAACCGATGTGCGTTCTACGCCATGAAAGTTGGAACCGTTTCCTGCGAACGGCGTCGGCAGCGTCTTGCCAACCAGCGGGTAATTCGGTACGCTTGGGGGTTTGGACCTTTCAGCGGATCGAATCATGGTACCTTCCCGACCCGACGAGCAACGGATTGTCATTACCGGCGTAGGCCTGACCGCGCCGAACGGGGACAATCTCCGCGATTTTCGGGAAAGCTTACTTACCGGCCGAAGTGGGGTGGTGCCGTATGAAATCCGCTACTTTGGAAAGACGGTTGCCGGCGTTTGCGGGTTCGACGAGTTGAAGTACCAGCGGCGCAAGGAAGTGCGTCGGGGCACCCGGGCCGGAAGCGTCGGCGTCTACTGCACACACGAGGCGATCGCCGATTCGGGCCTGGATTGGGCGAACGTCGAAAAATCGCGAGTGGGTATCTACGTCGGCGTCACCGAGCACGGCAACGTCGAGACCGAGAACGAAATCTACCAGATCAAAGCGTACGATTACGACACCCAGTATTGGTCGCACCACCACAACCCGCGCACTGTGGCGAACAACCCCGCCGGCGAGGTGTCGCTGAACCTGGGCATTACGGGCCCGCACTACACGCTGGGCGCGGCGTGCGCGGCGGGGAACGCGGGCCTGATCCAGGGTACGCAAATGCTGCTGCTGGGCGAGTGCGACGTCGCCCTCAGCGGTGGGGTGTCGGAAAGCATCCACACGTTCGGCATTTTCGCCAGTTTCCACAGCCAGGGCGCGCTGGCCCGGCACGACGACCCCACCAAAGCCTCCCGTCCCTTCGACGTCGACCGGAACGGCATCGTCGTTGCGGAAGGGGGCTGCATGATGGTGCTCGAACGGCTTTCCGACGCCAAGGCCCGCGGCGCCGAAATCTACGGCGAGATTGCCGGCTACGCCATGAACAGTGATGCCCGCGATTTCGTCCTGCCGGACCCGGAGCGGCAGGCGGAGTGTATCCGCCTGGCCTTGCGGCGCGCCGGGCTCCACCCGGACGACGTCGATATTCTGAGCACACACGGCACGGGCACGTCGAGCGGCGACATTCAGGAGGCTGCGGCGATCCGCGCCGTGTGGAGTGGAAACGGTCCTACGGCCATCAACAACACCAAGAGTTTCATCGGACATGCGATGGGCGCGGCCGGCGCGCTGGAGTTGGCGGGCAACCTGCCTGCTTTCCGCGACAAGCTGTGCCACCCAACCATCAACCTCGACCGGAACGATCCCGAGTGCGAACTGCCGGGCATGGTTGCAGGCGAGCCCCGCGCACTGGACCGCGCTGAGGTGATCCTGAACAACTCGTTCGGCATGCTCGGCATCAACTCAGTTGTAATCATTAAGCGATATACGGGCGTATGAAGGTATACGCCGGAATCTTTCATGGAGCACCTTGCATGACGGCGGACGACATCCGAGAAGCTATTCTCGAAATCCTTTCCGATATTGCCCCCGATGAGGACCTCAGCGATCTGAAGCCCGATGTTCCGTTCCGCGAGCAGCTCGAGTTGGATAGCATGGACTTCCTCGACATTGTGATGGAGTTGCGCAAGCGGTATCGCGTGCAGATTCCCGAAGAGGAGTACGGGAAGTTGGCCAGCATGCAGAGCACGGTGGAATACCTCGGACCGCTCATGAAGGACATCGAGAAGCGCTAGGGCAAGGCGGCCGGTGGGATACGCTTCCGGCATGTCGGTGCATTTGTGGGATACACGCTTCCGGCGCGTCATTGTCTTCCTGACACGCTGGAAGCGTATCCCACGAAAAGCGCCGTCCCGGGGGGGGCGAAATGTACGACACGATCATCATCGGCGCAGGCATGTCGGGGCTGGCCGCAGGCATCCGGCTGGCCCATTTCGACCAGCGCGTGTGCATTCTGGAACGGCACCACGCCATCGGCGGGCTGAACTCGTTCTATCGACAGCGCGGGCGTCTGTTCGACGTGGGCCTGCACGCGATCACCAACTACGCCCCGAAGGGCGCGCGACGGGGGCCGCTGGCTCGCCTGTTCCGCCAATTGCGCTTGGCGTGGGACGAGTGGTCGCTGGCGCCGCAACGGGGGTCGGCCATCGTGTTTCCTGACGTCACGCTGGAGTTTACGAACCATTTCGAACTGTTCGCCGCGAACGTTGCCAAGCACTTTCCCGGCCAGGAGCCGAAGCTGCGCAAACTGGTCGCCACCCTGGCCGACTACGAGCAACTTGGCGAGCAGGCCGCGTGCGAGTCGGCCCGCAGGGTCGTGTCGTCGATTATCGACGAACCGCTGCTGCGCGAAATGATCTTCTGCCCCGTGCTGTTCTACGGCGGGGCGAGGGAGCACGACATCGACTTCGGGCAGTTCAGCGTGCTGTTCCGCTCGATCTTCCTGGAAGGCCTCGGGCGCCCGATGGCCGGCATCCGCGCGATTCTCAAAAAGCTGGCCGAACGGTTTCAGGCCCTCGGAGGCGAGTTGCGGCTCAGGGCGGGGGTGCAGCACATTGCCGTGGAAGACAGCCGGGTGCAGCACGTGGAACTGGAGGACGGCGCGCAGCTTTCAGCCCGGAACGTGCTCTCCTCGGCAGGCTGGCCCGAGACGATGCGGCTGTGCAGTATGCCCACCGATCCCGCCGCCGTGGAACCGGGGCAGATCTCGTTCGTCGAGTCGATTTCCGTCCTCGACACCCAGCCGGCTAACTTCGGCTACCACCGTACCATGGTGTTCTTCAACGCGACCGATACATTCGATTACCGCCAGCCGGAGGATTTGGTCGACCTGCGCAGCGGGCTGATTTGCTCACCGAACAACTTCGTGTACGCCGAACCGCCGGGCGAGGGGATGGTGCGCATCTCGGCCTTGGCGAGCTTTCGCCGCTGGGCCGCGCTCGATCCGGAGCAGTACCGGCAGAGCAAGCAACAATGGTACGATCGGCTGGCCGAGGCGGCCGTGCGGTACGTGCCCGACTTCCGAAGCCGGGTGATCGACACCGACATGTTCACGCCCACCACCATCCGACGTTTCACCGGCCGGGACAACGGGGCCATTTACGGCGCGCCGACGAAGCATTACGACGGCCGCACGCCGATCGACAACCTTTACATTTGCGGCACCGACCAGGGGCTGGTCGGTATTGTCGGTACGCTCATCAGCGGCATTGCCATCGCCAATCGTTACTTGCTGAGGGAATAGACTCCATGACGCACGACGTTCTCGAAGGAATTCGCGACCGCTACGACGTGGTCGTCATCGGCGGCGGCTTGGGCGGCATGACCGTGGCGAACACTCTGGCCCGGGCCGGCCACGCCGTTTTGCTGCTGGAGCAGCACACCAAGCTGGGCGGGTTGGCCACGTGGTTTCGCCGCCGCGGAGGGTATATCTTCGACGTCGCCCTGCACGGATTCCCCGTCGGTATGATCAAGAGCTGCCGCCGCTACTGGACCCGCGAACTGGCCGACGCTATCGTGCAGTTGAAACGCATCCGGTTCGACAACCCGATGTTCTCGCTCACCACCACCTTCGATCGGCGGGATTTCACGCGGTTGCTGATCGACGGCTTTGGGATTCCGCAGGAAAACGTGCACGCCTTCTTCGACACGGCGCGCGACATGCAGTTCACCGACCAGCCCGACCTGACCACCGGGCAACTCTTCGAGCGTTTCTTTCCCGGCCGCGACGACGTGGTGCGCCTGCTCATGGAGCCCATCACGTACGCCAACGGCTCCACGCTGGAGGACCCGGCGCTGACGTACGGCATCGTGTTCTCGAACTTCATGTCGAAGGGCGTATACACGTTCGAGGGCGGCACGGACCGACTGATCAAGTTGATGTACGAGGAACTGACGCGCAACGGCGTCGACGTACGCACCGGCGTTAAGGCCGAACGGATTACCGTCGACCCCGCGCGGCGCGTCACCGGCGTATCGGCGGGTGGGCGGCACGTTGCCGCGCCCGCCGTGGTATCGAACGGCAATCTGCTGGGCACCATCTTCGACCTGGTTGGCGAGGAAGCGTGGCCTCGCGAGTTTGCCGAAGAAGCGCGGGCCGTCCGCCTGAACAACTCCAGCACCCAGGTATACCTTGCCCTGCGCGACGGCGAAGCGATCGACGAGGCCACCGGCGACCTGCTGTTCAGTTCCAAGGCCCCAAGCTTTCAGACCGACCTGCTCCTCAGCCGCGACATCACCAGTCGGACCTACTCGTTCTATTATCCCCGCGCGCGACCGCAGCAAAGCCCGAGGTACCTGGCCGTGGCCAGCAGCAACGCCCGGTACGACGATTGGGCGAACCTTCCCCCGGAAGAGTACCATGAAGGAAAGCAGCAGTTGATCGACGACACGCTCGACGACCTCGACCGCTACGTGCCGGGCATTCGGGAGAAGATCGATTGGGCCGAGGCGGCCACGCCGCGGACATTCCGCCGCTACACCGGCCACTGGCAGGGCGCCAGCTTCGGCACGAAGTTCGAAGGGTTGGCCGTCAGCCGCGCCATGCCGGAGCAGATCGACGGCCTGTACCACGCGGGGAGCGTAGGCATTATCATGTCGGGCTGGCTGGGCGCGGTGAATTACGGCGTGATTGTAGCCAACGACGTGGATGCCTATTTGATGAATCGCAGCTCGCGCCCCACCGCGCCTGCTCCGGAGATGCCATGACACATGACACGCGAGTGGTCAGGGGGGAAAGGGGACAGGTCCAATTTGTGCGAAGCACCCGAAGGGCCGT
>CAYPWB010000134.1:0-13946 GCA_964414315.1 uncultured Planctomycetaceae bacterium | reverse complement strand
TCGAACGTGTGCCACTGGCTCCGCCAGTGCCTGCGTACCCGGTTTACCTGCAACCACAAGGAGCACTCGATATGACGTCATGTACCGTCAGATTCCGGCGTTTTGCGGCCGCTTTCGCCTGCGCGGCCCTGCCTTGCCTTGCGAGCGGTCCGCCGGCCGCCGACGCGGGTCAAACGATCCTCGCCGAAAGCGGCGTGCATGGCGGACTGGTCGTTCACCTCGGGTGCGGCGACGGCCGGCTGACCGCCGCGCTGCGGGCGGGCGAGGCGTATCGCGTTCACGGGCTCGATGCCGACCCGGACGCCGTGGCCGAAGCCCGCGAGCACGTCCGTTCGCTCGGCCTCTACGGGCCCGTTTCCGTCGAGCCGTTCCGCGGCCCGCGGCTGCCGTACATCGAAAACCTTGTGAACCTCGTCGTGACCGATTCCGACGCCCTCGCCCGGCACGGCGTGACCATGGCCGAGGTGATGCGCGTGCTGTGCCCCGGCGGCGTGGCACTAGTCCGTCGCGACGGCAAATGGGTGCGCGGGGTCAAGCCCCGACCGGAGCAGACGGACGACTGGACGCACTACCTGTACGACGCGTCGAACAATGCCGTGTCGGCCGATACGGTGGTGGGCCCGCCGCGGCGCTTGCAGTGGGTGGGCGGCCCGCGGTACGCGCGGCATCACGATCGCATGTCGAGCGTGAGCGCGGCGGTTTCGGCGGGCGGACGCGTCTTCTACATTTTCGACGAAGGCACGCCCGCCTCCATCGTCGCCCCGCCCGACTGGAAGGTCATCGCCCGCGACGCCTACAACGGCACCGTCCTGTGGAAACGCGAAATGGCCAACTGGCACACGCACCTGTGGCCGCTCAAAAGCGGGCCGGCGCAACTGCCCCGGCGCCTGGTGGCCGAGGGCGACCGCGTGTACGTGACCTTGCGGCTCGACGGGCCGCTCGTGCGGCTCGACGCCGCCACCGGCGAAACGCTCCACACCTACGAACGCACCAGGGCCACCGAGGAGATAATCCTTTCCGACGGCGTGCTGTTCCTGCTGGTCGACCCGGAGGCCGAGGAGCCCGCGTATGCCGACATGCCGCGCATCCGGAAGGCCTATCGCGGCAAGTTCTGGGACGAACGCCCCCGCACGCTCTTGGCCGTTCGGGCGGAAAGCGGCGAGATGCTTTGGCAACGCACGCAACGTGTGCTGCCCGGCACCCTGGCCGCCAACGCCGCGCAACTGGTCTTCCACGACGGCGAGCGCATCGTGGCCGTCGACCGCCGAACGGGCGAAGACCGGTGGCAATCGGAGCCGGTCGAGCGGTGCGAGGTCATCCAGTCGTTCTACATTCCCGCCCTGGTGCTGTATGAAGACGTCGTGCTGTTCTCCGGCGGCGTGGAGGCAGGCATGCAAACGGGTAGCTGGGTGACGGAGACGAACGACCGCATGACGGCCCTCTCGGCCGCAACCGGCGAGCGGCTTTGGACCGCCCCGCATCCGCCTTCCGGTTACCGTTCGCCGGAGGACCTTCTCGTTGCCGGCGGACTGGTGTGGACCGGCGAGACCACCAGCGGCCGCTCGGTGGGCGTGTTCACCGGCCGCGACCCGCGCACCGGCGAGGTGAAACGCCGGTTCCCGCCCGACGTGGATACCTATTGGTTCCACCACCGCTGCTACCGGGGGAAGGCGACGGAGAACTACCTGCTCATGTCGCGCACGGGCATCGAGTTGATCGACATCGGCGGGGAGAGTTGGGACGCGAACCACTGGGTCCGCGGCGCGTGCCTGTACGGCATCATGCCGGCCAACGGCCTGCTGTACGCCCCGCAGCATCCGTGCGCCTGCTATCCGGAATCGAAGCTCACCGGGTTCAATGCGCTGGCCCCGGCCGCGCCGGGCGGGCGGATTCCTGCCGAGGCGATTCCTGCCGAGCGACTGGAGAAGGGCCCGGCCTTCGATGCCCTGGCCGGCCGCGCGGCCGACGAAGCCGCGCCCGCCGCCGGCCAGTGGCCCACCTACCGGGCCGACAACGCCCGGAGCGGCGCCGCACGAACCGCCGTACCGGCCGAGTGTCAATCGCAGTGGAGTACCGACCTGGGCGGACGGCTGACCAGTCCCGTCATTGCCGGCGGCAAGGTGTTCGTCGCCGCGCCCGACCGGCACATGGTGTACGCGCTCGACGCGGCCTCGGGCGAGGTGCTTTGGCACTTCATTGCCGACGGGCCGGTCGATTCGCCCCCGACCTTCGACCGCGGCGCGGTGCTGTTCGGCTGCCGCGCCGGCCGCGTATACTGCCTCCGCGCCGCCGACGGCGCCCTGGCCTGGCGGTTCCTCGCCGCGCCGGTCGACGAGCGGCTCATGGCCTCCGAGCGGTTGGAGTCGGCCTGGCCGGTGCATGGGAGCGTTCTGGTGCACGACGACGTGGCCTGGTTCGCCGCCGGCCGCTCGGCGTTTCTCGACGACGGCATGCGGCTGTGGCGACTGGATGCCGCCACGGGGCGCACGCTTTCGGAAACCGTGCTGGACGACATCGACCCGGCCACGGGCAAGCCGCATCAAGACTTCGTCCGCTGGCTGAATATGCCGGCGGCCCTGCCCGATGTGCTCTCGACCGACGGCCGTTATGTGTACATGCGGTCGCAGCCGTTCGAGTTGGACGGCACGCGGCTTCCGCTGGAGCCGATGCCCGACCCAATCGACGCCGACCAAGGCGCTCCGCCCCCCGAGCAGCGCGACGAGTTCGCGCACCTGTTCTCGCCCACCGGGTTCCTCGACGACACGTGGTGGCACCGCACCTACTGGATTTACGGCAGCCGGTTCGTGGGCGGCTGGTGCGGTTATTACCAGTCGGGCCGAGCGGTGCCGGCGGGCCGCATCCTGGTGCTCGACGAGGAGCGGGTGTACGCCTTCGGCCGCAAGCCGCAGTTTTTCCGATGGACCACACCCATCGAGCACCACCTGTTCGCCGCCGACCGCACCCTGCCTCCCTCGCCCGACTTCGACCCTCGCAAGCCGGGCGCCACGCCGTACATGGTGAAGCATCACTGGGCAGCGGACCTTCCGCTGTACGCCCGGGCGATGGTGCTGGCCGACCGCACCCTGTTCCTGGCCGGACCGGAAGACCTGATGAACGAGCAGCAGATGTTCGGTCGGATCGACGACCCGCAGGTGCAGGAGCAGTTGGCCCGGCACGCCGCGGCGCTCCGGGGTGAGAAGGGCGGGCTGCTTTGGGCCGTTTCGGCCGACGGCGGCGCGAAGCTGGCGGAGTTGCAACTCGACACCGCCCCGGTGTTCGACGGCATGGCCGCCGCCTACGGGAAGCTGTACCTCGCCACGACCGACGGCCGGGTAATGTGCTTGGGCAAGTAGGGTATGCCGCGGGAATGGGGAGGTCGCCGGGTGCAGGATCGGACTTGCCGTTGCGCGGTGTTGGAGTTCACGCTTCAGCGTGCCGGAGATCGCACAGCCCCGGTTTGCACGCTAAAGCGTGAACTCCAACACCGCGCAGCCACAAGCTTGTTCTTGCAGTTGGGGGAGGTCGCCGACCGGCGCATCGTGCTATACAATGGATGAACGCAGGAGCCCGTCGTACAGACCGCCCTCTGGGCCTCGCAGGAACTATAGCCATGCCCATCCACGATTGGCGACACGTTGAAGCAGGCATTTTTCACCATTTTCACCATGAGTGGATCGCGGAAATCAGCCGTGCCCTCAACGGCGGGCTTCTGCCGGAGGAGTATTACGCCCTGGCAGAGCAGCATGCGGCCGGGTTCGGGCCCGACATCCTGACCCTGGAGCACGTGCCGGGCGACAATGAACCGGCGCCGAGCCGCCCGGCCGACGAGACGGCCAACGGCGGCGGCGTAGGCCTGCTGGTCGCGCCGCCGGAAGTGCGCATCCGCGCCGAGACCGACATGGAGTTCTACCGCCGCAAGCAAAGCACCGTCGTGGTCCGGCACGTCAGCGGCGACCGAATGGTGGCGGTCGTGGAAATCGTGTCGCCGGGAAACAAGTCGGGGCAAAAGGCATTCCGAATGTTTCTCGACAAGGCGGGGCAACTGCTCGACCGGCAGATTCACTTGCTCATTCTCGACCTGCTTCCACCCACTTCGCGCGACCCGGGCGGCATCCATGCCGCAATCTGGGAGGAAGTGACCGGGCAGCCGTTCGCCGGAGTCGAAGGCAAACCGCTCACGCTCGCGGCGTACGAGTCGGCCTTGAGCGTTCGGGCGTATGTCGAACCGGTGGCCGTGGGCGACGCCTTGCCCGACATGCCGCTGTACCTCGAGCCCAACGGCTACGTGCTGGTCCCACTGGAGGCCACGTACCGTCGCGCGTTCGCCGCCATGCCCCGCCGCTGGCAAGCCGTCCTCCAGCCGGCCGGCTAACACCTTCCTTTCTTGAACATCATGGAGACCCCATCATGCGCGATCGCCATTCCATGTTTCCACGCTCTGTCTTCCTTCTGGGCTGCCTGGGCCTACTTGTCTCTCCGTTGCCGGCAACGGCCGATGTGTCTGCCACGCCGGCCGACACCGCTCGGGCCGTCCTCGCCGAAAGCGGCGTTCAGGGCGGGCTGGTCGTTTACCTCGGCTGCGCCGACGGGAAGTTCACGGCCGCGCTGCGGGCCGACGACCGCTATTTGGTCCACGGCCTCGACACCGATCCCGAGCGCATTGCGAAGGCACGCGAACTGCTGCACGCCCGCGGGCTGTACGGGCCGGTTTCGGTCGACGTATTCGACGGGCGGAAACTGCCCTACGTAAACGATACAGTCAACCTGCTGGTGGCCGATGACCTGGGCGACGTGGCCCTCGACGAGGTCCGCCGCGTGCTGGCGCCCCTGGGCATCGCACTTATTCGCCGGGGCGACGGGTGGGAAACCGTCGCCGAACCCTGGCCGGACGACATGGGCCAGTGGACGCACTTCCTGTACGATGCCGGCGGCAACGCCGTATCGCCCGACCGGCGGGTCGGCTCCCCGAAGCGCCTCCGCTGGGTAGCCGGCCCGCGATGGTCGCGCAGCCACGAAACGCCCACGAGCGTGAACGCCGTGGTGAGCGCCGGCGGCCGGCTGTTCACCATCTTCGACGAAGCGCCCGCCGGCGTGTACCGCAACCTGCCGTGGAAAGCCAACCTGATTGCCCGCGACGCCTTCAACGGCACACTGCTGTGGAAGGTGCCCATGCGCGGCTGGCAGCCCGAGCACGGCATCGAAGTCGGCCGGGGCGACCGTTGGCAGATGCACCACACCATCCCGCGCCGGCTGGTGGCCGAGGGCGACCGCGTGTACGTAACGCTCGGTTTTCTCGATTCGCCCGTTTCGGTGCTCGACGCGGCCTCGGGAGAGATTCTGGTGGAGGCCCTCGAAGGCACGCGGGGAACCGACGAAATGCTCCTTTCCGACGGCGTGCTGGTGGCGAAGATCCCGAAGGAGTTGTCGATCGGCGCCGCAGCCCGCTTCGGTCGCGACGCACCGCACGATACCCTCGCCGCCGTCGACACGGCCACCGGCAAGCTGTTGTGGCAGAAGGACCGGGTGCGCGTGATTCCCTACGCCCTCTCGGCCCAGGCCGGGCGGCTGGTGTACCACAACGTCGAGGAACTGGTGTGCCTCGACCTGCGTACCGGAGAAGAAGTATGGCGCGCGCCGAACGACGTCGGCGTGACCGTCGGCGCGGCCAGCACACTGGTCGTCGACGACGGCGTGGTGCTGTTCCACGGGCATCTGAAACAAGAGGGGAAGGAGCGCGGACTGTACCTCAGCGCGCTGGCGCTCGACGACGGCAAACCGCTGTGGCGCCGGCCGGGCGGCCGAGGGCAGGCCGCCGCATGCACCCAACCGACCGACCTGTTCGTCGTCGACGGCACCGTCTGGTGCGGCGGCTTCCTGCGCGGCTTCGACCTCAAGACCGGCGAAGTGGTGCAGGAATTGTCCATCGGAAAGCTCATTTCGCCGGGCCACCACTACCGCTGCCACCGCAGCAAGGCGACCGAACGGTTCCTCATTTGGCCGAAGCGCGGGGCGGAGTTCATCGACCTGATCGGGGATGAACACATGCGGAACGATTGGCTCCGCGCGCCGTGTTTCACGGGCGCCACACCGGCCAACGGGCTGTTCTACGCGCCGCCCAGCCAGTGCTTCTGCTATCCCGGGGTGAAGACGCCCGGGTTCCTGGCCACCTCGGCGGAGCCGGCCGAACCGCTCCGGCCGTCGGCCGACGCGCAGCTCGAGCGCGGCCCGGCGTACGCCGCCGCCGCACCCGGGCCGGAAGCCGCCGACGCCGATTGGCCCATGTACCGGCACGACGGCCTGCGGAGCGGCGCGACGGCCGCTCGGCCGCCGGCCGAACCCGCCGCGCTGTGGCAGGTGGACCTGGCCGGCCGGGGCTCGCAGCCGGTGATTGTGGGCGACCGGCTTTGGGTGGCCGAACGCGACGCCCACCGCATCCGCTGCCTCGACGCCGCCACCGGCGACGACGTGTGGACCTTCACAGCCGGCGGGCGGGTCGACTCGACGCCCACCTACCACGACGGCTTGCTGCTGTTCGGCTGCCGCGATGGCTGGGTGTACTGCCTCCGCGCCGCCGACGGCGCCCTCGCCTGGCGGTTCCAGGCCGCGCCGAACACGCAGCGTATCGTCTCCTACGAGCAACTCGAATCGCTCTGGCCGGTGCACGGCAGCGTGCTCGTGCAAGACGGCGCGGCCTACTTCGCCGCTGGGCGATCGTCGTTCCTCGACGGCGGCATTCTGGTGTACGCGCTCGACGCGGTGACGGGCAAGGTGCTCCACAGCCGTCACCTGGAAGGCCCGTGGCCGAATATCTGGGAGGAGATGGGCTCGCCGTTCGCCATGGAAGGCGCGGTGAACGACCTGTTCGTTTCCGACGGCCGCAACCTGTACCTGCAGCGCATCAAGTTCGACGCCCAACTCAACCGCCTGCCCACAAAACAGGAAAGCCCCCTGGGCGAGCTGGACATGGGGGCGAACCACCTGGTGGCGACCGGCGGCTTCCTGGACGACACCGGCTTCGACCGCCTGTACTGGATGCACAGCCACCGCTGGCCCGGCTTCTACTTCGCCCAGCATGCGCCGAAGAGCGGCCAGCTTGTCGTGTTCGACCGGAATACCGCCTACGCGGTCAAGTACTTCTACCGTCGGTACCACTGGAGCCCGCTCTTCTTCCCCGGCGAAGACGGTTACCTGTTGTTCGCCGACGATTTGGGCAACCAGCCCGTACTGGAGAAGGAGGCGTTCAAGCGCGGCATTCCGGGGCATCCGCCGGAGTTGTTCGAGCAGTATCGCGATATTCTGGCCGCCCAACCCGACGTCGAGCCGATCCAATGGCTGCCCGAGGAAGCCTACAATGACCCGCACCGTCGCGGCGGGCGCGGCGTCGAGAAGGGTTCCGGCTACCAGCGGGCGCAACCGCCGAAGTGGCAGACGATGACCCCCTCGCGCATCCGCGCCATGGTGCTGGCCGACGACCTGCTGGTAACGGTCGGGCTGCCCGACGTGGTCGATCCCGACGACCCGCTCGCCTCGTTCGAGGGGCGGATGGGTTCGCTGCTGAAGATATTTTCTACGGCGGATGGATCATTGCGCAGTTCGCGGAAGCTCGCCGTCGCCCCGGCGTTCGACGGCCTTTCCGCCGCCGCCGGCCGGCTTTACCTGGCAACCGAAGATGGAAAACTGATGTGTCTGTCGCCTTGACGTGCATTATTCAATGGGCGAACCGGCGAGGTCGTCGAACAGATTGGGCCCTCTGCTTCGCCGCCGGCCAGCCGTGCTGCGACCGGCGGGCTGCCCCCCTGTTCGAGCTTGCTTTCGGTATTCGG
The DNA here is from genome assembly GCA_964414315.1 of uncultured Planctomycetaceae bacterium. Classification (GTDB taxonomy): domain Bacteria; phylum Planctomycetota; class Planctomycetia; order Pirellulales; family Thermoguttaceae; genus PWXP01. Next base: position 6,123 of record CAYPWB010000134.1, on the reverse strand, counting down.
AATCGTGCACCCCAAGGCCATCTTAGCGGCACAGGGGGTTGGGCCTGAACGAAAGACCCCCCACTTGCAGCAGGCTGACGTCGCGGTTACCATGCTAAAGCTGCAATGATGCCGTTGGGCGAAGCCGCTCTGGCCTGTCAATGGAATGAAAAATGCCTCCGAAAAGCGATCTGCCGTTTGGGAGTGAGTTCTCACCGTCACAGATCGAGCTGCCCGTCTTGCTCGACCTGGCCGCCGCTCATGGAGGTGATTTCAAAAGGCTTGAAGCCGAGATTCGGGCTCGCTTTTTCTCGATGCACGGCGGCGGCAGTGCGAAGAATCAGCAAACCCTCGCGATGAACTGTAGGCTCGGGATGAAAGCCTACGGTTTGATCGACAACGATGCGAACTTGACCGACCTTGGCCGCGAATTGCACGCTGTCAAGGACGACGAGCCGAGATTGTACGAAACCCTTGCACGACACATTCTTCTCAACCTCAAAGGCATGGCGCTGGTGCAATGCATCCGCGACATGACCGTTGCCGGCGAGGCGGTTACATTGCCGTCGCTGCGCGAAGCCCTGGCGCTTCGCGGTATCCACCATCCCTCGGGCGGAAAGCATCCGAGCATGATGCGACTCTGGCTGGCGAAGGCCGGAGTCTTTGTGGGCAAACGTTGGCAGTTGGACGAACGCCGTTTACGGGACGTGCTCGGCACCAACCCCGACGACTTTGGTGTCCTTTCGCGATTTACCGCCGAGCAACGTGCCTTCCTGTTAGCGCTGGCGAATACTGGCGTGACGGAGCCCCAACCGGCAAATGAGGTCGCGAAGCTCGCGGCCGCCATCTACGGTGTGAAATTTCCCGAAAAGAGTCTGCCTAAGCTCGTGCTGAGTGCACTTGTGGATGCCGGTTACATCACCGCCCAGAAGACTACAAGCGGCCGGGGTGCCAAGCCATTCATGGTGGCGCCGACACCGAAGCTTGTCGCTGAGGTAGTGACGCCCTTGCTTGACCAACTAAAGGACCATATCGATCCTAAGTTGCTTGATTTGCTGCGTAAACCGCTGGCCGACATTCTCGCTGAAATCGGCTCTGACGATCGCTACGTCGGAGGCCTTGCGCTTGAAGCACTAGCGTTCAAGCTGATGCGTTCGCTCGACATGGGCTATGTCGCTACCCGCCTCCGGGCACAGGCCACAGGTGGCGCCGAGGTCGATCTTGTTTTTGAGTCTGCCCGGCTCGTCTTTTCGCGCTGGCAGGTCCAGTGCAAGAACACCGCCCGCGTCTCTCTCGATGATGTCGCGAAAGAAGTGGGGCTGACCAAGTTGCTGAAGTCGAACGTGATTGTCATGGTAAGTACCGGCGATATCGGCGCAGAGGCCCGCCGTTATGCAAACAAGATCATGGCCGATTCCAGTCTCTGCATCGTAATGATTGACCGCGCTGACCTCGAAGGCATCAGAACAGCTCCCTCCCTAATCGTCGATGCCTTTAATCGCGAAGCTGCCCACGCCATGACGCTCAAAAGACTGGAACTGTAGGAGAAGCCCATGGCAACAGCGAATTCCGGATCGAAGCTATTCCACAAGACCGCACGGGGACGCATATTCCTCGGTGACTCGCTGGACGTACTGCGCGCGACCGATGACGGGAACATCGATCTCATTATGACTAGTCCGCCTTTTGGGCTGGTTCGTAAGAAGGAATACGGGAATGTCGAGGCCGATCGGTATCTCGACTGGTTCCGGCCATTCGCCGAGCAGTTCCATCGTGTGTTGACGGACAGCGGGAGTTTGGTGATCGATATCGGTGGAGCATGGAATTCCGGGACGCCCACACGCAGCTTATACCACTTCAAACTCCTCATCATGTTTTGTGAGGAATTCGGCTTCCACCTAGCGCAAGATTTTTATTGGTGGAACCCGTCGCGTCTGCCAACACCCGCCGAGTGGGTCACTGTGCGCCGAATACGCGTCAAAGATGCGATTGATACGGTCTGGTGGCTGTCCAAGACGCCGTGGCCGAAGGCCAGCAATCGCCGCGTCTTGCAGCCTTACAGTGCAAGCATGCGAGAATTGCTCGAAAAGGGCTACAACGCCAAGAAGCGACCGAGTGGGCATGATATCAGCGAGAAATTCAACATTAACAACGGGGCGGCCATTCCCCCTAACCTGATCGCCATCCCGAACACCGAAAGCAATAGCGCCTACCTGCGCTACTGCCAAGAAAAGGGCATCAAGGTACACCCTGCCCGCTATCCTGCGGCACTGCCGGAATACTTCATTCGCATGCTAACGGATGAGGGCGACTCTGTCTTTGACCCATTCGGTGGAAGCTGCGTTACCGGGGAAGTCGCCGAACGCTTGCATCGTACCTGGACGTGCTGTGAACTCAGTGAAGAATACCTGCGAGGAGCACTAGGGCGCTTCGTGCGAGGTACGGGCACACCTAGAGACACACGGCAACCTAAGGACGATTCCAATTATTACAAGGTACCGCATCCAAGTATTCTCTGGAATGGTTCCAATGGAAGCGAAGATGTGTTGCCGATTGATGGTGGTAAGAAGCGCACACTGTCGAAGCACAAGGCACCCTCGACATCCAGAAGCAAAGGACATAACCAAGGAAAGCTGTTCTGAGTCGAGAGCAGCATTGTCGTAAAGTCGCGTAGACTTTCAGACACGCTTGCGCGGAAGACACGCTATGACTGACTCGATACTGCAACGTGTATGGGATGCCCGAAAAGCGATATCGCAACGATGCGGATTCGATGCGCACAAGCTGGTGCGTTTCTACCAGTCTCGCCAGAAGGCCGCCGCTGAGACAAAGGGCACCAAGCGGCAAACGACGAGTTCCGAACGGTGTGCCACGCGAGATGCACTCTAACCTCTCCAGGAGCCGAATGATGAATAACGCTGTTCCCGCCCGCACGTTGGCCTTCTTGGCGGCATTGACTTTGGCCGCGACACCGGCCGTTCCGGCGCCGGCTTCCGCGCCCAGTACCGAGGCCGCCGACGCTGCGCAAGCAATCCTCACGGAAAGCGGCATCCAGGGCGGGCTGGTCGTCCATCTCGGATGCGGCGACGGGAGGCTTACTGCCGCCCTGAGAGCGCACGACGGATACCTCGTCCACGGCCTCGACCGCAACCCGGACGCCGTGGCCGGGGCGCGCGAGCACGTCCGCTCGCTCGGGCTGTACGGGCCGGTTGCCATCGAGCAACTCCATGGCACGCGGCTGCCCTATACCGACAACTCGGTGAATCTGCTGGTGGTCGACGACCCGGAAGCCGTCTCGGCCGACGAGATCGAGCGGGTATTGGCGCCGCAGGGCGTGGCGATGACGCGCCACGGCGACGGCCGGCGGAAGACGGTCAAGCCGCGGCCGGAAAATATCGGCCGCTGGACGCACTACCTGCACGGGCCCGACAACAACGCCGTCGCCCACGACGAAGCCTTCGGCGAACCGTATCACTTGCAGTGGGTGGCCGATCCGGCCTGGGCCCGCTCGCACGAGCACCTGGCCAACATCAGCGCGGTGGTTTCCTGCGGGCGGCGCATCTTCTACGTCGTCGACGAAGGCCCCACGGCCCTGGTGGCGCTCGATCCCGACTGGAAACTCGTCGCCCGCGACGCCTTCAGCGGCGTCGTGCTGTGGAAGCAGCCGCTGGACCGATGGGAGGGGCATCTGCGCGGGTTCCGCAGCGGGCCGCCCGAGCTGACCCGCCGTCTGGTGGCCTCCGACGATCGCCTGTTCGTGACGCTCGGCTACGGCAAGCCGCTTTCGGCGCTCGACCCCGCCACCGGCGAAACGCTCCACGTGTACGAGCATACCGCTGGCGCGATCGAGGTGCTGCACGACGACGGCGTGCTGTACGTGTTGACGGGCGAACTCGACGAACCCGACCCGGGCACCGTGCGCCGCCGCGGCGCCGTGCCGCCGCCCCGGCACCGGGAACTCGTCGTGCTCGACGCCGCCACGGGCAAGGTCCACTGGAAAAAGGCCGACGCCGATACCCGCGAACTCCTGCCCCTCACACTCACGGTGGCCGCGGGGCAAGTGCTCTTTCACAATCCGCTTGGCGTGGTATGCCTCGACGCGGCAACGGGCGAGCCCCGCTGGCAGGCCGAGCGGCCGGTGAGCATCAAGCGGCCCGCCTGGTCGACCCCCACGCTCGTGGCGGTCGACGGCGTAGTCATTTCGGCCGACCGGAAGGCCTCGCCGACCACAGACAAGCTAACCGACGCCGTCACTTGGCACATCAGCAGTGCCGGCGGGCAAGCGCCCGAGGGCGAAATGATCGCCTTCTCGGCCGAGAATGGAAAGCGGCTCTGGGACGCCCCCTGCCGCGAGGCCTACAACGCACCGGTCGACGTGCTGGTGGTCGATGGGCTCGTGTGGTCGGGCTACCTGGTGCAGGCCCGAGAGCCGGGCATTACCGTCGCGCGCGATCTGCACACCGGCGAGATCGTTCGCCGCCGGCCGCCCGACCAGGAGTTCTTCCGCGTGGGCATGGCCCACCATCGCTGCTACCGGAACAAGGCCACCAGCCGGTTCCTCGTGCTGGGCCGTTCGGGGGTCGAGCTGGTCGACACGGAAACCGGCGAGGCCACGGCCGACCATTGGGTTCGCGGCGCGTGCCAGTACGGTGTGATGCCGGCCAACGGCCTGCTGTATGCGCCCACACATCCCTGCGCCTGCTTCATCGAGGCGAAGCTCAACGGCTTCAACGCCCTGGCCCCCCGCCGCGCGCCGGTGGGCAGCGAGGTCGCCGAGCCGGCGGAACCGCGGCTGCGGCGCGGCCCCGCCTACGACGCGCCCATCGAGGCGAGAGCGGCCGCACCGGCCGATTGGCCCACGTACCGCCACAACGCCGCGCGAAGCGGCGCCACCGAGGCCGGCGTGCCGGCGGAACTCGGTGAGAAGTGGGAAACCGAACTGGGCGGCCCCTTGAGCGCCGTGGTCGTGGCCGAGGGGAAGCTCTGGGTCGCGCAAATCGACGCCCACACCCTGCACGCCCTCGACGCCGACACGGGCGAAAAGGCGTGGAGCTATACGGCCGGCGGACGCATCGACTCGCCGCCGACCATCTGGCAGGGCCGCGTGCTGTTCGGCGCCGCCGACGGCTGGGTGGTCTGCCTCCGGGCCGACGACGGACGGCTGATCTGGCGGTTCCGCGCCGCGCCCGAAGACCGGCGACTGGTGGCCTACGACCAGCTCGAGTCGGTCTGGCCGGTGCACGGCAACGTGCTGGTCGAGGACGGCGTGGCGTTCGCCGCGGCGGGCCGTTCGTCGTTCATCGACGGCGGTCTTCGCCTGGTGCGGCTCGACGCCCGCACCGGCGAACTGCTTTCCGAAACGCGGCTCGACGACCGCGATCCCGAAACGGGCCATACGCCGCAGCAAAACGTTCGCGGCTTCGATATGCCGGGCTTCCTGCCCGACGTGCTCTCCTCCGATGGAAGTTCCGTGTTCATGCGTCAGGCCCGATTCGACCTCGAAGGCCGGGTGATCGACGAGCGCGTGCCGCACCTGTTCAGCCAGGCGGGGTTCCTCGACGACTCGTGGTGGCACCGCACCTACTGGATTTACGGCACGAAGATGCACGCCGGCTGGGGCGGCTGGCCCCGCGCCGGCGAGCAGGTCCCCTCCGGCAGGGTGCTGGTGCACGACGGCCGGACCATTTACGGGTTCGGCCGCACGGTGTACGCCCGTCACGGGAGCCATGCGGGCCTGCCGCAAATGTTCCTCGACGAGGTGTGGCCGCCCAACGAAAGCCGGCCCACCCACTACCGGTTGTTCGCCGAGCCGCTCAGCGAGGCAACCGCAGCCGAACAGGGCAACGCGGCCCGGGAAGCCCGGCGCACCGCATCGGACGACGCGGCGAAGCCGGCCGGGTGGCGGCACGATTCGCCGCTGTGGGTCCGGGCGATGGTGCTGGCCGGCGACACGCTGCTGGTGGCCGGCCCGCCCGACCCGCTCGCCGCCGACGACCCCACGGCCGCGTGGCGCGGCGAGCAGGGCGGCCTGCTGCGGGCCGTTTCGACCGCCGAGGGCCGGAAGCTGGCCGAATACCCCCTGGCCGCCCCGCCCGTCTTCGACGGCATGGTCGCCGCCAACGGCCGCCTGTACCTTGCCACCCT
>CAYPWB010000133.1:0-14019 GCA_964414315.1 uncultured Planctomycetaceae bacterium | reverse complement strand
GAGCGGCCGGCGAACGCTCGAGGCGGGAAAGCAACTCCGGCGAGGGCGGATCGGCAGTGCCGTCGAGCAGGTCGAGGGTTTGCTGCGCCACGCGCACCGCCGGTCCTAACGGTTGCCCCAGCCAGCCCGCCTCCTGCTCGGCCCCCTTGTGGAGTTCGTCCCAAATGCCCAGCAATTCGCCGTCCTCGGCCGGCGGGGCGAAGGAATAGCACACCGCGCTGTCGGACATGACCGCGGCGGCGAACACAAGCCGGCTGGTGCTGTACGGCACGTCCGGAACGCGGTGCGTTCCCGGCTCGGCAAGCGGCTCAATGTACTTGTGGTTGATATAGTTGAGCACGGGCGGGGCACCGGCCCGCGCCCAGAAGAAATGCCGGTTGAGCCCGCCGGAGAAATCGCCGAGCGCCCAGTCGTTCAGCGCGGGCCAACCTTCGCTTTCGATGCCGTTAAGCAGGCGGAACGCGCGCTGATGCCGTTCGCCGTGGCCATCGGCGAGGATCAGCTTGTTGGGGCCCATCTTCTCGCGTAACTTCCGGCAGAACTCGACGACGCCGGCGCCGTACCGGTTGACGCCGTCAGCAACGCCGCTGTCGGCCCGACCGTCGGCGTTGCCGTCGGGCCTCCGGCCGGGGCTGCGGCGTCCGGGCGTGTTGTGGAGCACGTCGAACTGCACACCGTCGAACGCGACCAACTTGCCGCCCGGGGCAAACCGAGCCGCCACCTCGTCGGCCAGCACGTCGAGGCATTGCCGGCCGTGGGCATCGCGGGGGCTGTCGGTGGCATAGTTGTAGAACCACATCAGGTTCGACCGGCGTCCCCACGGACCTTCCGTTACGTGTGCGGCGGCATAACTGGCACCGCCCAGCCAAGCCAGGGCTTCGGTGCCATGGCAACCCCGGCGGACACGAATGGTGCCTGCACGGTGGTCGACCGAAACAAGTTCCACCTGTTCACTGCGTGTCCAGTCGGGTTTGCCGTCGGCGTCGAGCATGCACAGGCCGATGTCTTCGTTGCGGTCGCGGTAGCGGCCCACCTGGGTCAGAAACAGCCGGGTATCGCTCACATGGAGGTCCGTCTCGCCGGATTCCGCCGGCACGTCGTCGAGGAGGACCGCGCCGTTGTAATAGAGCCAGTGGCCGGCAAAGAAGGCGCTGCTCGCATCGCGCGGGTCGCGGGCGTTGCCGTTGTAGTGGAGCAGGACAAGCTGATCCGGGTGCTTCCGCTTCAGCCGCGTGAAGAACTCGGCGTTTCGATCCGGCATATCGGGAATTTCCTCGGCCAGCACCTTGCCTTCGATCCCCATCAGCCGTGCGAAACAGGCCTCCCACTCGTCGAAGCCGATGCGCCCTCGCCGTGCATGGCCCTCGCTTGCGCGAAAGAAGAATGCTCGCGGGTAGCCTCCTCGCAGGACTTGCAACTCCGATAATTCCCCAGCAAAGCCGGGCACGGTCATGGAGAGCACGGCGCAGGAAAGCAACATCGCGGCAACGAAACGGCAACGAACGGAGCACGGCATGGGGGGAGAGCCTCTTCATGGACAGCGTGCGGAAACGGCGGTCTGCTGGTATTCTCGTCGAAAGCTGGGTAGCTGGCAAGCGTTCAGCGCGGGCACGGTCGCAACCCATGCCGGCTCCCGGCCTCCCATGCCCTGGCGACGGCGAGAGAAACGTCGACGTTAGGGGCTGCTCGCCGGGGTTGCAAGCGGCAGGATTCCGTCGGCCTTGATCTCGGCCATCAGCTCCTGCGCTCGGTCGCGCATTGCCTCGACCTTTTCGGGAAACCGGGCGCTCCGGTCCTTCAACTCTCCGACGTCGTCGGGCAGATGGAACAGAAAAGGCGGGTTGGCGACGCCCGGCTTCAGCATTTCACGATAGCGCTGAAGGGCGGCGGCTTGCTCCGTGGTAGCCCCGGCCGTGCCCAGGCCTTCCAGGGCATGCCGTCGGTCGAAGAACAGCTTCCATTCGTCCACGCGAATCGCCTGCGGCTGGGGATCCATCCCGTGCCAGTACAGCAACTCGTTGCGAGGGTGGTGTTCCTCCTCACCGAGCAGCGTGGCCCAAACGTCGAGTCCGTCGATCGGTGGTTTGCCTTGGGTCTTGCTCTGCCAATCGATGCCGCAAGCCCGGCAAAGCGTCGGCAGCAGATCCATGGCACTGATCAGCGCACCGCTCTGCCGGCCCGCCGGGACAACCTCGGGCCAGTTGACGATGCACGGCACGCGCGTGCCGCCTTCCAGGGCGCTCCATTTCTCGCCGCGGAACGGAACGGCGCTGGCCGCCTGGCCGGGTTGCGGGCCGTTGTCGGAACAGAAGACCACAAGCGTGTGCTTCCGGATTCCCAATTCCTCCAGGACGGCAAGCACCTCGCCGATTCGGTGGTCGAGTTCCTCCACCACGTCGCCGTATTTGCCGAAGTCGGAGCGGCCTTCCCACTGCGGGTGCGGTTCCACCGGGAAGTGCGGGGCGGTGTAGGGCAGATAGAGGAAAAACGGCCGGTCCTTCGCCGATCGGAGGAACGCCGTCGCCTCGTCGGTAAACTGCCGGGTCAGCAGGCGGTTGTCGAACGGCTGCTCGACGACCTCATTCTCGCGCCGGATCTTGTCCGTTTGATTATTGCTCATCGACAGGTAATAGGTGCGGTCGAAACCCTGGCTTTGCGGACGGGTGTCGGGCATGTTGCCGATGTGCCACTTGCCGGAGATCGCCGTGGCGTAGCCCTCCGATTTGAAGATCTCGGCCAGGGTCAACGCCTCCCGGCTCATGCCATCCTTCGGGCCCATCTTGAATCCGACCACCCCTCGGGTCCAGCCGACCCGCACCGGGTACGCCCCGGTGAGCAGGGCCATGCGCGACGGCGTGCACACGGTGCCTCCGGCGTGGAAGTTGGTCAAGCGAATGCCTTCGCCGGCGAGCCGGTCGAGCACCGGCGTGCGAATCGACGGATGCCCATAACAACTCAGATCGTGGTAGCCGAGGTCGTCGGCCAGGATGAGAACCACGTTCGGGCGCGGATCCTCTTCCGGTTCGGCTCCCGCGCGCTTGGGCCCGGCGAGGAGCAGCACGATCAGCGCGGCAAGCAGCGTGGTACAGAGTCGGGAAGTCATGGGACTGTTCTCCTGGCCTTCGCAGCGTGGTTACAGCAAGCCGAGCCTCATTCTCCGAACACCGTCACCTGATTCAAATGCAGTGTGCCGCCGCCGGGAAGACCGAGTTTCAGGTATTGGCACGGGCCGGAGTTGGGAACGTCGATTTGCCACTCGGGGGCCGGCTTATCGGCCTGCCAGACCGGCTTCCAGGTCTCGCCGTCGTCGGACAGCCCGAGGGTGAGGCCGTCGGCTCGTTCGTGGAAACCGCCCTTGCGATTGACCACCCGGACGCAGCGAACGCGGTGGGGCTTTTCGAGGCGGATGATAATCGACGGGGCTTCGGCGTTTTCGGCCGTGTGGAAGGCGTGGGGCTTGATCGGCGGGGCGTCGCCGCTGAGCAAGTAGGCGTTGTCCGGGTTGAAGCCGGCCGGTCCCGGATGGCTGATCTTGTACGTTGCCGTGCGGGAGATTTCCTCAAACCCGCTGCACGTTCGCAGTGGCCGTTTCGACTCGGCCGGCTTGATGTAGCCGCCGGGCAGGATTACGGCCTTCTGGTGTCCCTCGGGTGGAACGCCGGAAAGCTTCGCCCGTTGCTGCGCCGCGTACTCGTGGGAGATCTGAACGGCCTTTTCGCGTGCCGCGTCGTCGTACTCCCAGAACTCCTCGACGATCTCGCGGACCGCGGGGAACTCGGCGTCGGTATCGCCGATCCTGCTGCGGAGGTCGCGAAGCTGCGCCTTCAGTTCCTGGACCACGCCGGCGTAAGCCGGATCGTCGACCACGTTGCGCACTTCGTGCGGATCGTTGACCAGGTCGTAAAGTTCCCAGCCGGGCGGCGTGCGGTTCTGCCCTTTGTAGTTGCAGCCATAGTAGAAGATGAGCTTGTGCCGCCTGGTACGAATGCCGAGGTGGGCCGGGTTCCAGTGGTGGGCCATGTGCATCCAGTAGCGGTAGTAGGCCGCCTGTTTCCAACCCTCCGGTTCGCGCCCCGTTTCGCAGATGGTGCGGAAGCTGCGCCCCTGCATGCCCTTGGGCGTCCGGACGCCGGCAAAGTCGAGCATCAGCGGGGCGAAGTCGACGTTCTCCACGATTGCGTCGCTTCGCGTGCCGGCGGGAATCGTGCGCGGAAAGCGAATCAGCAACGGCATCCGCTGCGACTGGTCGTACATCCACCGCTTGTCCTGGTAGTCGTGTTCGCCGAGCATCATCCCCTGGTCGCCGGTGTAGATGATCAGGGTGTCGTCCAAGACGCCCTCGTTGCGGAGATACGCGAACAGCCGACCGAGGTTGTCGTCCACACCCTTGACACACCGCAGATACTTTTTCAGATACGTCTGGTAGCACCGGCGTTTGGCCGCGGCGTCGGACAGCTCGGGGTCGCCGGCCCATTTCTTCGTGTAATTCCGGAAGGCGTGGCGCCGCCCGATCGAGGTGCCGATAAACCGGTAGCATTCGTCCTCGTGCCCCCGGGTGGCGATGGAGCCGAAGCCGGGCTGCTCCCACAGGCTTTCCGGCTCGGGGATGTCCACGTCTTCGAGATAACCGTCGTAGCGGGCGGCGTTCTCGAAGAAGTCGTGCGGCGCCTTGTAGTGGTGCATGAGGAAAAACGGCTTGGAGCGGTCGCGATTTTCGAGCCACGCGAGCGTGCTGTCGGTGATGCAGTCCGACGAGTGCCCCTTCATGCCGACCGCGTTCTTCGGCCACGCTCCGGCGGTCTTTTCGCGAAACTCGGGATCGTGGTACTTGCCCTGGCCCGGCAGGACCTTGTAGTAATCGAAGTTCGGCTCATCCTTCAAGTGCCACTTGCCGATCATGGCCGTCTGGTAGCCCGCCTTCCGCATTTCGATCGCCAGGTACTGCTGCTCGGGCGGGAGCCGGCCGGCGAGGTCGTAGACGCCGTTGACGTGGTTGTACTGCCCGGTCATGATGCACGCCCGGCTAGGCGTGCAGATCGAGTTGGTCACGAAGCAATTCTCGAACAGAACACCCTCCTCGGCCAGCGTGTCGATGACCGGCGTGGGCTCGAGCCCCGCCAATCGGCTGCCGTAGGCCCCGATCGCCGGCGCGGCGTGATCGTCGGACATGATGAAAAGAATGTTCGGGCGCCGGCCGTTGCCGGCGTCCTCGGCCGCAACGGAGAGCGGGCAGGCGAGCACGGCCGCGGCCGCGAGGAGGAAGAAGGGGACTCGGAGCGGCAGGGTTGTCGTCATGATGGCGGGCTGCGGGGGTCGGACGGCTCAAGCAGGGGGCGGGAAACGGCTCTTCAGACGTCGATCAATAATACTTGACGAGAACCGGCACAGCAAGTGTGCAGGGTAAGCGGTTCGCTTCTGGAGGACTTACGGCAGCCAGGGAGCGGCGTCGTCCATGGTCCGTTCGCGGAATCGGTCGATCCGGTGAAAGGTCAGGTAGTTCGCATCGTGGAAATTGTGCGAGTCGCCCCACGCGGTGCGCGAAACGGCCGCGATATCGTCCCCGGCGAACCGCCAATCGACATACTGCCACGCATGGTGCCGTCGGTCGCGATGCCGCAGCACGATCGTGTTGACCTTCCACTGCTTCAGGTCGGCCGAGGAGACCAGCGCCAAAACATTGCGGTCGGCCTCCGGATCCGACTGCTTGTTGACCAGCGACCAGTACCGCCCCGAGGCCGGATCGAAGCGGATGGTGAACTTCGTCCGCCCGCCGGGAAAGTCGATCAGGCCCCAGTTCTCGTCGTCGATGGCAATGCGCCGGCCGTCGGCCGAAACCGGCAGCAGATCGGCCCGATCGACCCCGGCGTCGTCGATCCGCAGGAAGTTGACCACCTGTCCGCCGGGCGCAACGACGATGTTGCCTTCCCGCCATCCGCCGCTTCGTTCGCCGGGCTTTTTGCCCACGCGGGCCAGATCGAACCGCTGGTAATTGCTCCGCGTCCAACTGTCGGCCCGCAGCAGGTTTGCCTCCAGCGGCGCGGACATGACAAACGCACCGTAAGGGTGCGGCGTGCCGGGGCCGCGCTCGGGCCAGGTATCCTCTCCTTCCATCGCCCGCCACAGCCGGCCGTGGTGCGCCACGACCGGAACGGTACTGGAATGATACCGGCCGTCGTCGAGCAGCCGGCCTTGGGTCGGGCCGGTTGGTTCGGTCCAGGTGCGGCCCCCGTCGTCGGAACGGCGTATCACCACCTCGCCCCATTGTCTGTCGGTGCCCATGTGGTACAGCGCGCCACGGTGGACAAACAGGGTCGACCAGAACTGGCCGTCGATTTCGCTCCGGTTCGACCAGGTTCGTCCGCGGTCGATGGAGCCGAACACCAGGGTCGTGCCGCTCGTGCGGTGCCCCGCCTTGGGCCCGAAAAAGGAGTGCGAGGCCACGTACTCGCCCCCGGGCAGGATGGCAATGGCCGGACAGCCGATGTACTTTCCCGACGCCGACGGACTGTAGTTGATCACCACCCCGGGAACGTCGGGGTGAGGATATTCCACCGCCTGCGCCACGCCAGGCAGAGCGAGCAGCAAAGCGGCGAGGAGCAGCAGGGCGCCGAGGCATCGTTCCGCACGGCCGTCGGTGCGATTCGCTCGTGCCGGGGGAAGAGCCATGAGGCGGTGTAAAGCGTTGCAGAATGCGTTCATGACGCCAAGTGCCTTTCGGGAGCGGTTTGAGTTCCGCGAGCCGAGCGTGGTTTGCCGTTACGGGTGCACGGCTGTCCCGCCCGACTCGCCGGACCGACGCAACGGCGACTCTGCCGAGTGGCGTGTACCGAACGCGCTGTCGGCGCGGCCGACGAGCCAACAACGGCCATTGGACCGCCACAATCAACCACAAGGCAGGCGTCGACGGCCCGGCTCCCGCCCTGATGCGGCAGGCGTGGCCCGATCGCGGCGCAACCATTATCGCGACCGCTCCAGTGTACTCAGGCAACCCAGAAGGTGCAAGCATCTGGTACGCACCTCGACCTTCGGAAATCAGAACCTGCCACAAGCGGCATGGCATATTCCTTCCGCATGCCGGTCCCCCGTGAACGGTTACACAGCAACGTCATAATAACGATAATGTCCGAACGAGGCGAAAGCCCGACTGCCTTCCTCTCCGCGCGAGGTCTGCCATGCCCAAGACAACCCGACGCAAATTTATGGTTGCCGCTGCCGGCGGCGGCTTCGCCGCACTGGCGCCCGGTTCCGGCCGGCCCGGATGCGGGGCTGAACAAGACGAGCACGGGCCGCCGGCAATCCGGGTGCCGGAACGGCGGGTGCCCGTTCTCGCCGAAGCGGATGTCGTGGTTTGCGGCGGCGGCACCGCGGGCATTTCGGCAGCTTGCTGCGCGGCCCGGCACGGGGCACGGGTCATCCTGCTGGAACGTTGGCCCAGTTTGGGCGGAATGGCCACCAACGCCTTGGTCAATATCTGGCACACCAGCGACCGCACCAGGCAGGTCATCCACGGATTTGTGCAGGAGGCCGTCGAGCGGGCGGGCCGTTTCATGCATCGCTATGCCCACTTCCCGAAACGTCCCGAAACGCATTGGTTCGATCCCGAAGGCATGCGGGTCGTGTTCTGGCGAATGCTGCAGGAGGCGGGGGTACGCGTGATTTGCAACCTGACCGCCGTCGAAGCGGTTTCGGAGGACGGCCGCCTCCGCGCCGTGCTGGTCGACACGAAAGAGGGCCGCCGAGCGGTCTGCGGCCGAATCTTCATCGACGCCACCGGCGACGGCGACGTGGCCGCCAACGCCGGAGTACCCTTCGACTTCGGACGGGCCGCCGACAGCCGCGTCCAGGGGATGACGATGATGTTCTGCCTCAGCGACGTCGACTCGCCGGCCGTACGCGCCACGCCGCCGGAAGTGCGCCAGCGCGTGTTCGACGACATGCGTCGGCTGCGCGACCAGGGTCGGTTCCCGCAGTTCAACGAGGGGGCGGCGAAGCACTATATCCGCTCGGGCTTGAACCAGGTGCCGCACAACATGGTTCCCGCCGCCGGCAATCCGCTGGACGAACAGGAACTCACCCGGCTTTCGATGCAGGCCCGAGAGGATGTCTACCGAATCGTCGACCTCTGGCGGCGAAACATTCCCGGCTTCGCCGAAGCCCGGGTGACACACATGGGCCACGCGCTGGGCGTACGCGAGTCGCGGCGGATTCGCGGGCTGAAGACGCTCGACGGCAATCACGTGGTCCGCGCGGTCAAGCAGCCCGACGCCGTCGGACACGGGTTCTGGATGATCGACATCCACGACCCGAAAGGCAGCGGTTACACCACCTGGACCGATCAACAGAAGGAACTCATGCCGCCGGTCGGCGAAAGCTATCACATCCCGCTCGGCATGTGCCTGAACTCCACGTGGCCGAACCTCGCCGTCGTCGGCCGTTGCGCATCGACAACGCACGAGGCATGTGCATCGGTCCGTTTGCAAAGCCACTGCATGGTGATGGGCCAGGGTGTTGGAACGTGCGCCGCGATGGCGTTGGAGGCCGGCGTGGACTTGGCCGACGTCGAAACCCGCGCGCTGCAAACCACCTTGCGCCGGGACGGGGTCTACCTGGCCGACGTGCCGTGACGAACCGACGGCCGGCAGGTGGTTCGGTCCACGCCGGAATGGCTGTGCTCGCACTGGCTTGTACCGAACACCGCCGCGAGCCCGCGGTCTCGGGAAGCTTGCCGGGGAATTGACGAGGCTGTGCGTCACTGATACACTGCACGTATTGCCGGCGCCATCATGGGAAACGGGAGGTTAGCATGACTGCATATCGCACGTCCTGGAATCGATGGTTTTGTTTCGCCGCCGCGGCCGGGGTTGCCTGGCTCGCCGTCGTCGGCGCCGCCCGGGCTCAGCCGGCGGGTACGTCGGGCCGCGGGCCGCGGCTGTCGAAAGCACATTGGATTTGGGACCGGGCGCACACGGGCAACGAGGGGAAGTTCACCTGCTATTTGCGCAAGGCGTTTGAACTGCCCGGCAAGCCCGCCTCGGGCATCGCCCTGATGACGGTCGACAACAACTACGACTTCTACGTCAACGGCACGCTCGTCGGCTGCGACCACAACCCGGCCGGCACCGGATGGGAGGTCGTCGAGCGGTACGACATCGGCCCGCTACTGCGGGAGGGCAGGAACGTTCTGGCCGTCAGGGGCGTGAACTGGGGGGCGATGGGCGGGCTGGCAATGGCCGTGCGCATCCGCCACGACGGCCCCGGCGGCGCAGTCGAACTCCACTCCGACGACTCCTGGCGCATGTCGGCCGCCGAGGCGCCCGGCTTCGCAACGCCCGAGTTCGACGACCGCGACTGGCAGCCGGCCCACGTCCTCGGCCCCGTGGGCATGCAGCCGTGGGGGATGCTCGCCGGCGACGATTCGCTGTTACCCCGCAACGTGCGGCTGGGCCTCGAAGAGCCGCAAACCCGCACGCTCAGCCCGGCCGAAGCCGAGGAGTTGCTCGACGACGAGTGGCTGTACCAGGCCGAAGGGAAGCCGCCGGCCGAGCGGGCCGCCGAGGAGATCGGTTGGGCCCGCGAAATGGCCGCCCGATGGCAGGCACTACCCGAGCCGCCGGAGCTGAGCCGGGAACTGGCCCGGCTCGAAGCGATCGAGGCGAAGCTGGCCGGCGTGCCGGCCGAATCGGCTGAGGCGCGGGCATTGTACCTCGACGTGCGGCGGGTGAAGCGGCAGATCATGTTCGCCCACCCGGCGGTCGATTTCTCCCAGTTGGTGTTCATCGACGTTCCCGAACGCTACCCGCACGAGTCGATGCACCGCTCGTATCCGCAGGCGCAGTTGAACTGCGTGCGACTGCTGGTGCTCGACGGACTGCACCCGGGCGGCGAGGTGCGAAAGCTGGGCCAGTCCTTGGGGCCGGGCTGGCACTGGCGGCCCGACGTCTCCTTTGACGGCCGCCGCGTGCTTTTCGGCTTCCGGCCGGCCGACGAGCGGACGTTCAACCTGTACGAGGTGGGCGTCGACGGCACCGGTTTGCGCCAGCTTACCGGCGCCGATTACGACGACATGGACCCCATCTACCTGCCCGACGGCGGCATCGCGTTCCTGACGACGCGGGGCAACAGCTACGCGCGGTGCGTGGTGGGGCATCCGAGCACGCTGCTGGCCCGCTGCGACGCCGACGGCCGGAACATCTACATCCTTAGCGGCGGCGGCGAGCCGGAATACACCCCCGCCCTGATGCCCGACGGCCGCATCCTCTACACCCGCTGGGAATACACCGACAAGGACCTGTTCCACGTCCAGAGCCTGTGGACGGTCCGTCCCGACGGCACCGGCACGAGCGTGTTCTGGGGCAACCAGAGCTACTGGCCCGACCTGCTGATGGAGGCCCGGCCCATTCCCAACAGCCGGCGGGTGATGTTCGCCGCGCACGGCCACCACGAAGTGTACTGGGGCGGCGTGGGTATTCTCGACGTCACGAAGGGATTCAACTATCCCCACGGGCTCACCAAGGTAACGCAGGAGCTTCCCTGGATCGAGGTGGGCAACGGCCCGGCCGAGCAAATGGAAACCGACCGTTACCACACCTCGGGCGTGTACGGCGGGTACAAATCGCCCTACCCGCTCAGCGAGGAGCTGTTCCTCGTGTCCATCCGACGCGGCAATCCGACGCAGGTGTTCCGGACGCGCACCAACGCCAGCCGGTTCAAGCTGTATCTCATGGACATCTACGGCAACCGGGAGCTGATCTATGAGGGGGCGTATCATATTCTGTATGGCATGCCCGTTCGTCCCCGGCCCGTACCGCCCGTGCTGCCCGATCGCGTCGCCTGGCCCGGGCCGCAGCACGAGTGGAAGCCGGTCGAGCCCGGCGTGCTGTACAGTGCCGACATCTTCCGCGGCGTTCCCCGCGCCGACGAACTGCGGCAGAAGGGCCGCTACCTGCGGGTCGTCAACCTCGACAACACCACGTTCACGCTGGGCAAGAAGATCCAGGACGCCGACAACCCGAGTTGCCAGCCGCACATGCACGCCGGCCCGCCCATGTCGCTGACGGTCAACGACGGCATCAAGCGGGTGCTGGGCACCGTACCGATCGGCAGCGACGGATCGGTGTACTTCGAAGCGCCGCCGAACATCGCCCTGCACTTCCAGATCGTCGACGAGCAGCACCGCGCGCTGCACACGATGCGGTCGTTCACGAACCTGATGCCCGGCGAGGTGCGCGGATGCGTCGGCTGCCACGAGCAGCACAGCCGAACGCCGGCGATGGAGTTGGGGAAGTCGGCCGCCTTGGCCGGCGTTCCGGCGAAGATCGCGCCGTATCCGTGGGGACCGGAACGCAGCTTCGGCTACGAGCGCGATATTCAGCCCTTGCTCGACAAGTACTGCGGCGCGTGCCACCAGGGCGAGGGCGACGGGCGCGAGAAGCTCGACCTGACGCTTCGGCCCGGCGCGTTCGGCATCTTCCTCGAGCCGTATGCCACACTCACGCTGGGGACCGAGGCGGGCTTGCGCGGCGCGTTCCCGGCCAGGCGATCCACCGGGGGCATTGCCGGCACGATCCTCGCCCAGCAGGCGCCGTGGCGCCCGGTCGACTATTTGACGGTGCCGCCCCTTTCGACGCTTTCCTACCGCAGCAAGCTGGTCGAGATTGCCGGCGGCGGCAAGCACCACGACGTGACGATGGACCCGCACGACCTGCTGAAGCTGATCCTTTGGGTCGATACGCTGGCCCCGTACCGTGGCGAGCGCGAGGTGCGCGCGATGGCCGATCCCGATCCGGCGCACCCGCTGTTCCAAAGGTCGAACTACCCACCGTCGGATATTACGGTCGAGTGCGTGTATGGGCAGTCGCCGTACCGGCCGCGCATGCGGACGGCGCCGCTGGTGAACCGTTCGTACCGCCAGGACGAGTTCCCCACGATGGAAAGCCGGCTGCCGCGCGATGCCGCGGGGAACATCCTCCCGCCCGTCGAGTTCACCCCCGACGGACGCCGCATCGAGCGTCCCTGGCCCTTGCAAGTGCACCGCAGCGCGGCCCGCGAGCGCTAGAAACTTAAGGTGGTTCCGGCCGCACGCTACCTTGGAACGCTGGGTTGCCTCGTCGAGCGGCCGGGTTCACCTACGCCCGCCGCCGCGCATTGCTGGAAGCATGGGGCCGTTGGGGCCGTCGAGGCGGAGGTGCCCGACCGTCAGGCCGCTCGAGAGACGCTTCGCTAATCCCTACTCCCGATCTGACCTCGCTTCTCTGCTTCTCTCTGTTCCCTTAGCGTCTTAGCGGCTTTGCGGCTTGGCGTGTAAGTTTCGCGAGCCCCGGATCACACGCCAAGGCGCGAAGCCGCTAAGTCGCAAAGCAGAAGAAGGAAAGGGAAAGAGGTTCTGGGGCCAGGAGTTCTGAGGAAGTTCCGGGGTCAGACCGGGATCAGGGATTCGCGTTGCGGCATTCGGCCGGGAGTGATGGAACCGGAGCATGACGCGACCGTCGCTGGATCAGGCCGGTTCGAGTTTTGAGCCTGCGTCGGAGATCGGCTTGCCTGTGGCTTCCGCATAGAGGACGTCGGGGCAGAAGTCGACGCCGTTGGGCCAGACGAGCGTACCGGCCTCTTCGTCGACGGCAACCCGGCGGAAGAAGTCCAGGTTCTCCAACGGGCGAAAGACGCCGCCGCGCCCGACGATTCGGTGCCGGAAGTCCAATTCGGCGACCGTATTGTCGGAAAACGTCAGTTCGAGTGCGTAGCCCGCGATATGGCGAACGCCGCGTATACGAGGGAACATATCGGAGGCTCCTAGTCGAGCGGGTCGATGGGGTTCGGAGGTTGGTCGTTGTGCAGAAGCTCCCAGTTAGCCAGCAACTCCTCTTGATGCGCAGCCGCCCACTCCATCACCATACCTAACGCTCGCCGGGAAAACCGGCCGCGAAGCAGCGTCAGCGGTTCGATGCCGACCTTCGCCTCGGCGCCGCCGTAAATTGCATGGAAGTGGGGCGGATTGTGATCGTCGAAGTACATCCGAATTGAGACGCCGAAAAATCGGCTAACCTCAGGCATCGCAATTCCCTCAAGCCGATCCAGAGGTACCATCACGCCCTTGGCAGGAGGTCAGTGCCTGCTCATGCGCACTCCCCCCTGCTCTTCCATACTACCGCGTTTACCAAATTGTGTCAAGCCGCCGAATAGCTTTCGGGCAGACGGCCGGCACGCCCGGCAGGTGCATACCCTTGGCAGCTCAGTGACAGAGGACGAGCCCGGCGACCGGCAACGTAACGGCCGCGCTCGAGAAACGCATCGCGATATCGAGCCTGGGGCGCGGATCTTCGGTCGCATGCAAACCCCGTCGCGCAAGATGCACGTGGGGGTGGGTTGACAAGGGCGTTCCGGGGGAAGGCCGACATCAGGGATTAACGGTGCGGCATTCGGCCGGCAGTGATGAAATCGGGGCAAAATGCGGCGGTTGCCGGAACAGCGTACGCTCCTTCTTCCGACCGCCGGAATCTCCCGGACTCGGTGTGCGACGAGCGCGTGCTGGGAGAGTTCGGCTGTCGAGGCGGAGGTGTCCGACGGTCGGACCGCTCGAAAGACGCCTCGCTAATCCCTACTCCCGATCTGACTGCGCTTCTGTGCTTCCCTCTCTTCCCTTAGCGACTTAGCGGCTTCGCGCCTTGGCGTGTAAGTTTCGCGGCCCCGGATCACACGCCAAGGCGCGAAGCCGCTAAGTTGCAGAAGAGAAGAAGGAAAGTGGGGAGGTTCTGGGGTCAGGAGTTCCGAGGAACTCCGGGGTCAGGGCCGGATCAGGGATTGGCGGTGCGGCATTCGGCCCCGGAGTGATGGAATCGGAGCATGATGCGGCCGTTGCCTGATCGCTGGTCAAGGCTGCCCCTCCAAGATCCGCCCCAGGTTCACCCGCTCTGCCAGGATCTCCCGCACCTGTAGCTCATCGGCGTCCGGGAACTGGTTGCGAATCCCGTCCGTGGCCACCCTGCAAGCGAAGTCAAAGAGCTGTGGACCGCCGCGCAGCTT
>CAYPWB010000132.1:0-14259 GCA_964414315.1 uncultured Planctomycetaceae bacterium | reverse complement strand
CCCGTGAGCTTCAGCGCATTCACTGCTAGCATTTGGCAAGATTACGATCAAAGCCGGTGAGGGCTGTGGATTGCCTTTACCCTAACCCTCTTCTGGAGGGGGGCATGGGCCCGGGCCGTTCCGGACAGCCCGAAGGGCAACGGAGGAGCTTACATTTCCTGCCCGCCGTGCGAGCCGGGCAAGGCGCCTTCCCTGCTCAATTTCCGCTTCAGCAACTCGGCAAGTCCCTCGCGGTCGTCGGTGCCGATCCGAAGGATCCCACGTTCGAGCCGGAGGACGATGCAGTCGCGTCCCCAGATATTCCACACCCAGCCGCTCCAGGGGTTCCAGTGGATGCCCCAGCCGTCGAGCAGCGTGGTCCGGCCCCGCTCGACGATGCGGATATCGTCGTAACGGATTCGCTTCTGGAACAGCGGCAGCGGGCCGAATCGAACGGCCAACCGATCGCCCTCGTCGGCCACCGTAAGCTCCCGGAACGCCGGCGCCAACAACAGCATGGCCAGACCGACGGCCAGCAGGACGGCGCTCGCAACGGCATCCGGCACAAACCAACTCACGCCAAAGAAGACCACGGCCAAGGCGCCCAGGATCAGGTGCCACGGCCCTTTCTGGGTATGGACGTACGTGCTGTCGGGAAGGGCATTGGGGTTTTGCATCGGCGCAACCGTTTGTGACCTTGGCCGGAACCGTTTCTCGGGCGACGGAATTGGGGCACTTGTAGGGCGGGCTGTGCCCGCCGAGTTTCAGACGCTATGCGGCGGGCACAGCCCGCCCTGTACGCAATTTCTAGGGCAGTCCCCGGTGGACGGCTATCTCGCGACAAGCTCGACCATGGCGTCGCCCATCGACTTGCCGATGAGGTAGTAGGTTTCCCAGTTCCGCATCCAGTGGTAACCCTGTCCCGAAGGCGACTCCTCTTGCGATCGTTGGAAGTCGCGGGTTTCGACGCCCGCGACGGTGCCGGCGAACTCGGGATGCTTCTCCGGGTCGGCAAGGGCGAGTTGATCGTTCATGAGCTTCTCGACCCGAGTTTTGTAGGAAGCCTGCGGCGGGATGTCCCATCCGCCCATGCCGGTGTTCGCGATCACGAACGGCAGCTTCTCGACGCCCAGGTCCTTGCGGATATCCTTGATGAAGTTGGCCATGTTCGATTCGTACGCTTCGACCGCTTGTGCATTGATGCGGTCGTTCCAGCCCTGGTGCCATCCAAAGCCGACGATCTCGTAGCCGTTGCCCTTGTAGTCGGGGTAGTATTTCTTCAGGTTGCCGGTGACTTCCCGGACGTGCCGGACGACCTCGGCGTACTGAAAGCCCGCGTCGCCGTCTTTCTGGGGCGTCGGGTATTCGGCCGAACTGGGCGACAGGAAGTTGTGCGAAAGCGACCTGCCGCCCCAGGCCGACTTGATGATCAGCACGGGGTCTTCATAGTAGTCGCCCACGACGAAACCGAAGCCGTATTCGGGGCCGATGTGGCCTTCGGACGCGCCGTAACCGGTGGTGAGCCACCCCATCTTCTCTTTGCCCTCGTGGGAGATGTTCACGATCCAGACGTCGTCGCGAACGACGGGCTCGCCGTCTTCATCGACGAGGTGGCCGTAGGCTTCCGGGTTGCTCTTGACGTAGGTTTCCATCGTACCCGGGCTGCCGGTAAGCTGGCCGAACCCGACCATGTTGGACTGCCCGGCGAGAATGAAGATTTTCAATTTGCCGTCGGCCGGATGGGACTTGTCCTCGGCCTGTGCCCACATAGGCAAGACCAGCAGCAAGACGAAAAAAAGCCCACCGCTCAGTACAGATCGTTGTCGCATCGTAGTACCTTTCAATCTAAGGGTTCGTGTCGTTTGTCACCGTTCCCGGGTCGGTGCGAGGGGAAAACCGCATCGTTCCAATTTGCCGGAACGGCCCGAAGGGCGCCTTGCACGAATCAGGAACCGTCGGGATCGTCGGTCTGCTCTTCCGCCGCGTCTCCCGCGTTGTCGTTCATGAGTTCGAGGATTCCCCGCGTAATGTCGAGCCGTCCGTCGTGCCAGATCATCGGCCGGTTCATTCTGGCAAGGACGCTCTTCGGGTCGTTCCGGTTGGCGGGCTCCTCGGAGAACCGAATAATTGCTCGTATTCCACGCGGCCTCGCGTATGTTTCGCAAGCGGCCTCGATCTCTTCGTATACTTCCAGGTAAATCCCCGCCTCCTCTCGCAGGAAGAGATGTTTCTGCACTTCAATATCGGCTGTCAATTGTGCGTGGGCCGACGCGATCTCTTTCGTCATCGACGTGTGGGCGGCCGAGCCGACTTCCAGCACTGCGAGTTGAGCCCGCGCCCCCTCGATTTCTTGCTGTCTTGCCCGCACGGCGGCGTCCGCTTCCTGAACCTCCGATTTTAGCTCGGCTAATCTTTCAGCAAACGGAGAATAGTGCTTGAATATGTAGCTCACATCCAACAAGGCAACGGTCGCAGCCTTCTCCGCGCCCTCGGCAACGGCCGGGGCGCTATTTGCGCACGATAATTTTGGGCTTTCGTCTGCTGAGGGTTGATTCGCCAGGATCGATGCACCCGGGATGAGCACCATCAACGCCAGTACCAGCACGGGATTGGGCGAATGAACTTTCATCGAGTTCCTGCTCCATTGGGTGGTGCATTGGTTGCATCCAGAACCAACCGGATCACCTTCGCGTAATCGCGCAGCACCAGGTAATTCCGCAGCGTGTAACCGTTGGTCGATAAAGCTTTTTCGGAGAAGTCGTTCTGGAACTCGCGCGGGTTGGAGGGATGCACGCCGTCGCCGGCGATGAGCGTGAGCACGTCGTAGCCTTTGCGGGGCCGGAACTTCTCGAGCGTGCCGTCCCAGTCGTCGGGCCGGCGGCGGAGGACGGCGGCCATGTAGTCGCACACCGGAACGTTCAGGTCGCGCCCGACGCGCCGGACTGCCTCGGCAAACTCTTTCGCCTTTTCCAGCCGCCCGTGCCGCGGCGGGATCGTGCTCAGAATAACCACCGTGCCGTTGTCGAGGCACTTGCGCACCACCTCCCGCGTCTTCTGTTCGTATTCTTCGACCTCCAAGCCGTTCAGGTCGTTCGTGCCGAACATGATGACGGCCGCCTCCGGGTTCATTCGCCGGAGCCAGGCGTCGATGTTCTCGTGCGCCCAGCGGATGGTCATGCGGCCGGCGCTGCCGAACTCCGGCCCCTTCCACTGCCGCCAGCATTTCTCCTGGAGGCGGTCCTTCACCAGGGCGTAGTCGGCGGCTGTGGCCTCGTCCATGTTCTTGGGCGCCTGGTACAGCATGGGCGTCCAGAAGGCCAGGGTCACCGTGATGGAATCGCCGAACTGCGCCAGGGTACCCTCCTCGCCGGTGAATTGCGCGTGGACCTTGCGCATCGGTTCGACCCACGGAGGCCGGGCCGTGTCGTCGGCGCCCCGCGCGGCAGCGATAGACGTTCCCGCAATGCAGACCAACAGCAAACATCGCCGAAGTTTTTGCATCATGGTTCTTCCCCCGATAAGCGTCTTGGGATGGTTCCCGCATAACCGATGAACGGTTGCTTCCCCGCCAACGGTCAGCGCTACTTTAGCAGGTCGGGAGGGCGCGGGAAAGCGGTGGAGGTCGGGTTGGGCCCCCATCGTAACCTTGCCGACTGCTGGCAAAGATAGCTTTTTGATTTGGCGTCCAGATTGGAGTTCAATGGTAGTAGAGCCTCCCATTGAAGGAGCCCCAAACCATGGATGCCGTCTTCCATTGTAGCACTTCGGCTTCTGCCGTGGAATCGTCCCGCTGGTCTCGCCCGGGAGTGGCGGAGAAGATGGCCCAGTTCGAGGCCCTCCATTGGCCCTGGATCTCACGCCGTGAGATTGCGGGACAATTGGATGTGCCGCCGAGGACGCTGCACTACTGGGTCCCGCGGCAGTGGGCGGTGATCGATAGCAGTTCGTGGCCAAAGAGCACGGCACACTTCTTCGAAACGCCTGAAGGACTGGATTTCCTCCACCAACTCGCTTTAGGCCAAGCGGCCGGGCTTCCCGTCTTCGCAACGTCATTCTATGACCGTCCGGCTACCACGATTGAGAAATCCTCACGCTGAATGGCCCGTCACCGGGATCGCCTTCGTCTTGGGGCAATAGTCCGTGCAGGCGACCTATGACCTCATCCAGTTTCTCGTAATCCTCCGCTGCCATGTGCCTCTTGCCCGCTTCGATCAGGGTTCTTGCCTGAAGTTGGTCGTTCAGTGCCTCTCGCTTTTCAATCACGTTCTGAAAGACAGCGATCAGGAAGTCGGGCTTGCGGCGCAGAACTTGAAATGCGACCGCGCGAAGCTCCCCAGTTGCGTTCTCTAATTTATTCGGATTCGTCGAATGCAGAAAAGTGTCCTCGCGGGCTATCAGCTCACGTAGCTGCCTTCTTTCAAGGTCGTTGCCGCTCTCATTGACGATGGCCGACGCTTGGTCTTTCATGGCTTGGTATTCAGCGCGCAGACGGTCGATCCGCTTCCCGCTCGTCAGCCGATCAAGTTGCTGTGCAATCTCTAACTTGCGGTTATCCAGCTTGAACTTATCCTGCGTCACGTCATCCGGTTCCATGATCGCTGTAGCGGCACAAAGTTCGCGAACGGGCGATTCCAGCTTCTTGATCTGTTTGGCCGTCTCGTAGTCCTCGTTCGCAGCCGCCTCCTCTACCTCCTGCTCTAAACGTTTTTCGAGCATGGATGCTTCTCCTGCAAGCGTTTCGATGTCCACGTCGCGTTTCTCTGGCGTGAAGACCTTCTTGAACTCCGGTCCGGAAGGGTTGATGTAGGCCGAAACAGCCAACCTGCGTGACTCCGACCATTCAAACGTGAGATCAACTTCCGTGCCCCCGGGCACGTCCCGCTTTAGTTGACTACCCGTGATAATGAGTTCGCCTTGCTTGCGGTTCGCCGTATGATGGTTTTCCGAAGGCCCCTCGACCACGATGATACGAATGACGTCATCTTCCGAACCGTGGACTACCGCCCGGTTAACTTCCACCGTCCTCTTAGCTCTGGCGGGGAGTACAGTCCCCTTCTGGAGCAGCAGTCCAAGCTGAGTATCGGAAATATCGGGCCGGTCCAGCACCAAACTCAGGTCGTGGGGCGTTATTTGGCCCGCGGGAGAAAAGCCGGTCGCAATCTCGATCGGGTCCAGGTCAATCGGAAGAGGATTGTTATGAGCGTCGTAAATCCGCAACTCAAAGCAGTTGTATGTATCCTGCTGAAGCGGCAGGTCCTCAAAGATTCGCGCCGCGAGCGGCTTCACGCCGCTGTCGTAGGCGCCGTCGCCGCGTGTGATGCGATACAGCAAACCGGCAACATTCCCCTCCACCTTGGCCGAAAAGGTCTCCTCATCTTCGCGCGAAGTACGAGGATAGGAACACTTGACCGTCAACCCACCGGTTGGCCTGGGCGCGTGTTCGGCGTGCTTGCCGAGGTCAAGCTGTTTCAGACCTGCAAAGTAAGCCCCACCAATTACAATGGCACCGGTTGGCTCGACATCGGTGTTGACCGGAATACCCAGTAGCTCGGAAATCCGCTTCCTAACAAACGGAATGTACGTGGAGCCGCCGACCATCAGCACGAACGCGAGGTCCTCCGGGCGGAGCGCGTTGCGTGTCAGCATCTCCCTCAGCATGGCGGCTGTCTTATCAACTGCGTCTTTGATTACGGCCTCGAAGTCGGAGCGGGTAATCTTGATGTCGGCATCGATTTCTATGCCCTCATCGTCCTCGACGCTAATGCCTATTTCGGTCTCCGTACTCGCGGACAATTCTTTCTTCGCTTCTTCAGCTTGGTGAAGTAGCCTATACCAAAGCCTATTGTACCGCCCGGTCGCGCTCTTCATTTCGGCTAGGAGGCTGGTAAACTCCCCGCGCGCCTCAAGCTGCGGGACGATGAGGCGCTCGACCATCCACGCATCAAAATCCGCGCCGCCCATATAATTGTCACCGTCGTGGTCGAGGATCTTCAGTTCGCCCTCCACGATCCGCACGAGCGCCACGTCAAACGTTCCGCCGCCCAGGTCATAGACGATCCATTGGCGATTGTTGAGATCCACGCCCTTCTGCTTATTGGCATACGCCAGACTGGCCGCGATCGGCTCCTGGAAGAGCACCACCTGTTTGAATCCGGCGGCATACCCCGCCTCTTCCGTGGCGTTGCATTGTACCTGATCGAACGCAGCGGGGATGGTAATCACTACGCCCTCGGGTACCTCGCGAGTGTGGATGAAGGTCTTCAGTTCTTTCAAGACATAGGCCGAAAGCTCAACTGGCGTCTTCGAGTGTCCAAGCGACTCAATTCTGCACGTCTCCGTCGTGCCCATCAGCCGTTTGAACCGGCCTGCGGTGCTCTTTGGGTCTTTTTCCAGGTAGTCGCGCGCCTTGTCGCCGATTAGAATCCGATCCTTCCGGAAGGCGACTACAGACGGAAGCGTCTCCTTGTGACCGATCGGATGTTTGAACACATCGACGTCGCCCCTGTTGAACTTGGCAATCAAGGAATTCGTGGTGCCCAGGTCGATAGCGAAGTTAATCATTTGGCTCACTGTTCTGCGGCTCCTTTCGTGATTCGACGGTGACGATCCCCTTCTGGACGACCCAGGATGGTCCACGTTCGTGATCCAGTAAAGCGGCTCGGATGATTGGCTTGATAACGTCCACCACAACAAGGTTCTCCGTGCCTGTGCCGGCAATATTGGCAGCCAGGTCGGTCCTCGTGTCCTTGCACGGCTGGCCCATTGGGTCTTCGTAGACAAGGCCGATACGCATCTGGCCGCCTTCGGCGTCGGGCACCAGGAGTCCGTCTTCGGCGAGGCTGTCTTTCATCTTCTCGATGTTACGACCGATGCCTCCGACGTCGCCGTGCTTAGCGAGGTTCTGTTCAATCGCATAAAGCTGATTCAAGACCGTAAGAATGCTCTTCGGAATCTGGGTTCCGGTTTTCATGGCTGTCAGGAACTCGAAAGGCATGGGCATGTTCCAATTACCGACCATATTGTCGTAGTTTCGCGTTGTAACTGTCCACGAGTTGGTTGATCCGGCGATTCTGCGCCTGTAATTGCTCCACCTTCACGTTGTAGTCGTTCACCTTGCGATTGAACGCATCGACAGCAAACTGGCTCGTGTGATTCAAGTACGCCCTGTCTCGCTCGATTTCGCGGTCAAGACGCTCGAGTTCACTTTCCATTTGTCGCGCTATCGCTTTCTCACGGTCGATCGCCTTGCTTTCCGACTCCAGCAATCCATTGATGTAGCTCGGTACTCGGTAAACAGTTCCAGATTGCCGATCGGTTCTAGGTGGCGAGACGGGAGCAGAGTGGTTCTGCCAGTTGGGTGCTGGTGTTGGTGCCACATACGAACGACTGCTCGGAGTGGTTCTTCTCGGGGTACTTGGCTCAGTTGGCGTAGAACTGCTACTGGAAGCCCATATAGCGGCGATGACGATCAATAGCGGCAAGGCCATAATACCGACTGCTGCCCACATAGTCCCAGTGGCCGGGCAGTACGGGTCCGCTTGGCCGGTTGTCTGTGCGTGTGTGCCAGGTGCTCCGCCGCTGGCCCCAAACAGCTTGTCCAGCACCCATCGGCACGCACGACCACATTCGCGGGCAAAAGACTCGACGTCACTGGACTGGGTTGAGCGTGAATGGTGCCCTTGCGTTTGAAGGAGTACCCGGCGCCGATGCGGTTTATTGTGAAGTTCGCCAAGTATCCTTTCAACGGCTTGGTAGTCCTCATCAAGACGATTCGTAAGGGCCACGTTCCGAGCTGTAAATCGCTTGCATAGGCCAAGAATGCGTTGAGCTGAGATAAGGTCGTGGTGGTTCTTAACGGCTGCAACGGCCAATGAATACAACTCGGAGACAACCTGTTTCTGGTACAACGCGAAATGGGCCGGAAGCAGGTTAAAGAGTTCCGGCAGGCATTGTTGGCGCAAGAATGCCTCAATTTCCACTACGCTGATCTTACGCGACTCTCCCTCGGCAACCTGCGCTCGTACCTCTTGGACGATACCTTCCGCCTGCCGACAAGCTCCCTGAAAGCAAACATCTTCATCCGCCGCTTCAATCCAACGTCGTCCGTCAAAGAGTACCTCGACCACCGGCAAGCACTTCTGTTCGATCGCACGAGTTAGTGTACGATTGTACTGACGTGAAAACGGCTTGCTGAGGAAGGACCGGAAGGCGCCATCACGGTCCAGAAGTTCCAGAGTGTCGCGTGGGAAATAGTCGTCCGAGTAAAGAAAGTGCTCAATGTCGCCGTGGGTCAGGAATCGCAGAAGCTGCTTGTTCTCGAAGACGGCCCGGTGATGGCGACGTTTGGTCTCATCGTGTAGTTCGTCCTCAATCGCGAGGGCTTGTGCGTTGTCGAGCGAGTATCCATCTAGCCAACTCACCCTACCGTCATTGAGGTCCATCTCTTGCAGCAGGCGCTTCTTGGCTCGCTGGATTGTCCTCGCGTCGAGTTCTTCATCTGCGATCCCGTCAAGCCGGAGCGCCTCAAAAGGGCTGACGTAGAACGCAAACGGCTTGTCGGCTACCACCGCTCCCGCCGCAGCGCGTGCTTTGATTGCTAAGGGGGCGAGCTTCCGTCGCGTTCTGTCTAGTTCCTTCTGTGCCCGCTCATAGTCTCGTTCGATAGCCAAAGCCCTGCGGTAGACGTCTGCCGCATCCGCATCTTGCGAAATCTCAGGGTCGTTGAACACCAGCCCCATATTGAACCAAGGGACGGGATCCGACGTGGCAAGTGCCGCGAGTTTATAGTGGTGGATGGCCTTCGTGAGTTGTCGGTCCTTGCGGTACGCGATGCCGAGTCGAGTTAGGTCTTCCCATGTGGCGCATCCCGAGCGATGAAGGTTCTCCAGCGCCGCAATTTGCTGTTCCACGTCACTTTGCATCAGCCGTCTCCCGAAGCCGTTGCCGTTGGAAAAGAGGCTTCCCCCGGGGACCGGGGCGTTTCCTTGTACGTCCGTTCGATGGCCACCGTGCCGATCCACTTCACGTCGATCGCCGCGGCCAGGCCATCTGGCAGCAGGCCTCTGGCCGAGGCGTCTTTCGTCAAGTCTTCCAGTTGGGACATCTGTGTTCCTCAGTCTGCTCCCAGGAAGGGGTGGAACCGGGCCCTATCGCCCTCTGATTGTGCACAAGGGAAGTCAGTTTACCCCTTACACTGAGCGGCGACAACCTCCCGACACGGCCGCACAATGTTCCCACACCGAATGGGAGCCGGTCGTGTCAAGTAGGCAAACCGTGAGACCCGTTAGCCTGATTCGATCCGCCGCTCACTCGCTACGCCAGCACACCCCGAACTAGCTGCAGCCAAGCCGGGATATTTCTTTTCTGCGAGAGACCAAAACTGAAGCCCTAAATGCAACGGAAAGCCTATATGCTCAGTGTGCCACAGCGGCAACAATTTTGGCTCGATGCTTCCGCCGCTCACTCGCTACGCCAGCACACCCCGAACTAGCTGCAGCCAAGCCGGGATATTTCTTTTCTGCGAGAGACCAAAACTGAAGCCCTAAATGCAACGGAAAGCCTATATGCTCAGTGTGCCACAGCGGCAACAATTTTGGCTCGATGCTGCGGAATCACTCTCCTCCACGAGAGGGGGTGGTGTCAATTTCGGCTGGCAAAAAACCTCTCTTGATCTGCTTCGGCCGATGGGGTAGAACGGTGGAAGTTGCGTCCAAAGTTGCGTGGGCAGGAGGCCCGTGCCTTAATGGTTGTTGGTCGCCGTGGCGGCAGGGAGGTCGTCGGGCGACGTTGTGACAGCATTGCTGGCGAAGCTTGCAAGAGCCGT
This sequence comes from uncultured Planctomycetaceae bacterium, assembly GCA_964414315.1. Classification (GTDB taxonomy): domain Bacteria; phylum Planctomycetota; class Planctomycetia; order Pirellulales; family Thermoguttaceae; genus PWXP01. The sequence goes on along the minus strand of CAYPWB010000132.1, from coordinate 4,457 downwards.
CATTGACGACGGCAGGGAGTTTCGGCGCCCGGAGGGGGCGCCGCAATTGTGCTCCCTGGCGGCACGCCGGAAAGGAGACCCACGCATGCTCGTTCTCTCTCGCCGTGAAGGCGAGCGGATCGTTTTCCCCACGATCGGCGTTACCCTGGAGGTACTGCGTTTGAAGGGGAATACGGCTCGTCTTGGTATCGAAGCGCCCCGCAGCATCGCCGTATTGCGGGACGAGTTGTCGGCCGGCCCGCAGGCGTCGGCCGATGCCGCATCGCCGCCCCCCGAGGCCGCGCCGTCGCGGCTCTCGCACCGGGTGCGCAATCAGCTTCATGCGGCTTCGCTCGCGTTGCACCTGTTCAAGCGGCAGTTGGAAAAGGGAATGGTCGACGACGCCGAGACCAGTTTTCAAAAGGTGCTCGAACAGTTCGAGGCCATCGAGCAGCAGGCGGCGCGGAAGACCGAGCCGAAAGAGCCGGACGGGCCCCGCACCACGCTCGTGGTCGACGACGACGCGAACGAATCGGAACTGCTGGCCGGCTACCTTCGGATGAACGGGTTCGAGGTGGCCACGGCGGGCGACGGCGCCGACGCGCTCGAATACCTCGCCCGGAACGATTGCCCCGACCTCATGTTGCTCGACATGATCATGCCCCGGTTCGACGGTCCGGCCACGGTCCGTGCGGTTCGCGGGAACCCCGACTTCCGTGCGATGAAGGTATTCGCAATAAGCGGGAGCAGCGCGGCGAGCGCCGGCGTGCCGGAGGGGCCGCGCGGCGTCGACCGCTGGTTCCGTAAGCCGCTCAACCCGGAGTACCTCGTGCGCGAGATCGTCCGCGAATTCAATGGAGCCTGCGGCACGGCGTCTTGATTTTTCGCTAGGCACCGCGTATACCATGCGTGTCGGCTTCGCGCGTCGACGGAGCGTGCGAACCGCTCGAACCGGGAGCGGCGCCGGGGTCGGCGCGAACGGTCTTTCTGCCCGGAATCTCGAACCTGACACCAGAGAGCGCCGAATGTCGCAAATTCAACTGCGCCTGTTTGTTTCGGGTGAGAACCCGGCACATGCGCGGGTTGCACGGGGCCTGGGCCACGTGATTGCGCGGAGATTCCCCAATCGCTGCGATTTGCAGGTAGTCGACGTGTGCCAATGTCCCGAGTTGGCGGAGCGAGACGGGGTTCTGGCCACGCCGACGCTTTTGCGGGTATCGCCGCAGCCTGCCTGCCGCGTGGTGGGCGAATTGGCGGCATGCAAGAACACGTTGGCCGCGTTAGGACTGCGCGCCGGCGGCGCCGACTCGCCCCCTTGTCCGAACCCTTGCGAACCTACATGATCCAATCCACAACGCGATCCACGGAACGGAGCCGGGCCGAGTTGCAGCGGGCCGTGGAGGCAAGCGAAGCCCGGTTCAAGGCCATCGTCGATCGCAGTGCCGACGGCGTGGTGGTGGTCGGCATCGACGGCGCCATCCAGTTCGTCAACCCGGCCGCCGAGGGCCTCCTCGGCCGCACGGCGAAGCAACTCCTCGGCGAGGTGTTCGGTGTGCCCATCGTCCCCGGCGACGTGACCGAAATCGACCTGCTGCCGCACCGCGGGCAGCCGCGTTCGGCGGAGATGCGCGTGGTGCAAACCGAGTGGCTGAGCCGGCCGGCCTATCTGGCCACCCTGCGCGACGTGACCGAGCGCAAACGGCGCGAGGAAGAGGCGAAAGACGGCGTGCGGCGGCGCGACGAGTTCCTGGCGACCCTCTCGCACGAGCTTCGGAACCCGCTTGCAGCGATCGTGCATTCGGCCCAGGTGCTTTGCCGCGTGGCCAACGGCCCGGCCGCGGTCCGACGAACGGCTGAAGTGATTGCTCGCGAAGGGCACCTGATGAGCCGCCTGCTGGACGACTTGCTCGATGTGACGCGGGTTTCGCGAGGGAAGATGGAACTCCAGCGCGAGCGGGTCGATGTTCGCGACGTAGCACGGGCCGCCGCCGCGGCCGCGCAACCAGCCATGCGAAAGCGCAAAGTCCGATTGCAGGTGCAGTTGTGCCCCGAGCCGCTCGCGGTCCACGCCGATCCCGCGCGGCTCGAACAGGTGCTCATGAATCTGCTGACCAACGCGGTTCGCTATGGGAAGGAGGGGGGTGTGGCCCGGCTGGAAACGTGCCGCGAGGGAATGCACGCGATCGTTCGGGTAAGCGACGATGGAATCGGCATCGAGCCCGACCGGTTGGATTCGATCTTCGAGCCGTTCCAGCAGGGGGAAGTGGCCCTGGATCGGCAGGGGGTTGGGCTGGGCATCGGGCTTACCCTGGTCCGCAGTCTGGTGCAGATGCACGGCGGGCGGGTTGCCGCGCACAGCGACGGCCCGAATTGCGGCAGTGAGTTCACCGTCCGATTGCCGCTGAGCGTGCAGCCCGAGCCGGCGCCCAAGCCTCCAGCCGCCGCAACGCCGCCCTCGATCCCTGTCGCCGCGTCGCGCATCCTCGTGGTCGAGGACAACGGTGCGGCCCGCGAAATGCTTTACTCGCTGCTCGAACTGGAAGGATATGACGTGGCCACCGCGGCCGATGCCCGGGCGGCGATGGAGTTGCTGGAGTTCCAGTCGTTCGACGTGGCGCTGATCGACATCGGGCTGCCGGAAATCGACGGCTTCGAGCTGGCCCAGCAAATCCGATCGGACGGCCGATTCGACGGAGTGTATCTGATTGCCCTGACCGGATACGGGCAGCCGGAGGATCGCCGACATTCGCAGGAGGCCGGGTTCGACGTCCACCTGGTCAAGCCGCTCGATTTCGCCAAGTTCCACCAGGTGTTGGCCCAGCGCAACAAGGCCCGAAGTTGAAGAAGCACCTGGTTACGCTGCTGAAAATCGGCCTCTCGGCGGCCATCCTGGCCTATCTGGTGCGCGACGCCCTGCGCGACCCGGTTGCCGTCGAACAGCTTCGCAACGATCCGAAGAACTGGCCGCTGCTGCTCGGGGCGTTGGCCGTGTGCGGTATGGCGGTCGTGGTGACCCAGGTGCGCTGGTGGATTCTGGTACGCGCGGTGGAACTGCCCCTTTCGTTTCGGGCGGCGCTGCGGATCGGTTTCCTGGGCTACCTGTTCAACCTGGCGCCGATGGGCATTGTCGGCGGCGACCTGATCAAGGCCGTCCTGATTGCCCGCGAGCACCGCGAACAACGCACCCGGGCCGTGGCTTCGGTCGTGGTCGACCGCATCATCGGCTTGTACGTGGTGTTCTTCGTGCTGGCGGCGGCCATCGTCCTGCTCGGCTTCTGGGATCACGCGAACATCGATATTCGGTGGGCGTGCCGCGTTGCCCTGGGGATCTTTGGGATCGCCACCGTCGGGCTGGGCGTGTGGTTTCATGCCGGAGCGGGCACGGGGCGTTTCGCGCAGGCGCTGGTTCGCCTGCCCCGCGTCGGAGGATTCGTTCGGAAACTCGTCGACGCCAGCCGGATGTACCATCAGCGGCCCGGCGTGCTGGTGGCGGCGGGCGTGATGAGCGTCGGCGTCCACGGGCTGTTCGCCGGGGGCATTTATCTGGCCGCGCGAGGGCTGCCGGCCGTCGCGCCCCCCCTCTCGGAACATTTCGTCGTCGTGCCGCTGAGTACCGTGGCCAGCATGATCCCCCTGCCCGCCGGCCCGCAGGAAGGCGCCATCCAGTTCCTCTACGCCCAACTGGCCGACGCGGGCACAAAGGGGCTGGTGGTGGGGCTCACCTACCGCATGATCACCATCCTGATTGCCCTGGTGGGCGTGTGCTTCTACCTCGGTTCGCGCGGAGAAGTTTCCGAGGCCATCCACGAGGTTGACGAGGAAGAAGACGCCGGGCTTTGCTGAGTACCCTTTATCTACTTGACTTGTTCGAGCAAATCGAAATAGCGATCCCGACTCATTCCGGCCGTGGTGAGATTCGTGCGAATGTGGACGACCGGGACCTGATGCGGGCTGCTCTTGATGACCAGCGGCCGGAGACAGCCTGGTTTGGTCATCAAGATATGGTCGCCCTTGCGGCGACTGACCACGAAACCGTCCCGTTCAAAGACCTGGACCAAGACGCGATAATCAATCGGTGTGATCTTGGGCACAGGCGGCCTCCAGTCGGTTGATCTGGATCGGTTGCCGAAAGACCCACCGAGCCGGTTCGGACGGATGGGGATGATATCCCGCCTCCTCCAAGACGCACTCGAGAGTACCCATTCGGTGGCATTCCTCAAGGAACCCCTCCACGGCCTCCTTGAGGGAACCGAGCGCCTCGTCGGCCGTATCGGCAAAACTCGACACGTTCAACTCAGGGCAAAACGCAACGATCTGGTCGTCCTCCTCGAATATCTCGCTCGTGTATGGGATGCGTCGCATTAGGAACCCCCGAAAACGTCGTTGGAATCCGGTGAAACTCTACCCATTGTAACCGTTCACAGGGCGGCAGGGCCGCCAACCAATGCGAGCTTCCGCTCGAAGCCAAGGCCACGACT
>CAYPWB010000131.1:0-14273 GCA_964414315.1 uncultured Planctomycetaceae bacterium | reverse complement strand
CCTCACCCCCGGCCCCTCTCCCAGAGGGAGAGGGGAGAAGTTTGCAAAAGTCCACTTCCACGATGTTTTCGCACGATTATCGTGGATTTGCCCGACCAGCCGGTTCGCAGCGCTCTTCGGGCGATAATGCGCTAAAAGCCGATCGTGCCCCCTTGTTTTCCCTTGGCGGGGGAGCTATGCTACATGGTTGCGGGGGAGTAATGCGAAGTTGTGAGTCCCAACCTCCCTGGGGAGCGTTCCACTTCGCCGCTGTGGTTTTGCGGTGTGCGGCCAATCTTGTTGGCCCTTCACGCGCAACGATCAGGTTGTTTCCCCGCGAAACGGTGTGGCCTGAGCTTTGTCCCAATGCAAGGGGCTGTACGGGACGGCTGGTGGCCAAGTGAATGTTTGTTTTCTGTTTGGAAGGAGTGGCTACCATGCCGCAAGGGACGATCAAAAAGCTGATCGCCGACAAGGGGTTCGGGTTCATCGAGGGAGGGCGGGGCGACCTGTTCTTTCACCACAGCGAACTCGACGGAACTACCATTGAGGCGCTTCGTATCGGTCAAGAAGTGACCTACGAAGAGGGTCGCGGGCCCAAGGGACCGCGTGCCGAAAAGATCCGGCCGATCGACTGACCCGCCGGTCGCCCAAGGGACCGTCGCCTCGCGCGCCGGAACCCTGGACCCGAAAAGACACGACGCCCTTGGCCCGTCACACAGGCCGGGGGCGTTGTCGTTTTCTTGCCCGCGGATTGCCGGAAACGGCGAAAGCCTTCCCCACGGAAACCGGCCCGCACCGTCGGCCCGCGAACGGTTGCCGCCCATCATGACGCATGAACCACCGCAGATTCTCCTGACCGGCGCCACCGGGTACATCGGCGGCCGGCTGCTGCCACTGCTAGAGCAGCGGGGCGTGCGTCTTCGCTGTCTGGCGCGCCGGCCCGAAAACCTCCTGCCCCGGGTAGCGCCGCCCACCGAGGTGGTCGGAGGCGACGTGCTTCAACCCGGCTCGCTCGACGCGGGGTTCGAGGGCGTCGACACGGCCTACTATCTGATCCACTCGATGGGCTCCGGCGCCGATTTCCAGCGCGCCGACCGACAGGCAGCGGCCAACTTCGCTGCGGCCGCCAGGCGGGCCGGCGTGCGAAGAATCATCTACCTGGGCGGGCTGGGCAATCCGAAGCACGGGCTTTCCACGCACCTCGAAAGCCGGCAGGAAACCGGCCGGGTATTGCGGGAATCGGGTGTCGAAGTGATCGAGTTTCGCGCGTCGATCATCCTCGGCTCGGGCAGCCTGTCGTTCGAGTTGATTCGGGCGCTGGTCGAACGGCTGCCCGTAATGATCTGCCCCAAGTGGGTTGCCACGCCGGCGCAGCCGATTGCCGTGGAGGACGTGCTCGACTACCTGCTGGCCGGGCTCGACCTGTCCGGCCGGGAGAGCCGCATCTTCGAGATCGGCGGTCCCGAGCCGGTTTCCTACGGCGAACTGATGCAGGCGTACGCCCGGCGCCGCGGCCTGCGCCGCCTGATGATTCCCGTGCCCGTGCTCACGCCGAGGCTTTCCAGCCTGTGGCTTGGGCTGGTCACGCCCGTTTACGCGCGGATCGGCCGGAAACTGATCGAAGGGCTGCGGAATCCCACGGTCGTCGAGGACGCCTCGGCCCTGGAGGCGTTTCCCATTCGCCCGCGGGGGCTTCGCGAGGCCCTCGACCGTGCCTTGGCGAACGAGGACCGGCGTTTCGCGGAGACGCGTTGGTCCGACGCGCTCTCGTCCGGGGGCGCGGGGCCGCAGTGGGGCGGCGTGCGGTTCGGCTCCCGCCTTGTCGACTCGCGCACGGCCGCCGTTGCCCTTCCACCTGCCGCCGCCTTCGGGCCCATCGCACGTATCGGCGGCCCAACGGGCTGGTACTTCGGCAACGGGCTCTGGCGGCTGCGCGGCGCGCTCGACCTGCTCGTCGGCGGCGTGGGAATGCGCCGTGGCCGGCGCGACCCGAACGCGCTTCGCGTGGGCGACGTGGTCGACTTCTGGCGCGTCGAGGCCTTCGAGCCCGATCGTCTGCTGCGCCTGCGCGCGGAAATGAAGCTTCCCGGGCGCGCCTGGCTCGAGTTCGAGGTGACCGCCGACGAGGCAAGCAATCACGGATCGGCGGCGCAGCACTCGACCATTCGTCAAACCGCGCTGTTCGACCCTCTCGGCCTCCTCGGACTGGCGTACTGGTATTCCCTCTACCCGTTGCACAAGCTCGTCTTCACCCGCATGCTTCGAGGCATCGTTCGCGCGGCGGAACGCGGGGCGTAGGTTTCGGCCGTGCTCATCGCCGTCGCGAACGACGCGGGCTTTCGGGGCGCTCATTTTCGACAACGTGTCAATCGTCTTGCGGGCGCGGCACCTTCGCACGAACCCGATGACGCCGTTGGTTGCCACGACGGCCCGGATAACGCCCGTATCGAAGTACTCCTTGAACACGAAGGAGACGACTTCAGTCACCGCCTTCCGCGGCGAGCAGCGACCACAGCACTGCGACAGAATGTCGCGGCAATCGTTCAAAATGTCGTGGTTGGTGGCTCGCGAGAGAGGAGCCTTCTTCCCGGCGCCCAGGGTTCGAGCCGGCATCGCGAAACAGTCGGTGTACGTGGCTGCTGGGCGCACGTTTATCGAGGGAACGAGATTTGCAACGCCAAAAAGGAGGCTTCCTTCGTCGGCCTACAACGGCGGACTCGGGGGGTAACCGTTCACAGGGGACTGTCCCGATTTTCGCGGCACAAAGGGCGATTCGCCCAATCGGCCGCCCGCTACGGCCGCGAAAATGGGACTGTCCCCCTCGCGTGCAGCGGAGAAAACAGCCCGCGCCGCCGAGCTGTGAACGGTTACTCGGGGGGCCCATCGCCCGAGAGGCCGTGTTTATGCGCGCGAGAGAGGCATCAGACCCAATATCTTCAATATCTACCAGCGTTAGGAAGCGACCGTCCCCATGAAACGAGCGTTTGTCGCAATTACTGTGATTGTCCTCCTGGGTGCGGCCGGGGGGGTGGCTTGGTTCCGGCAACGCCAAGGAGAACGGGCCGATGAGTCGTATTTGCGTCTGTACGGCAACGTCGACATTCGCGAAGTCGAACTGGCCTTCGAGGCGCAGGGACGGATCGAGCAGGTGGAAGCCGAGGAAGGAGACCAGATCGAGAAGGACCAGCTTCTGGCCACATTGGACGACACCCGATTTCGGCACGAAGTGGATCGGGCGAAGGCCCGTGAAGAATCGCAACGCCAAGTGGTAACGGAGTTGGAAGCCGGCACCCGAACGGAAGAAATCCGCCAGGCAGAGGCCGACGTGGAGGCCGCCGAGGCGCGCCTGGTTCAGGCCCGACGCGACCGGGACCGGACCGCCGCGCTGGTGGAAAGCCGCGCGGCTACGCCTGAGGAGTTGGACGACGTTACGGCGGCCTACGAAACGGCGGTTGCCGAAGTGCGCGTGGCCCGCGCAGCGCTCGATCTTGCGGAGGCGGGACCCCGGGAAGAAGAGATTGCAGCGGCCAGGGCCCGCTTGCGACAGCTTGAAGCCGATTCTGCGCTGGCCGAGTGGGCTCTGGAGCAAACCCGGCTGGCGGCGCCGGACGGCGGCATCCTCCGCAATCGCATTCTCGAGCCGGGCGATATGGCCACGCGCGACCGGCCCGCCTTTACCCTCGCCTTGACCGATCCCATTTGGGTCCGAGCGTACGTCGACGGCCCCGACTTGGGGAAGCTTCGGCCGGGCATGCGGGCGCAGGTGGTCACCGACAGTTTTCCGGAAAAGCACTACGAGGGCTGGATCGGTTTCATCTCGCCCACGGCCGAGTTCACGCCCAAGACGGTCCAGACGGAAGAATTGCGTACGCAACTGGTCTACGAGGTTCGCATATATGTCCACAATCCGCAGGGTGAACTTCGGCTTGGCATGCCGGCAACGGTGTTTATTCCGCGCGATCAAGAGGAGGCCGAGCCATGACGGCTCCGCACGGTTCAGAGGAGCGATTGAGTGCTCGCGCGAGCGAGTCCGGCGCGGCGGCGCTCACTTTCCGCGAGGTGAGTAAGAGTTTTTCGGCCCGGCCGGAACCGCTTCGCGCGGTTACCGACTTGAGTGTGGAGGTGCGTGCGGGGCGCATCGTCGGACTGGCGGGCCCCGACGGAGCCGGCAAGACGACGGTCCTGCGGCTCGCCGCCGGCCTGCTGGCCCCCGACCGGGGCGACATTCGCGTGGCCGGCCGCGATATGGTACGCGAGCCTCTTGCGGCGCAGTCCGAACTGGGGTACATGCCCCAGCAGTTCGGCCTGTACGTCGACCTGACCGTGCGCGAAAACCTCGTCCTGTACGCCGATTTGCGAGGACAGCCGCTCGACCAGCGCTCGGCGCGATACGATGAGCTGATGAAGATGACCGGTATGCGGCCCTTTATGGATCGACTGGCGGGGAACCTTTCCGGAGGAATGCAGCAGAAGCTCGGACTCGCGTGCGTGCTCGTTCGTGCGCCGCGGCTTCTGCTGCTCGACGAGCCGACCGCCGGCGTCGACCCGGTTTCTCGCCGGGAGCTTTGGGCGATTCTTTACCGGCTGGTGGCCGATGAACAGACGGGTGTCCTGCTAAGCACCGGCTACCTCGACGAGGCGGCACGCTGCGACGAGGTACTCGTCCTGGACGGCGGAAACATGCTGGCCCGTGGTACGCCGGAGGAACTTACCCGGCAAGTCGAGGGGCGAACGTGTTCGGTTTCGGCGCCGGAGCACGTACCGCGAGATCTCCAGGCGCGGCTGACGGGCCGCGCTGGGGTGGTCGACGCCGTGGTGGAGGCCGGCCGAGTGCGCGTGGTGCTTGCGCCCGAAGCGTCGGCGGATTTGCAGATGCTGCTCCCCGGCGTCGACGACGCCCATTGCGAAGAAGTTCCGCCGCGTTTGGAAAACGGCGTCGTCGCGGTTCTGCACGCACATCGCCACGACAAGGGGCGAGAAAGTTCCGCCGCCGCTGACACGCCGCAGCGCGCTGAAGGCGGAGCGTCCGAGCCGGGCCGCTCCGCCCCAGCCGGCCGGCGGCGGGCCCGGGCGAACGGCGACGGGGTTGCCATTGGGGTGAAGAACCTGAAACGCCGCTTCGGCGATTTCTATGCGGTGAAGGGACTCGAGTTCCAGGTGGCGCGGGGCGAGGTCTTCGGACTGCTCGGCGCGAATGGGGCGGGAAAATCGACCACGTTTCGGATGCTTTGCGGGCTGCTGCCCCCCTCGGACGGAACCCTCCAGGTCGCGGGCGTCGACATGCGGCGGGCGCCGGCGCACGCCCGGTCACAAATTGGCTACATGTCGCAAACGTTCTCCCTGTATGGGAACTTGACGGTGATGGAAAACCTGCGATTCTTCAGTAGCGCCTACGGCCTTACCGGCAAGCATCGCCGGCAGCGGCTTGCCTGGGCTTTGCAGGAGTTTGAACTGGAGTCCTGGAAACGCCACGCCAGCGGCGCCTTGCCTTTGGGATATCGGCAACGTCTTGCCCTGGCCGCTGCCTTGATCCATCAGCCGCAAATTGTCTTCTTGGACGAGCCCACGTCGGGCGTCGATCCGCTGGCCCGGCGCGAATTCTGGCAGCGTATCGCCGGCCAGGCGGCCGCCGGCGTCACGGTCATGGTGACCACGCATTTCATGGAGGAAGCCGAGTACTGCGACCGCCTGGCAATCATGATGGCCGGCGAGTTGCTCACTCTGGGGTCGCCGGCCGATATTCGCGCAAGTGCGAAAACGTCCGAGAATCCCGAGCCCACGGTCGAAGACGCCTTCATCCACCTGATCGAGTCGCGCGACGAAGGATCCAGCGGCGAGGAATAAACTGTGACACGTCACGCAACTCCAGAGCCATCGGGTGGGAAAGCCCGGCAAGTTGCCGGCGCCAGTCGTCGGCTTCGGAGCCTGATCCGCAAAGAGTTTCTCCAGGTGGTTCGTGACCCTGGAAGCATCGGCATCGCCGTGGTGCTGCCCATTGTCCTGCTGCTGCTGTTCGGGTACGGGGTGTCGCTCGACGCGGAACATGTGCCCCTGGCCGTGGTGGTGGAATCGCCCGGGGCGGCGGCAAACCGATTCGTCGCGGGCTTCCAAGGTTCGAAGTACTTCGAACCGGTTCCGATGCGGCACATGCAGGAGGCGGTCGAAGCGCTCAATCGCCGCGAGGTGGACGGGATCGTGCGTCTGCGGGCGACATTCGGCCGCCGGCTCCCCACACCGCGGCAAGGCTCCATCCAGTTGATCGTCAGCGGAGTCGACGCCAATACGGCCCGGTTGATCGAGGGCTATGTCGAGAATGTTTGGAACCAATGGCTGGCGGCCGAAACTCGTGCACGCGGCCGGACGCCGGCGATCTCGGTCGACGTCGAACAGCGCGTGTGGTTCAACCCCGAGGTGCGTAGCCGGAATTTCCTGGTGCCCGGCATCGTCGCCGTAGTGATGACGCTCATTGGAGCCTTACTGACGTCCTTGGTGATGGCCCGGGAATGGGAGCGAGGCACGATGGAATCGCTCCTGGCCACGCCGGTGCGGGTGGGCGAAATTCTGCTGGGGAAACTCATCCCCTATTTCATCCTCGGGATGGGCGGAATGGCCGTGTCGGTTGCCATGGGCGTATGGCTGTTTGAAGCCCCTTTGCGCGGATCGCTCGGCCTGCTATTTGGCAGCGGAGCCGTGTTCCTGCTGGCGGCGCTTGGCATGGGGCTTCTGATCTCCACCATGGCGCGGAACCAGTTCGTGGCCGCCCAGGTAGCCATCATTGCCACCTTCTTGCCTGCATTCATCCTGTCGGGGTTCGTTTTCGACATCGGCAGTATGCCTGCCTGGGTCCAATGGATCACGCGCATCATTCCGGCCCGCTACTTCGTTTCCATTTTGCAGACTCAATTCCTCGCGGGAGACATACCGGCGGTCATTCTGCCCAACCTGGCAGCACTGGTGTTGATGGCGGCTTTGTTGCTCGGCTTAACCCGGTGGAAGCTGCGCAAACGCTTACAGTAGCCTCGGAGGCAACGGTCGGCACGAGCCTACAAATCGGGGGAAGTCATGCTGCGTCGTATTGCCGCACTCATCGTCAAAGAATTCTTGGTTCTACTGAAGGACCCAAAGAGCCGCACGGTGATCCTTATCCCGCCGTTGGTGCAGTTGCTGGTCTTCAGCCACGCGGCTACGTATGAATTGCACGACGTGCCTTATGCCGTCTTCGACGAGGACCGTAGTGCGGCGTCGCGGGAACTACTGGCGGGATTGGAGGGTTCCGATACCTTTCGTTTGGTGCGTCGCATCGATCGGGAGGCGGAAATCGCGCCGCTGATTGATAGGCGCTCGGTTCTGCTCGTGTTGCGGGTCGGTCCGCAGTTCGAGCGGAATCTGCAAATCGGCCGAAGGGCTTCGCTCCAGGTTCTGGTGGACGGGCGCAATTCGAACACGGCCCTGATCGCTTCCGGCTACGTCCGCGACATCGTCGCTCGTTTCAATCAACAGTGGACGCATCGGCAAGGAGCCCGTGGCCCGGCCGCCGAACTGATAACCCGTGCCTGGTTCAATCCGAACCTGGAAAGCCAGTGGTTCATCGTGCCGGGCATCGTGGGGCTGCTCACGCTGGTGGTCACGGTTGTGGTCATTTCATTGTCGGTGGCCCGGGAGCGGGAACAGCGCACGTTTGACCAATTGCTGGTAGCGCCCTACCGGCCCTGGGAACTCCTCATCGGCAAGGCCGCCCCCGGGGTGGCGATCGGCGTGTTCGAGGCCTCGCTGATCATTGTGGTGGCCGTTTTCTGGTTTGAAATCCCGTTGGCCGGAAGCCTGTGGACCCTGTATTTCGGCCTGTTGTTGTTCGTGCTATCGGCCGTGGGGATGGGCCTGATGATTTCCTCGCTGGCAGCCAATCAGCAACAGGGGCTGCTGGGGGCGTTTTTCTTCCTGGTGCCGGCCGTCATCCTGTCGGGCTTCGCCACGCCTATTGCAAACATGCCGCGACCGGTGCAATGGCTTACCGTGCTCAGCCCTCTGCGCTACTTCCTCGTCGTACTGCGGAGCGTGTTCCTCGAGGGAACTCCGTTCCGGCTGCTAATTCACCAATTCTGGCCCATGGCGCTCATCGGACTGGTAAGCCTGACTCTGGCGGGGTGGCTGTTTCGGCATCGAGCGTACTGAGCAACGGCACCGACGCCCCGCCCACGAAACTCGGGGGTCTTCCGCTTCCGGGTGCAATGCCATTGGGCCGAACGGCTGTGTTCTGCGAGAGAAGGCGGACGGCACGACGGAGCGTGCCTGCTACTTTGTGGGGCTTTGCACCGGGAAGCGGAAGAGCCGGGTCAGGAGGAAAGGTTCAGCCGGTGCGAAAGACTGCGCAGGAATCGGCGCGCGCGGCGGGCGCCGTCGAGAGTCGCTTGCCGGTCGGCCTGTCCGGCCACCTCCAGAATAATGGCGCCGCGGAAGCCGATGCTCAGCATCTGGCGCAGCAGACGCTGCCAGTCGATCTGCCCGTCGCCGGGGGGCAAATGCTCGTCTTCCTGTCCGTGGTTGTCGGTGGCGTGCATCATCCACAGATGGCCGGACAGTTTCTGGGCCACGGTGCGCAGGTCGCCGGACAGGTGAGCGTGGCCCGTATCGAGACACACGCCGACCTCGGTCGTCTCCAGGGCGCCGAGGACCCACAAGAGGTCGCGCACCCGACCGGAGAACAAGTGGGGAAGCATGTTCTCCAGCACCAGCGCGGCCCCCCGCTCGCGGCACGCCCTCGATACCTCGTTGAGCACCCCGACGGCGTTCTCCATGCGCCGGAAGCGTTCGTGCTCGGGAAAACCGCCTTTCTCCGGTCCCGGATGGATGACCAGGTAGCGGACGTCGAGGGCCCCGGCGGCGTCGGCGGCACGCAAGAGTTCATCGCGAGCATGGCCGCGACGCGGCGCTTCCATCGACGTGATGTCGATCTCGTCGGCGAACGGGGCATGCAGCGAGTACGGCTCCATGGCCAACTCGTCGATGCGGCGTTTGGCAGCCCGCACCGCGTCGAGGTTGTGGTAATCGAGATGGGCGGGGAAGGAGCATACCTCAATCAGCCCGAAACCGCTGTTGCGGATCGCCTCCAGGCAGTCAAAGATGCTCGTCTGGTAGAAACAGCCCGTGGATAGGCCGACTGCCCAATCGCTCATGGCGTTTCCTTTCTGCAAGTGAATTGCGGTAGCGAGTTAACGACTCGTTGCAGTCGGCCTGGGTGCAAAAGCCGATTGCCTTCAACTCCACGCAATCGAAGTCGTCCAGCGTATCGAGGCCGACCGCGATCAGGCCCGCGAACAGCCGGGTGTAGAAGTCGGCCCGCGCGGCGGCGTCGTAATGATAGAAGGTGTGTCCCCAACCGAAATCGCGTTCGTACTTGGAACGAATCAGGCCGGCGATGTGCCGTGGGTGCCAACCCAGAGCCAGTAGCGAGCGGACGACATGACGGATACCGGCCGGCTTCAGCAGCGAATCATTCGGATGCACAAGAATGCGACGGGCGCAGGGCGGAATCGCTTCGAGACGCGTTCGGTCGTAGGTTTGATTCCAGCGGTCGGGCGGCTCGTGCTCCTGGCCGTAGAACCAGCGGTGGAATGCGGCCGTCGGCGAGGCGCCATAAGCCTCGACCAGCCGCTCGGTGCCCTCGCTCTGGTCGGGAACGGCCACCGAAGCGGCCCGGGCGAGTTCCGCCGCAACAAGCGGGTCCCGCATCGCCAGCAAGCCCTGCCGCCGATCCATTTCAAACAGCGGCACCAGAAACATCGGCGGCAACTCATCGACGACGTGTTTCCCCAGAGCCGCACGGTACTGAAGCGGCTTGTGGTACACGCTGAAGGGGATGCGAACGATCCGAGTATTCAACGGATCGCCGTATTCGGAAAGGTCGAGGCAAACGAGTTCTCGGCCCCGCATTCCGTGGGCAGTCTCCACATCGGTCAGTTGCACGGGAATGGAGGGCTTGCCGCGGAGTTCGGCGAGCACTTGGTGCGCAAGGAATTCGAGCGTTTGTCCGGCGCCGTTGAAGGCAGCGCCCAGGTCGTGTCCGACGGCCTCGCCTCGCGGCGGCTGCGGCCGACGGTAGATGCCTTCCAGCGTATCGGTGAGGATTCCGAGTTCGTTCAGCCGTCGGAAGGCCCGGCTGTCCCTCGCCACCCGCCACACCAAATGGTGCCCCCGCCCACTCAGCAGGTGGAGCGGCGCAATGCCGTAGGCAAGCAGTTGCTCTTGCAGGCTCCGGAGCACCGGCTGCTGGAGTTCCATGGATCGTTCCGGGTCGAGATACGGTTCGGCCGGATAATCGAAGTTCACATACTCCATATCCAGATGGAAGAGAAGAGAACGGCGGTCCCATAACGACCTCGTGATTTCGAGGCCCTGTTTAAGACAGGACCAAAGCTCGCCCGGCATTCGCGGGCGAAAATTGGGGGGCGACCAATTCCCTTCGGCGGTCACGTAGGCGCACGTCGCTTCTTCCAGGCAAGGACCGCCGAGGAACTCGACCATCCGCCGGCGCACTTCCTCCCGATCGTAATAGTGCTGAAGATTCACCGTATGCCCGGCACTGGTGTATGCGTCACTCCATCTCGCGAAAGAGCCGTTCGACATCCTCCCGCCGGCACAGTTCCGTACCCCCGGTCATGACGGCGGCGGAGCCCGCGGCAACGCCGAAACGCAAGGCGCCGGCGAGCGGCTTGCCCTGCGACAGGGCGAGCACCAGGCCCGCCACCATGCTGTCGCCCGCGCCCACCTTGCTGCGAATGCTTACGGTGGGCGCGCGAACGTATTGGTGTTCGTCGGCGGTGGTCAGCGCGGCTCCGCCGGAGCCGAGGGAGGTGACAACCGCTTCGACTTTGCCTTCATCGATCAAGGATCGGGCGACGTCGCGAATTTGCGAGTCGTCCTCCACCTCGCGACCGGCCAGGTGCCCCAGTTCGCGCATGTTCGGCTTCACCAGGTAGACGGGCGCGTCGAGGCCGCGCTGCAACGGGGTTCCGCTGGTGTCGAGCACCACCCGGCACGAGGAGGGCATCGCGCCGGCGACCTTCGCATAGAGGGCGTCGTCCACGCCCGGCGGCAAGCTACCGCTGAGGACCAGATAGTCCGGAGGCGGGTCGACGGCGCGGAGCATGTCGATCGTAGCCTGAACCTCGTGGGGCTTCAGGGGGGCGCCGGGCATTCCGAACCGGTACTGAAGTCCGCTCGCACGCTCGTACACAATCAGGTTTTCACGACTTTGGGCCTCGATTTCGATCGGAGTGTGGGCAACCTGCCCGTCGTCGAGCAACTGTCGGAGCAATTGCCCGATGGCCCCGCCGCAGGTCCAGTAGGCGGCAACATCTCCCCCCAACTCGGCAATGGCTCGGGCGACGTTCAAGCCGCCCCCGCCGGGGTGATACTCGGGCTCGTCGCAACGCAGCTTGCGTTCGGCAACCACCTGGTGCACCTCGCTGTTCTTGTCGACCGCCGGATTGAGCGTGAGGGTAACGATGCCTGGCATGTTGTGGTCCTGTGAGCGTGTGAGAGATTGAATACCGTTGCCGCCGCAAGGCGACCGTTGCAGCACACTCTATCGACTTGGTTGCAAACGGTGTGCCAGCATTCTCTTCCTGCAATACTCGCCCCGACCGCGAGGACAACGACCGGCCCGGCGGTTCAGGCGAAACGAGGGGGCTGACGGCCCCACGCGCCCGTCGGGTTGCACGGCACAGGAGTTGCACACCGTCAGTTTGGCGTGCGGAGGCCTCGGAGCCTTCGATTTCGACAAGAATATAATGCCCCCTCGCATCCCGCAAAAGAGAGACCCTGCGCCCTTCACCCTCAAACGGTTGCCCTCAGGAGAACGCTCAATGGAAGACGCCAAGGACAAGAAAGAGCAGAACGAACAACAGAACGACCACGGCGAGCACGAGGACGCGCCTTCGCAGGACAACCCGCCCGAGGCGAAGCTTGCCCCTACGTCCTCCGGTCCGCCGAGGGGTTGGATTCTTTGGGCCGTGCTTCTGGGCGCGCTGGCCGCCTTGTTTTATCACCAGCAATGGGATACCCACGAAGAGCTTCCGACCTGGCAGGCGTTTCGAACCATTGTCCAGAAGGACGGCCTGGTGAAGGACAGCGTGGTGGTTCGCAACAATCGGATCGAGGCCGCTCTGAAGCCGGACTTCACCTTCGAGAACGTCAAGGAGAAGACGGAAGAAAAGTTGCCGGTGTATGTCAGCATTGACGAGCAGAACCGGGACTTCTACCTCGCGCGGCTCGAAGAACTTGACGTCGTCTGGCGCGACGAAACCAGCGAGGCGATGTGGCCTACGCTGCTGCTGATGTGGTCGCCGCTGCTGTTGCTGCTGTTGCTGGGCGCGTGGGCGGTGGCGCGCACGCGGAAGATGGCGGAAGCCGGGCCGGCCGGCATGTTCGGCCAGTTTGCCCGTTCGAAGCATCGGGTGGCTTCGAAGGAAAGCACGAACGTTACGCTCGACGACGTGGCGGGCGTGGACGAGGCGAAGGCCGAAGTCGACGAACTGATCGATTTCCTGAAGCATCCGCACCGGTTTCAGGCCCTCGGTGCTCGGCCCCCGCGCGGCGTGTTGCTGCAAGGGCCGCCGGGATGTGGCAAAACCCTGCTGGCTCGGGCCATTGCCGGCGAGGCCGACGTGCCGTTCTTTTCCATTTCGGGTTCCGACTTCATGGAGATGTTCGTGGGCGTGGGCGCCAGCCGGGTTCGCGACTTGTTCACGAAAGCCAAGCAGAGTGCGCCGTGCATCATTTTTCTCGACGAAATCGATTCGGTCGGCCGCAAACGAGGCGGCGAGATGAACGTCGGCGGCGGCCACGGCGAGCGCGAGCAGACCCTCAACGCCATCCTTTCCGAAATGGACGGCTTCGAGCCGAGCGACCAGGTGATCGTCATCGCCGCGACCAATCGGCCCGACGTGCTCGACCCGGCGCTTACCCGGCGGGGCCGGTTCGACCGCCCGGTAACCATTCCTTTGCCCGACGTGCGGGGCAGGAAAGGGATTCTCCAGATCCACGCGGGCCAGGTGCGGCTGGGCGACGACGTCGATCTGGAGGAACTCGCCCGTTCCACGCCCATGTTCTCCGGCGCCGATCTGGCCGCGCTGGTTAACGAAGCGGCGATCCTCGCGGCCGTCAAGGGCGACACCCGCGTGCGGATGGACAGCCTGCGGGGGGCACGCGACAAGGTCCGCTTCGGCCGGGCGATGAAAAGCCGGAAAATCGAGGAGGAGCAGCGGATGAAGAGCGCTTACCACGAAGCCGGCCATGCCGTCGTGCAGGTGATGCTCGAACACGCCGACCCCATCGAAAAGGTCACCATCGTGCCCCGCGGCCGGGCGCTGGGCGGTACCTTTGCCCTGCCCGAGAAGGACCGGTACAGCCTCGGGCGGCAATACCTCGAAGCGACCATGCGCGTCGCTTGCGCCGGCCGGATTGCCGAGGCGGAGCAAAGCGGCGATATGTCGTCCGGCGCGGCCGACGACATCAAACGCGTCACCGCGATGGCGCGCAAGATGGTCCTCGAATGGGGCATGTCGGAACGTCTTGGGTTCGTCCAGTATGCCGGCGAAGAGCAACTCCCCTCTCGGTTTCCGGTGCGGCAGCGTTCGGAGCGAACGACCGCCGAAGCCGACGAGGAAGTAAGACGCGTCGTCGGCGAAGCCTACACCGACGCGGAGCAAATCGTCCAACAGCACTGGGAAGCCGTGGCCGCCATTGCCGAAGCGCTCCTGGAAAACGAAAGCCTTTTGGCCGACGAAGTCCACCGCCTCGTGCAAGAGAAAACAAGTGAAGAAACGCCCCGCGCTCCAGCCGCCGGATAATCGTCGCGTAATCGTTCCCGGGCTGGCGGGAGACGGGCCCATTTTTCGGCGATTCAATGCCGGCTTTCGCGGAGAGCGATCGCCGGGAAACGGACCTGTCTCCGTAGAGGCCGAGCAACTCCAGGCGGCGACAACTGCGACAATTTGACGCTAAACGCAACAGATTGTCGCCCCGGTCGGCCTGGGATCGCGGAGCACCGTGCCCGATCTGACGGAGCCAACGGGGCGGAGGCCGATCTGTGCGAAGCAGCCTTGATCGTAACCTTGCCAAATGCTAGCAAAGCTATACTTCGCGCCGTGTGGATTAGCGGTTTTTCGAGTTCGGTTGAAGACGCGTGCGATGCCCCCGGCTTGCCCGGGGGAGTTTCACGCTGTTCGCTACATCGAGGTCGTCGCGGTTGTACCCGAATGCCTCCGGCTTGCCCGGAGGATCGTTACGCT
>CAYPWB010000130.1:0-14395 GCA_964414315.1 uncultured Planctomycetaceae bacterium | reverse complement strand
TCCCCAGCTTCATCCACGGCATGTTGAAAATGGAGGCCCGAAGCGGCGTCATCCGCCCCGACCAGGACCGGGCGGAAATGGCGTTCACCGTGCCGGCCGAGCGGCGGCCGGAGCAGTCGCGCCTCGAAGTGCGCTACTCGCCCACGCTGGCCGGCGCCATGGTCGACGCGCTGCCGTACCTGGTCGAATACCCCTACGGCTGCACCGAGCAAACGCTCAACCGGTTCCTGCCCACCGTCATCACCCAGAAGATTCTCATCGACATGGGGCTCGACCTCGAGGCGGTGCGCACGAAGCGGGCAAACCTCAACGCACAGGAGTTGGGCGACCCCGACGACCGGGCGGAGCAGTGGAAGCGGTACGATCGCAACCCGGTGTTCGACCAGGACGAAGTGCGCCGCATGGTGACCGACGGTGTCGCCCGGCTCACGGAAATGCAGCTTAGCGACGGCGGCTGGGGCTGGTTCTCCGGCTACGGCGAGCGGAGCTACCCGCACACCACGGCCGTGGTGGTACATGGGCTCCAGTTGGCCAAGGAGAACGACGTGGCCCTGGTGCCCGGCATGATGGAAAAGGGCGTCGAGTGGCTTCGCCGGTACCAGGCCGAGCAGGTGCAACTCATCAAAAACGCCCTGATCGACGACAAGCCGTCGGGGCTCCGCTGGAAGAACTACGCCGACAACCTCGACGCGCTGGTGTACATGGTGCTGGTCGACGCCGGCATCGTAGATGCCGAGATGAACGAGTTCCTGTACCGCGACCGAACCCGGCTGGCCGTGTACAGCTTGGCCATGTACGGCATCGCGCTCCACACGCAGGGCAACCAGGAGGCCAAGCTCAGCATGGTGGGGCGGAATATCGGCCAGTACGTCGAGCAGGACGAGGAGAACCAGACGGCCTGGCTCAACCTGCCCGGCGGCTACTGGTGGCACTGGTACGGCAGTGAATACGAGGCCCACGCGTACTTCCTCAAGTTGCTCAGCCGCACCAATCCGAAGGGTGAGCTGGCGCCGCGAATGGTCAAGTACCTGCTCAATAACCGAAAGCACGCCACGTACTGGAACTCGACCCGCGATACGGCCTTGTGCATCGAGGCGATGGCCGAGTTCCTCCGCGCCAGCGGCGAGGACAAGCCGGAAATGACCGTCCAGGTGTACGTGGGCGGCGAGTTGAAAAAGGCGGTGGAAATCACCCCGCAAACGCTCTTCCAGTTCGACGACCGCGTCATCCTCGAAGGCGACGACGTGCCTGCCGGCCCGCTCAGCATCGAACTGCGCCGCGAGGGGACCGGTCCGGTGTACTTCAACGGTTACCTGACCAACTTCACGCTCGAAGACTTCATCACGAAGGCCGGCCTGGAAATCAAGGTCGAGCGCGAGTATTACAAGCTCGTGCGCGTGGACGCCACGGAGAAGGTAGCCGGTTCCCGTGGGCAGGTGGTCGACCAGAAGGTCGAGAAGTACGAGCGGCAGAAGCTCGACAACCTCGATACGCTCCAAAGCGGCGACCTCGTGGAAATCGAACTGGTGATCGAGAGCAAGAACGACTACGAGTACCTCGTGTTCGAGGACATGAAGCCCGCCGGATTCGAGCCGGTCGACCTTCGGAGCGGCTACACGGGCAACTCGCTGGGCGCGTACGTCGAGTTCCGCGACGAGCGCGTCGTGATGTTCGTCCGCCGGCTCGCCCGCGGCAAGCACAGCACCAGCTACCGCATGCGCGCCGAGATTCCCGGCAAGTTCAGTGCCCTGCCCACCAAGGCCTGGGCCATGTACGCCCCGGAACTGAAAGCCAACTCCGACGAGATCAAGTTGAACGTGAAGGATTAATGAGGGCCCAACCCCACGACGCGCGTCGCGCACCCGCCACCGAAGCCGACCCCGGCTTGACCGACCTGTGGGCGGGGGGATAACATGAAAAGCTGGCGATTTTCGTCCCCGTCCGTTTTCCGGCGATACCCCGGTTTGGATCCGGCATCAACTTGAAGAGAACAATGCCCCCCCCCTTATCCGATCTTCAGCAATTACGAACAGTCCTCGGCCGCCTGAACGCCGAGCGACGGGCGGGCCCCGGACGTCGTGAAGGGGAAACGCGTTACGAACGCCGTGCCGAAGGGTTTCACAGGCGGCTTGCTCTGGAGGTGACGAGCCGTCGGGGCAAGGCCCGTGTCCTGGTAACGGGGCAAATCGGGGTCGGTAAGTCCTCGGAACTGTGGCGGTTCTTTCAGGATCAGAAGGAAGCCCAGAATGAGTTCACGGTCTACTGCGACCTGGAGCAAGAAGAGCATCCCGAAAGATGCGGAGCGACTGGCGTATTCTTGACCATCTTTCGGGATTGTTGGAGTCAGACTCGGCGCTTCAGTCGAGGTCAGCGCGAATTACTGCGCTTGCGTGACGAGATACTGGCTCGACTGATCGACTGGCTGGGGGGCAAGCGACTTGAACATGAGAGAAGAGTCGTCTTTCAATTCGGAGGCATGGGATTTCCCGTGTTTCTGGACGAACCCAACAAAGCGCTGGGGCTCGTGCTGGGCAAAGCGGCCCAGCATGAAGCGGTTTCTGACCCCTCCGATCGTTTCGGCCTGGTTCCCGACAGCCTCGTCAATCTATTGAACAAGCTGCTCGACTGGTTCACATCGCAGATTCGGGGCGCTGCGCCGCTGCTGGTGGTCGATCACGTCGACAAAATTCGTGATCCCGCGGCGGCCGAAGACGTTCTGGTGCGCGCGGTTCCGCATTGGAACCGAATTCGGGCTTCAATTGTGATGACAGCCCCATTCGAGCATACTCTCGGTAGTTTGCGGTATTCTGTGGAATCGAAATGGGGACGGCCCGTGATGCTGTACCCCGTTCCCATTCCAGATTTGTTGTCGGGGCCGATTCATCCGATCTACCTGAGTATCGTCAAGAATGCTGGAATCGACGCGCTGATTCAAGAGGAAAGCCTTCGCTTGCTTGCGCACTTCAGTGGCGGCATTCTCCGGACTTTCGTGCAATTCCTCATCGACGCGTGCAAAGAGGCCTATTTGGCGCGGCACCATCGCATTGAACCGACCGATGCTCGCAAGGTCATCCAGGACGCCCAGATTGCGTATCAGGACTATTCGGCGAAGGAACTTGCTCTGTTGGACGAAATCTCGGCGCGGGAGACGGGGCTGGGGGAAGCGGCAACCTTGCTGCGGTCGCCCATCGGGCTGCTCGTCGCCGAGCCTAAGAACGCCGACGTGGAGTTGCTCGTACATCCGTTGGCGAAATCCGCTCTCTCGAAATATCAGTTGAGAAAGAAGAAGGCTTGGGCTTAGCATGTCGATCGCAGAACAACTTGCCTTCTCCATCGGTGCCGAACGGCGCGGCATCCACGTCCTTTTGTGGGACCAGCAGGATGATCTCGTGCGGGCGCTGCTCGGCTTCTTGGCCGCGCTCGACGATATGGCCGTCTATCCGGTACTTGTGTCAGATGCTCCGGAGGATCGCGCCGTGTTGGCGAAACTCGTGGCGACGCGGCTGCCGAGCGTTACAGAGGAAGACACCCCTTGCGATGACTCCGGGCCAGTCGAGGAGCAGCTTTGGATGCTTCTTCTGCAACAGGCATCGACTCAAACGGTGGGGCCGTGCTTGAACGGCTGGCGGCGGCCGATTTCGGCGCCGCCTGGCTCATTGCTGGTAATCCGCCATGCCGATTTCAAACCCTTCCAGCAGCATGCGCCGGACATCGCCTCGTTCATCGGGCCGCGGATCTTCGACGCGTCTACCATGCTTTCCATGTTCTCAAAGACCACCTATGAGCGGTTGCATCGCCACCTGCCAGTCGCGGTACAGGGGATCCTGTCGCGACTACCCGGCACCCCGCCGTCCGAACAGGACATTCAGAACTGGGTCGAGGCCAATGTGCCGGATGAAGCTTGAGGCCACAGCGCAATCATGCAACTTGACGACGTTACCAAGGTGTTTGCCGCGTGTATGAAGGATGCATCGGTCTTTGATCGCGATGCCCCTGGCGGGAATCTGTTCGAAGTCGAACGGATCAAGAAGGAGAGACGGGATTGGCTGGCGATCGCCGCCGGTGTTCCGGGAATTGAAGCGAATAGTCTGTTCCCGAGCAATTCGGCCCGTGCCGAGCGGGCAACCATTCCGTTGAGTATTATCGGTGGCGGACAGGCTTCCTTCTTTTTTGTGCTGCGTCCTTTGAGCCGCTTTCCGGAGAATTCGGTCCCCTTCGAGCGGATAGCACATTTCTCGCCCGGCGACGGTATCCCCTTGGTGGAGATACGCGCAGCGTACTTTCGCCTTTCCAACATGCCGGGCGGTGACAACGGCTTGAGCCACCTGCGATGGGAGTTCGACCTGAAGACGGGCCACCAGGATCCGATGGAAGACTGGCTGCGTCTCTGGAAAGGGCGACTGGGATGCAATCCCGGCCATCCACCGTCCCATCTGCATTTCAACGCCCCGCCGGTCGACGCCGAAACGCTCGCCAGCGGCCGGTCACCCCCTTCGTCGCCGCAACTGCGGTTGGCGGTCGGGGTTCCGAACCCTTTGACGATGATCTTCTCGGTCGCTGTGTGGTTGCGGCAACAGTAACGTTACTTGCATGCCATGCTCACTCGCCTCCCACTCCTCGCTGCCACCCTATGCCTCATCGCCGCCTGCGCACCGGCGGGCGAGGTGGTCCTCATCGAGAACAGCCGGGCGCGGGCAATGATCGTATTGCCGGCCGAGGCGGGGCCGCGGTCGGTCGAAGCGGGGGCGGCGCGGATGCTAGCGGATCATCTCGCGCTGATGTCCGGCGCTCGGCTGGACATCCGTCGCGAAGATGAACTCGGCCCGGCAACGGTCGAAGGCGGTCGGCTTGCCTTCCGGCAGCACGGCGGGCACGATACGTTCATTCTGGTGGGCGAAGGCGAGGCCGCCCGCCGGCTGGGCATCACAAGCGAGGGGCTGGGCCCCGGCGGCATTGTGATGAAGACACACGGCAACGTGCTGACGCTGCTCGGTCCGGCGGCCGAAAGCGACAACGCCGGTACGCGCCACGCGGTGATCGAGCTGCTGGAATCGCTCGGCGTGCGGTACTTGTGGCCGGGCGAAACGGGCCGGGTCGTTCCAAAGCGCGAAACGGTTGCCGCCGGCCCGTTCGACGTGCGATTCGCCCCGCCCATCGGCCAGCGGCGGATCCGCATTGCCCGCATGACCGACCGCTCGCTCACCGGCCTCGCTCGCCTGCAACTCACCCGCGAAGAGTGGGACGAGGCGGCGCGGCAAGCCCGGGCGATGGAAGGCGACGCCGGCTGGACCACGTGGCACCGGCTGGGGGGCAACATCGGCATCGGCGGCGGCCATGCGGGCGCGGGGTTGCGCGGCGGATGGGAGGAGCACGGCGAAGAGCATCCCGAGTGGTTCGCCTTGCAGGCCGACGGCACCCGCAGCCAGGCCGGCGTGGGCAATCGCTGGCGGCTGTGCAAGTCGAATCCGGCGCTGATCGAGTTCGTGGCCGCCGACATCGTCGCCCGGCTCGACGAAAACCCGGTGTTGCGGTGCGTCTCCCTCAGCCCGAACGACGGCGGCTATTCGAGCCACTGCATGTGCGAGGCCTGCAAGCGGCTCGACCCGCCGGAGGCGCCGACGGTTCGCTTTCTGGTGTTCGAGAAGGTCGGCCAGTCGCGACGGCACGAAATTGAGTATCCGGCGCTGACCGATCGCATGGTGTGGTACTGGAACCAGATTGCCGAGCGCGTCACGAAGGTCCATCCCGATGTGCTGTTTCTGGCCGAGGCGTACAGCCTTTGGAGCACGCCGCCGGTGCGGGAACGGGTGCATCCGAACCTGGTGGTGCGGTACGTGCCCAGCGGAACGGAAGGTTGGGAAGGATGGCGGCAGGCCGGGGCGAAACGCATCTACTGGCGGCCGAACATCCTGCTGGCCGGACGGCGCGACGGCATGCTGCACGTCATGGTCGACCAGCTTGCCGAAACCATGCAGTTCATGGCCGACCGCGGCATGCTGGCCACCGACTTCGACTCGGTGCAGCATCACTGGTCGGTTCACGGGCTGAACTACTACGCCGCGGCGCGGCTGAACTGGAATCCCCACCTGACGCCCGACGAAATCCTCGACAGCTACTGCCGGCCCGGCTTCGGCGAGGGGGCCGAGGCGGTCAAGCAGTACTTCCTTGAAGCGGAGCAGATTACGGCCGACCCGGAGCGAAACTACGACGCCGCCGCGGTGGGCCGCTTGCGCAAGCTGCTCGACGCGGCCGAGCGGGCCGCAGCCGGCGAGGACGACGTGCAGGCCCGAATCGCCTTCCTGCGCATGGGCCTGAACTTCACCGAGTTGCAAGCGACCCTCGACGCCCTCACCCGCCAGGCCGCCGAGAAGGACCCCGCGCTCGACCGCGAGCGGGCCGGGCAGCTTCTGGAGTTGAACTACCTGACGCTTCGCGACATCGCGCGGAACCACAACCTCGTGTTGCACGCGGCGAACCTGCTGTGGGCAACGGCCGACTACGCCCGCTGGTCGCCCATCGGCGGCCGCGGCTACCGCCCGCCCCCGGCACGGCTTGATCACATCACCACGGGCGGCTACAGCCTGACGGGCCGGGAGGCGGGGCTTGAGGCCATGCGGACGGCCCTGGGGCTGGACCGGGTGATGCCGGCGCCGCAAGCCGGCCTGCCACAGCCGCGCGTCCCGGCCGGGCCGACCCGCACCGTCATGGAAGCCGATGAAGAGGGCCGCCCTGCGGAAATGCCGGCCGATTGAGACACATCGTACAGAAAGGTGGCCGCCGGAGCCGCCCACTTGCATCGGCCCCCTCGGGCGACGATAATTCCCGAAGCGGAAGCTCGGTCGGCCGAACCGCCGGGCCGGGCACGTGCCCGCGCTTCGCACGCATCCCGCCATTCACCCCCTACCAGGAGAGCTATCATGAGTGAGTCTGCAGGTCATACCGCGTCGCGACGCGACTTCCTGAAGCACACGGGCCGAGTGGCCGCGACCGGCGCACTGGCCGGCGTGGTCGTGCCCCATGTCCACGCCGCCGAGGACAACACGCTCCGGGTGGCGCTGGTCGGTTGCGGCGGGCGGGGGACCGGTGCGACCGCCGACGCCCTTTCCGTGCAGCGGGGCCCCGTCAAGGTCGTCGCCCTGGCCGACGCGTTCGAGGGGCGACTGAACGGCAGCTACAACAACCTCAAGAACCGCTTTGGCGACCGGGTCGACGTGCCCGAAGATCGTCGGTTCGTCGGCCTCGACGGCTACAAGCACGCGTTGGAATGCCTGAAGCCGGGCGACATCGCCATCTTCGCAACCCCGCCCGCCTTCCGCTGGGCACATTTCCGCGCAGCCGTCGATAAGGGCCTCCACGTTTTCATGGAGAAGCCGCTGACGACCGACGGCCCCACGTCGCGCCGTATTCTCGAAACGGGCAAGGAAGCGGAGGCCAAGAATCTGAAGGTCGGCGTGGGGCTCATGTCGCACCATGCCCGAAACCTCCAGCAACTTCAAAAACGCGTCCAGGACGGCGAAATCGGTGATCTGGTCACCATGCGCGCGTACCGCATGCACGGCCCGATCGGGTCGGCGTTCACCGAGAAGTGGCCCGGCAACCCGAGTGAATTGCTCTGGCAAATCCAACGCTTCCACGCTTTCATTTGGGCCAGCGGCGGTTGCTACAACGACTTCTACATCCACGTGGTCGACCACTGCTGCTGGATGAAGGACGCCTGGCCGGTGAAGGCGCAGGCGCTGGGCGGACGCCACTACCGTGGCAACTGGGTCGATCAGAACTTCGACTCATACGCCGTCGAGTACACCTTCGCCGACGGCGCCAAGCTGTTCCTCAACGGCCGCTGCATGCCCGGCGCCCACACCAACTTCTCCAGCGCCCTGCACGGCACCAAGGGCTGTGCCGTGGCCTCGCGTTCGGGCGATTGCGGCGCGCCCTCCAGCACGTTCCACGGCCAAAATGTCGACAACGCCAAGAAACTCTGGCAGTCCGAGATTCCGGCCGGCGAGGGCAACCCGTACCAGAACGAATGGAACGATTTGATCGACGCCATTCGCGACGACAAACCCTACAGCGAAGTGGAAAACGGCGTGATGGCAAGCCTGGTCAGCTCGTTGGGGCGCAAAGCGGCCCACACGGCTAAGGAAATTACCCTCGACGAGATGCTCAACAGCTCCGACGAGTACGCGCCGGGGCTCGACCAGTGGACCGACGACTCGCCCGCGCCCGTCCAGGCCGACGCTGACGGCAAGTACCCGGTTCCGATGCCGGGCATCATCACCGACCGCGAGTATTGAGCCCGGTGAAACTGTTTCCGGGGGGGGACGGTGCCGATTCTCGCGGCGCAAAGGGCGATGTGTCCAATCGCCCCGTTGACAAGCCCGCGAGAATGGGACGGTCCCCCCCTCGCGTGTTCAACAAATAGCGAGGAAGAGGTTTTCATGCGTTCGACATCTGAAAGACGCTTGAGTGGAGTAGCCCTGGCTCGGCGGCGATATGCTGCGGCGGCAGTCAAGTTCAGCATGGCAATAGCAGCGGTCGCGCTGGGCATCGGCGGGCCGGATTTGCCCGCACGGGCCGCGCCGCCGCCGGACGTGGTCCGCTATAGCGACTTCGGTGCCAAGGGCGACGGCAAAACCGACGATATCGACGCCATCGCCGAGGCTCATGCGTTTGCCAATCAGCATGGGCTTCCTGTGAAAGCCGATGAAGACGCCACCTACTACATCGGCGGGAAGAACCGCACGGCGGTCATCCAGACCAATACCGATTTCGGCACGGCCGATTTCATCATCGACGATACCAACGTTCAAAACCATAGGGCCCATGTCTTCCTGGTGAGTTCCAGCTTGAAACCATTCCAACTTGAGGGGATATCTTTCCTGAAGAGGAATCAGGAAAAGATCGCAGTTTCGTTGCCCGGAACGTGCCTGATTGCCGTCACCAACTCCCACGTAAGGCGTTACATCCGTTTCGGGGCGAACCGCAACAACGGGTCTTCGCAAACGGATGTCTTCCTCGCAGACGAGGGCGGCAATGTGGATGGGAACGCCCCGATCATCTGGGATTTCGACCGGATCACGAGCATCACCGCCCATCCTGTCGACGACACGACGCTGACCATTACGGGAGGACGTTTCACCACCATTGCCAACAACGCCGAATCGAAATACACCTATTACAGCCGGGGCATCGCCATCCGGCGTTCCAATGTTCTCGTCGATGGGCTGGAACACCGTGTTACCGACGAAGGGGACCAAGGCGCACCCTACGGCGGTTTCATCAATGTCGCCACTTGCGCTCATGTAACGGTCAAGAACACCACCCTGACCGGGCGCAAAACGTATCGGACCATCGGCTCGGCCGGAGTTCCGGTTTCCATGGGCAGCTACGACATCTCCCTGAACCGGGCAGTGAACGTATCATTCGTCAACTGTCGCCAGACGAATGACATCAAGGACGGCCGGTACTGGGGAATCATGGGGTCGAACTACTGCAAGAATCTTCTGCTCGACCATTGCACCTTTTCCCGGTTCGACGCCCACATGGGCGTTGCCAACGCCACCATCCGCAACTCGACCCTGGGGCATCAAGGCATCAACGCCATCGGCAGTGGGATTCTCACGGTGGAAGACACCACCGTCTATGGAAGGAACTTCGTCAACCTGCGTCCCGACTACGGCAGCACGTGGCGGGGAGAGTTCGTCATTCGCAACTGCGTTTTCGTGCCCGCAGGCGGCAGGCCGACCACCGCCAGCCTGATCGGCGGCTCGTACTCCGGGCAGCACAATTTCGGCTACACCTGCTACATGCCGGAACGCATCACCATCGACACGCTCCACATCGACGATTCGAGCCATCCGGAGAACTACCGGGGCCCCGCCATTTTCGCGAATTTCAACCGGCGTAGGACCGACGATTCCTACGTGGAGGAGTTTCCCTATGTCAGAACCAAGGAAGTGATTCTGAGCAACGTGACCACCGCCAGCGGCAAGGCGTTGCGGCTGAGCGACAACCCGTTCATGTTCAAGGATGTGAAGGTGACTACCGATTGACGGCGGGAGGCTACCGTGCCGGGGAGGCTGCCTCGTTACGCGGTGGAGAAAACCGCCCGCGTCTGCCGACCGGTCAGCATCGAATCTCCGTCAGTCGTCCTCCGGGGCACTCCAACACGATACGGTGCCGTCGATCATCGTTATGTAGAGCTTCTGCCGGGCGGCGATCAGTCCATCGAAAACGGGCGGCGCATCGAGTCGGTATTCAGCCAACTTCTCGCCGTCGGTGGTCGATACGGCCCACAATCGTCCGCCCGCGCGCCCTTCGAAGCCCGCAAGGGGATCGTCCGGCTCGATGACGTCGGGCGGACCGGCCAGGAATAGGGTGTCGCCCGCCAGCACCATGCCGCGTGCCCGCACGGGAATCGTGACAGACCATTTCGGCGGCTGGCTGCGCGACATCGATCCCCTTTCCCGCCGGGCCGCTTGGTCGAGGAGCACGGGTTCGTTGGCATTGTCGTCGGCGAACAATGTATGCCCTTCCGTGCCGAACGCGAAGTAAGGGCTGCGGCTGAACTTGGTGTCGAAGGTGTGCAAGCCGTACGTGGTCGCGTCGTCGAATACCAGAATCTGCCCGGCCTTCGAGGTCCTGTCGGCCACGTACAGCCCCGGCCAACGTCGCGCGTACATCCAGAACAGCCGATCGAATCCGGAATCGTCCAAAAACCCGCCCGTGGCGACCAAATGCAGGTCGGTCTGCCTGGCGCCCCACTGGGCGATCCGAGGAGCTTCAACCGGATTCAGTTCCAGGTCGAAAACGTTTTGTGTCAAGTATAGTTTTTCGCCGTTGCTGACCAAGATGTCGTTCTTGCTGCCTTCCATGTCGTGGGCGCGGGCGCTGGGAACGCTCAGATCCGGCTCGGGACTATCCAGTTGCGTGCGGTAGCGGACTTCGCCCGTCGCGACGTCGAGGCCGTAGAGATGGATGCCGCCGTCCAGATACGAAGAGCGTCCGGCGGCGAAGTAGACGATGCCGCGCTCGAGCAGTACGCTGCCATGCACCGGCCAGGCCGATTCGAGGCGGCCGTACGACACGATTCGCCGATTCGAGGGGGCCGCGTGGAAACGCCACACAAGTTCTCCGTCGGTTGCCCGCAGGCAATACACGCTCCCGTCCGTACAGCCGAACACGACACGGCCATCGTGGATTGTGGGCGGCGAGTCGACGGGGCCGTCGGCCGTGTAGCTCCACAGCCGCGAGCCGTCGTCGGCATCGAGACAGGTCACGCAGTGCGTATCGATTTCGGCGACGAACAAACGATCGGCCGCGACGACCGGCGGCGATAACTTGCCGTGCAATTCAGTCTGCCAAATCGGTGCTATCTCAGCCGGCACGGGCGTGCCCACCGCTCCACTGCGAGCACTGTCGTGCCGATACGTGGGCCAATCGGACGACGCCGCGGCGGTGCCGGTCTGGGAGCCTTCCGATGTGGAGACCATCGTATAGGCGGGGCCCGGCTGCGGCCTCAGGGTCGTGGCCGACGGTGCTCTCGCGTGGGCCGTCGTGTCGGCCCCGGCCAGTGCGGTGAACCCGGTGAGCTTGACGCCGGGGTAGCAGAAGCAGGGGTCGGGTGGCGCGTACAACAAGCCGTTTGCCGGAATGATTCCGTAGCGGCACGTGCCCCGCACCCAGTCGTGCCGCCGGTGGCCGTCCGAGTGCAGATCGAGGAACTCGACGCCCCGCTTCGACCACAGCAGGTAGTTTTCGGTCGCCTTGCCGCGGTAACAACGGACATGATGCCCTGCGGTGAAGAGATGGCCGGGATCGATCTCGCGCACTGCTTCACCCGTCTGCAAATCCAAACCCGTCGTGGTGAGCGTGCCGGCCCAGGCCAAACTGTCGATGACGAACACGTCGGGCATCCCGCGGAAGCTGGTGTTCGTCTTGGTGCGCCACAGCAGCCGGCCGTCGGACAGGCGGCGAGCCTCCACGCCGGGCGCACCGGCGAAAATCACGGTGTTCTCGGCCATCACCAAGGTGCCCTCGGCGATCCTGCGCTGGGCTGCGGGCCGGGCTTCCGTTTGCCACAGCAACTTGCCGGTGCGAAGTTCCAGCGCCACCAGGCGGCTCGTGTCGTGAAAGCACACTCGCCCATCGTGAACGGCCAGGGTAAGGTGCGCGACGGCTGCGACCGGCTTGCGCCACAAGACGTTACCGGAATCGATCCCGATCGCCACGATCGACTCGCCGCCCGCATCGGAGGATAGCTCGCGAACGCGTGCTACCAGAATGTTCCGGCTGACGACGATTTCTTCCGCGGCGAAGGTCTCTGGGAATTCGCGCAACGTCTTTCCCGTGGAAGCATCCAGTTCGGAAACACAGGCGCGGAAGCCCAGGGTAACATAGACCCGGTCGCCGTCGGCCACAAGCCGGCGCGGCAAGGTCAGCGGCGAGGACCACAACTGGTCGGTTTTTCCCCATCTCCATCGGGCGTTATCCCACGCGGCGCTGCCCCAGTCGGGCAGCGGCCGCCGCCAGAGTTCAATGCCGTTGAAGGCGTCGCGGGCGACCAACGAGCACCGGTCGGGCAGCCGCCGCCGGTCGCGCGGTGTCTCGTGGACGCCGATCGGCCCCTCGTCCAGCGTATAGAAGATACGTCCGCCTGAGATCGCGGCCGCTGTCAGGCTCATGTCGGTTTCATGACTCCGGCTCCAACGCGGCCCGCCGTCCCACTGCAACCGTCGCGGAGGTCCGACCCGCTGGTCGCGGGAAACGGCGTTTCCGCTGGCGTCGTACAGAAAGTGCGTCCAATGGTCGAGTTCTTCCGGCCACGGTTTGACCACCTTGCGCCGATCGGTGCCGGCCTCCTGCGTCCGAGCTTCGGCCCTTCGACTTTCGATTTCGGATTCGTACCACGCCGTGCCGCCCGGACGGAGCACCCGCTGGATCTCCTCGTCCGCCACCCGGCTGCCGCCTTCCGACACGACGACAAGATTGACCAGGTTGTCGGCATAGGGAAGCTGTTTGCCGTCGAAGCCACTGACCGATACTTGTCCGTATCGTCCGAGCCGGCGGATATACGCGCGAGCCTCGGCAACCAGGAGCGGGTCAGAGTCCAGCCCCTGAACGACGGCGTGGCTTCCTGCGCCCAGCGCCGTGGTCAGCCGTCCATCGCCACAGCCCAGGTGGACGATCAGGCCGCCTCGATAGCCGGTGGCGGCCCGGATACGCTCGGCCTGGTCGGCGTAGCCCGGCTCCATCGGAAGTCGTTCAGCAGCCGAGGTCGCCGGAGCCAGAAGGAAAGGTAGCGAACAGAACAGCCCCCAGCGGGACCAACGGACAAGACGACATCCAGTTTGCACGGCATCACCTCGGATAACGGGAGTTGCGTCCAGCGGCAGCGAATACCTATTGACAATACCAGACCCAATGAATGCCTTCAATAGGACCGCGCGGTTAACCGGCGTCGTCCCATCGTGCTCCAATGAGGGTGCTGCACTGGTCCGTGCGTACCGCCGAGCGGCAGGGCGGTCCTACTTGAATGCCGGCGCGATCAGGGCTGCCTCCTCGGGGAACTGCCGCGAGGTGGTAAGTCTTCCGTAGAGTGATGACCGCTTGGGTGCGGCCTGGGGCCGCGTGGCCCGGGCCGTCGGAAGCCGGGCATGGGCCGCCCCTTGCTGCGCTGCCAGTAAAGCTGCTGCAACTCCCGTTGCATTTCCTCGGCCGGCAGGGCCAGCAACCGGTCGAGTTCTACGTCGTCCAGGTCGTTTTCAAAGAACTCGATCAGGGTTCGGTCCTCCATTTCGGGAAACAGCCCCCGTGATCCACGACTCCCGAAGCGATGCCAAAACAGTTGCGGAATCCAACCACGCACGATCCGCCACTGCTCCGCCACAGGGTGCCGTTCCAGTTCCGACCGCGTCTCTTCCGGAAGCTTCGACCGCAGTTCCGCCAGGTCGCGGTCGTCGAGCAATTGATCGATCGAGTGTCGGAAGCCGTCGGAGGATCGGGGCCCCTGGAGGCTCATGAACAACAGGGCGCGCCGCCGCTGCGGGTCGGGCTCCTGGCGAACCCTCGCCCGGACCGGCTCGGGCAGCGCGTCGATCATCCGGTCGGTGAGACCGGCCAGCCAGGCCCCAAGGATACGTGCTCCCTCGGGGTCCAGCCTGCGAATCCGTTCCACTGCCTGTTGCGCCAGAATACTCTCTACTTTTCCGACCCGGGCGTCCGGCGAAAGCTCGACCAGTTCCGCCCGCGCAATGGGCGGCAGCGCCTTGAGCCAATCGTAGTAGCGAAGCGCGACGGCGTGCAGCGCCTCGGGGTCGGGCGCCGTTGCCAGGTCGTTGTGCAATTGACGCAAGCGCGCTTGCTCGGCACGGTCGAGGGCGTCGAACCGTTGCTG